>NZ_SRUX01000021.1:0-63725 GCF_004791545.1 Mesorhizobium sp. M4B.F.Ca.ET.214.01.1.1
CCGATCGTGCAAACCCTCCGGGCCAAACTCCCGGTAGCGACCCAGCCATTTATAGCCGATCTTGCGCGAAATGCCGTAGGCCGCACAAAGCTCGCTCATCGTCTCTTCGCCAGAAAGGCAATCCACTCAAAACGAAGCCGCTCGTCCATGATGCCAGTCTCTCGCCAAACCATCGCCGGGTCCTCCGGCGAGGGAGAAAACTGTCACCTATGCAATCGGTCCATTCTGTTACCTATCTATCCGGTTCGGACACAGCCCCTTTCTCCCCGTCACTATACGGGGAGAAATGCCCGGCAGGGCAATGAGGGGCGGCGCCGACTTCCCGTCTGATGCAAAATGCTTTTCGCAGCGCTTGCGCATCGGGCATCGCGCGGGCTTTGCTGGCGCCAAAGATTCGCGAGGGTGACAGGCATGGATACGGTCACGATCAAGGCAAGGGGCATCTCGGTCGCGCTCGACCTTGCGGTCGGCCACATCGCAGACATGACGGTCGAGGCCGACGGCCGCCGGCTGCAGCCGCTGCATCGCGCGCCCTGGGTCGGCGCGCCGCGCGAGAGCCTGCCGCAGGACCTGCCCGAGGGCACGGTGCGACTCTCCGGCGATTTCCTCTGCGCGCCGTTCTCGCGCGCTGATGTCGAGGAGGCGCCGCTGCATGGCTGGCCGGCGAACAGCGCCTGGGACCTGGTTGAAGATAGCGCCGTCAGCGATGGCTGGCGCGCCAGCTTCCGGCTGCGCCGCAAGGTCATGGGTGCCAGCGTCGACAAGGTGCTGACGCTGCGCGACACCCACCCCTTCCTCTACCAGGAGCATGTCTTTTCCGGCGGCGCCGGCGCCATTTCCGTCGCCCACCATCCAATGACGGTAATGCAGGGCGGCGGGTCTCTCGCCTTCTCGCCGAAGCGCTATGCGGCGACGCCGGGCGACCCGCTGGAGCCCGATCCGGCGCGCGGCCGTTTCCTCCTTGCCTACCCCGCCCGCTCGGCCGATCTGACCCGGTTTCCCACGGCAGCCGGCGGCACCGCCGATCTCACCGAGTATCGCATAGAGGACAGGCGCGAGGATTTCCTGACGCTGGTGGAAGCCGATCACGGCGGGCCGGGCTGGACGGCGCTTGCGCGCCATGCCGAGCAGGACCTGGTGCTGGTGCTGAAGAACCCGGCCGAATTGCCCATCACCATGCTGTGGTTCAGCAATGGCGGCCGCGACTACGCGCCGTGGGGCGGCCGCCATCTCGGGGTGCTCGGCATCGAGGACGGTCGCGCCGCGGTCGGCCACGCCGCCTCGCTCGGCGACAACTGGCTGAAGCGCGAAGGCGTCGCCACCGCCTTTGCGCTTGCCGAAGGCCGCAGCGTCTCCTTCCGCCATGTCATCGGCGCCGTGCCTTTCGCCGGCGGCGAGCCGCCGCGCGACATCGAGGCCGCGCGCGACCACATGCGCATAACCGGCGCCGACGGCATGGTTCGGGAGATCGCTTTCGACGGCGATTTCCTGCGCCTCGGCCGCTCCGTTCCGGCCTGAACGCCGGGCATCCCGCGCGGGTTTGAAATTTCCGCCGACTGCCGCCAAGATGCGGCCGAAAATCGCTACCGGAAAGGCGCCGATGTCCGAGATCGCCCATATCACAGCCGCCATCTTCAAGCGCGCCGGCAAGGCCAAGCGCTTCGTCGTCGCCATCGCCGGCCCGCCCGGCGCCGGCAAGTCGACGCTGTCCGGCAGGCTGCATGAACTGCTGCCGGAAGGCGCTTCCGAAGTGGTGCCGATGGACGGCTTCCACTTTGACGACATCGTGCTCAACCGCCGTGGTCTGCGCGCGCGCAAGGGCGCGCCGGAGACCTTCGACTTCGCCGGCTTCGAGACGCTGCTGAAGCGCATCCGCTCGGGCGAGCCCGACATTGCCATTCCGGTGTTCGACCGCGGCATGGAACTGTCGCGCGCCGCGGCCGAGATCATCGGCGCCGACACCAAGTTCATCCTGGTCGAGGGCAACTATCTGCTGCTCGACGAGGAGCCGTGGTCGCGGCTGGCGCCTCTGTTCGATTTCACCATCTTCGTCGACGTGCCGCGGGGCGAGCTCGAGCGCCGCCTGATGGAGCGCTGGCGCGGCCATGGCCGCTCCGACGAGGACGCCCGCGCCTGGATCGCCTCCAACGACATGCCCAACATCGATCGCGTGCTGGCGCGGCGGCGGGTCGCCGATCTCGTCATCGGCGAACCGGGCTAAGGCGAACTCGTTCAATTTGCAGCAATTTCCGAGCGGAACCTTAAGACTTTCCGGTCGTTATGCCGACATCCTGATTGTGTCGTTTGAAGGACTCGTCCGATGGCTACCAGCACAAGAAAACCCGTCAAGGGCAAGGCAGCTCCGCGCAAGGCCACCCAAGCGAAAAACGGCGCCGGCCCGGCAATAGCCGAGCGCTCGAAGGACGCCAAGCCAGCCTTCGGCAAGGCGGCGCCCAAGAAGGTGGTGCCGGGCGCGGTGCACAAGGCCGCCGTGAAGGCGCCGAAGTCGCACAAGCCGGCGGCAGCCAAGTCGGGCCCGATCCGCACCGTGGCAAGCATTGCAACGGGCGCGGTGGCCGCCACAGCGCGGCTCGCGGCTTCGGTGATTGGCAGAGGTGGCGCGAAAGCCAAGGCGAAGTAGGGTCGGCCTTTCAGCCCCTGGCGGGGATGGTGAGGCCTCTCTGCACCGCCGGCCGCGCCAGTCCGCGCTCCAGCCATGCCGCCACGAGCGGAAAGTCGTCGAAGCCGACGAGTTCGCGCGCCTCGTAGAAGCCGATCAAATTGCGCACCCAGCCGAGCATCGAGATGTCGGCGATGGTGTAGTCGTCATCCATGATCCAGCTGCGGCCCTTGAGCCTGGTTTCGAGCACGCCGATCAGCCGCCGCGACTCGTCGCGATAGCGCTCCAGCGGCCGCTTGTCGGCGATCTCGCGCCCGGCGAATTTGTTGAAGAAGCCGACCTGGCCGAAGATCGGGCCGATCGCGGCCATCTGGAAGAACACCCACTGGATCGTCTCGTAGCGACGGATCGGATCGGCGGGGATCAGCTTGCCGGTCTTGTCAGTGAGATAAAGCAGGATGGCGCCGGATTCGAACAGGCCGATCGGCTTGCCGCCGGGGCCGTTCGGATCGATGATCGCCGGGATCTTGCCGTTGGGGTTGAGCGACAGGAATTCCGGCGTCCAGCTTTCGTTCTTGCCGATGTTGACCGCATGCGGCTCGTAGGCAAGGCCAAGCTCCTCCAGCGTGATCGACACCTTCACCCCGTTCGGCGTCGGGAAGGAATAGAGCTGGATGCGATCGGGATGGGCGGCCGGCCAGCGCATGGCGATCGGAAAGGCGGACAGGTCGGTCATCGAAGGCTCCTGGGCGGGGACTGGGCGCCGGACGGCGGTCGTGGCGGGTCGCCATGAGTTAGGCGCGCGGCCCGCCGCGATCAATATGCAAGCGAGGGTTCCGGACCGTCGATGGAAATGACCCTGGCGGAAATAGAGGCCGTCAGACCGCCTTGAAGGCCAGCACCGCATTGGTGCCGCCAAAGGCGAAACCGTTGCTGATCGCGGCGCGCACCTTGCGTTCGCGCGCGACATTCGGCGTCACGTCGAGATCGCAATCCGGGTCGGCCTCGCGGAAGTTCGCCGTCGGCGGCACGATGCCGTCGCGGATCGCCATCACGCAGGCGATCATCTCCAGCCCGCCCGAGGCGCCGAGGCAGTGCGCATGCATCGACTTGGTCGAGGATATGGAAAGCGCGCGCGCGTGCTCGCCGAAGACGCGCTTGATTGCCGCCGTCTCGATCTGGTCGTTGGCCTTGGTGCCGGTGCCGTGCGCGTTGAGATAGTCGATGTCCTCGGGATTGAGGCCGGCGTCGGCGAGGCAGAAGCGCATTGCCGCCTCCGGCCCCTCGACGGTCGGCGCGACGATGTCGGAGGCGTCGGCGGAGAGGCCGGCGCCGGCGATCTCGGCGAGGATTGTGGCGCCGCGCGCCATGGCGTGGTCGTAGCTTTCCAGCACCGCCATGCCGGCGCCTTCGCCGAGCACCAGGCCTTGGCGGTCGGCCGAGAACGGCCGGCAGGTTTCGGGCGACAGCACGCGCAGCGCCTCCCAGCCCTTCAGCACGCCCCAGACCAGCGGCGCGTCGGTGCCGCCGGCGACCATGACGTCGGCGCGGCCGAGCCGGATCTGGTCGACAGCCGTGGCGATCGCGTGGTTGGCCGACGAGCAGGCCGAGGTGACGCCGAAGACCGGCCCGCGCAGCCCGAGATTCATGCTGACCTGGCCCGAGGCGGCGCCTGGCATCACCTTCGGTACGGTGAAGATGCCGGCGCGGTTTTTCTTGTCGATCAAAATGGCGCGGTAGTTTTCCTCGATCGCCTCGAAGCCGCAGACGCCGACGCCGACGATCGTGCCCATCCGGTAGGTATTGTCCGCATGCGTCGCCAGTCCGGACTGCTGCATGGCTTCGCGTGCCGCGATCACCGCCAGCAGGCTGAAGCGATCCATCGACACCAGCTGCTTGCGGTCGATGCCGTGCTCGGGCAACTCCTTGATCTCGCAGCCGATCTTGACCTTCAAATCGTGCAGCAGCGGATTGTCGATCGGCCCGATCGCCGAGCGGCCGGCGCGCATTTCGCTCCAGATGGCGGTGGCATCGGTGCCAAGCCCGCAGAGTCCGCCGATGCCGGTAATGACGACGCGTTTCAGCATGCGGTCAGGCTTTTTTCGCGATCAGCGCGCGAACCGCCTCGACCATGTCGCCGACATTCTTCAGATTGCTCCAGGCATCGACCGTGTTCATCTCGATCTCGATGCCATACTCTTCCTCGAGATCGAAGATGATCTCGGTCAGTTCCAGTGAATGGATGCCCAGCGCGGTCAATTCGGTGCTGGTGGTGATCTCTTCGCCGCCGGGCTCGGCATGAGCCTTGATCTTCGCGATGATGTCCGTCGCCAGCTGATCAGCCATTCGGTCTCTTCCCCACTTTGTCGTTTCCCGACGCCAATCGATCAGCGCCCCTTTTATCCCCGGATTCGCATCGTCGTCGTCGCTTCATGCTCCGTCAGACGTCGCATGACCGTTCCAAGGTGGCTCCCTCTATAGAAACCGAAACGCTGTCAAGCAACAAGCTATATATCGACAAAGCCGCCGGAGTGCTTAACGTTGGCGGCATGGACATGATGGCAACTCTCTCGACTTCAGCGCCGACTGCACAGCGTGTTGCCGGGCGAGCCAGGCTTTTCTGCGGCAGGAAGGACGGCCGCACGCGGCTCGAGCGTCTTTACCAGGACGGCTCGGCCAAGATCCGCATGCCGGCCGTCTCGGTCGACCCGCTGGAAGCCGTGCTGATCAACACCGCCGGCGGCCTGACCGGCGGCGACCGCCTTGCCTGGCAGGTCGACGTCGGCGCCGGTGCCTCTGCCTCGATCACCACCCAGGCCTGCGAGAAGGTCTATCGAGCTGCCTCCGACCGTGCCGAAATGCGGGTCGAGCTGAATGTCGGCGCAGGCGGCAGCCTCGCCTGGCTGCCGCAGGAAACCATCGTCTTCGACCGCGCGGCTTTCGCCCGCAGCCTCGACGTCGAGCTTGCCGCCGGCGCCGAGGCGCTGTTGCTGGAGGCCACCGTGTTCGGCCGCCTGGCCATGGGCGAAAGGACGACGGAAGGCAGCTTCCATGACCGCTGGCGTGTCCGCCAGGAGGGCGCTCTCGTCCACGCCGAGGATTTCCGCATAGGGCCGGACATAGCGGCTGCGCTCGGCCGCCCGGCCGTCGCCGGCGGCGCCGCCGCGGTCGCGACACTGCTGATGGTCTCGCCGCGGGCGGAGGCTTTTCTCGATCCGGCGCGCGCCATCATCGGCGATGCGGGCGGCGCCAGCGTCTGGACCGTCAACCAATCTGGCAAGCTTCTTGCGAGGCTGTTCGCCGAGGACGGCTACCGGCTCCGCAAGCGGCTGGTTCCGCTTGTCGAATTGCTCAACGGACGGGCCGGCCTGCCCAAATTATGGTCACTCTGAAGCTGATTACGCCAATCCGGGAAGACGCATGAACCTGACGCCGAGGGAAAAGGACAAGCTGCTCATCGCCATGGCGGCGATCGTGGCGCGCAAGCGGCTGGAGCGCGGCGTCAAGCTCAACCACCCGGAGGCGATCGCTTTAATCACCGACTTCGTCGTTGAAGGCGCCCGCGACGGCCGCCCGGTCGCTGAGCTGATGGAGGCCGGCGCCCATGTCGTCACCCGCGCGCAGGTGATGGATGGCATCGCCGAGATGATCCACGACGTGCAGGTGGAGGCGACGTTTCCCGACGGCACCAAGCTGGTGACCGTGCACGAGCCGATACGCTGAGGAGGAAAAGATGCTGGAGCTGCGCCCCAACTGCGAATGCTGCGACAAGGACCTGCCGCCGGAGGCGACGGATGCATTGATCTGCACCTTCGAATGCACCTTCTGCGCCGATTGCGCTGGAAACGTGCTCGGCGGCGTCTGCCCGAACTGCGGCGGCAATTTTACGGCGCGGCCGATCCGGCCGGCGGCCATGCTGAAGAAATACCCGGCTTCCACCAAACGCGTGCTCAAGGCCGAGGGTTGCGGCCCCCGCGTGGCCGCCTGACCGTCCCCAGAGAAGGCATAAGAGAAGGCAAATCGATGATCTCAGCTTCGACCAAACGCACCACGCTGACCGCCGTCATGCTGCTGGCAGCGGCGATGCCCGCCTATGCCCATGTCGGCGTCGGCACGACCTCGTCCTTCACCGCCGGCTTCATGCATCCGCTGTCCGGCCTCGACCACATGACCGCGATGGTCGCGGTCGGGCTCTGGGCGGCGCTCAAGGGTGGCAAGGCGATATGGGCATGGCCGCTGGCCTTCGTCGGCGTCATGCTGGCGGGCGGCGCGCTCGGCATGCTGCATGTGCCGGTACCCTTCGTCGAGCCGGGCATTCTTGCCTCTGTCGTGGCGCTTGGCCTGCTGGTGGCACTTGCGGTTGACCTGCCTGTCTCGGCCGGTGTCGCAATCATCGGCCTGTTCGCGCTGTTCCATGGTCACGCCCATGGCACGGAAGTGCCCGAAAACGCCGGCGGGCTGGAATACATGGCGGGCTTTGCCGGCGCTACCGCGCTGCTCCACGCCACCGGCATTGCCGCCGCGCTTGGGCTTGGCATGCGCTTCCGCGGCCTTGCCCGCGCCGCCGGTGCCGCTTGCGCGGCCGTCGGCGTCGGCCTCGTCTGCGGCGTGCTGTGAGGCTGGCGATGATCCCCGGCGAAGTCATCACCGCCAAAGGCGATATCGAGCTCAACAAGGGCCTGCCGACGCTGACGCTGAAAGTCGCCAACAGCGGCGACCGGCCGATCCAGGTCGGCAGCCACTATCATTTCTTCGAGACCAATGAAGGGCTGAAATTCGACCGCGAGGCCGCCAGGGGCATGCGCCTCGATATCGCCGCCGGCACGGCGATCCGCTTCGAGCCGGGGCAGGAGCGCGACGTCACGCTGGTGCCGCTCGGGGGAAAACGCGAAGTCTACGGTTTTCAGCAGAAGGTGATGGGCAAGCTGTGAGGCCGTTGGCGCCTGGAGCTGTCGGTCCATTCCGCGCGTCCGGCTCAGCCTGGCGGCTTGGCTGCCGCATAGATAACGACTTTCCCCGGATCGTCGAACGCGACGGCGACGACGTCCTCTGCCTGCACGCGCCGCGAATCGATGGCGTTGAACAGCAGCGCGTTGGCTTCGATCTCCTTGCGCAGCTCCGCGATGTCGTCCCGGTGCTGCTCGATCTTGCTCTCGATCGCCGGCGGCGGTCCGCCTTCGCTGCGTGCGGCGTCGGTGAGGAACACGATGTCGACCTTGTCGAGCTTGGAGGTCTTGCGCACCGCGCCGATGTTCTCGCGCGTCCGGTCGATCGCGCTGGCGACCTTGCCTGCCTGGGCGGTGGTCTTGCTCTCTTCCTGCTCGACGTCGGAGCCGACGATGCGGTCGACCGTCTCCTTGTTTTCGAGCCCTTGCGCGTTCAGTCCGGCAAGGGGCGCGGCCGCCAGCAGCAGCGCCACGGCGGCTGCGCTTTTCAGCCTCGTAACGGAGAAGGGGTTGATCGCCATGGCTCGCTCCTGAGGGGGGTCGCTTCCGGACGCGGTGCAGCGCGACAGGGACGAAACGGCTTCCGTCCGGCGATGGTTCCCTCTTCGGCGCCGTGGGCGGACCGGGTGCCGGTCCGCCGCGGCCGGTCGTCAGCTCGCCTTCTTGGTGATCAGGGTCAGCGCGCCGCCGGTGTTCATGCTGGCAGCGACCACTTGCGCCGAGGTGAGCCCCTTGGCTTCCAGCGCCGACTTCACCTTGGGCGTCGCGTCGATAGAGCTGCGCAGTTTCTGCAGCCCGGCCTCGCCGCGCTCGGCGATCACCTGGTTGACCTGCGTCTGGGTGTCCTTGGGCAGCTCGGTGATGTCGACGATGTTGACGCTCTGGATCGTCGGCACGGCCGGCTGCGCGCCGGGCGCCGCGGGAGCGGTCGGCGCGGGCTGCTGCTGCTGGGCAGGCTGCTGCTGGGCGCTGGCGGCGCTCGCCAGCATCGCGGCAGCGGCGGCCGCCAGAAGTGTCGTTTTGCGCATGGATTTTCCTTCCATCGATTTGGCAAACGGTCGTTTCGGGGTGACTCGCCCACCTCAACCGCCAAATGGGAACACAAGGTGTCGCCCAGCGGGTCATTGCGTGACCATAGGATGGCGCCAATGTGGAGCCCGGCTTCGATCGGGCCGCTTTTCGGGAGCAAGTGCTGATGGCTAGAATTACCCGCGCCGCCTATGCGCAGATGTACGGCCCGACGGTCGGCGACAAGGTGCGGCTTGCCGACACCGAGCTCATCATCGAAGTCGAGAAGGATCTAACGCTCCACGGCGAGGAGGTGAAATTCGGCGGCGGCAAAGTGATCCGCGACGGCATGGGCCAGAGCCAGGTGTCGCGCGCCCAGGGCGCCGTCGACACCGTCATCACCAACGCTTTGGTCATCGATGCCACCGCCGGCATCTTCAAGGCCGACATCGGCCTCAGGGACGGCCGCATCGCCGCCATCGGCAAGGCCGGCAATCCGGACATGCAGGACGGCGTCACCATCATCATCGGCCCCGGCACCGAGATCATCGCCGGCGAGGGCAAGATCCTCACCGCCGGCGGCTTCGACGCGCATATCCACTTCATCTGCCCGCAGCAGATCGAGGAAGCGCTGATGAGCGGCATCACCACCATGCTCGGCGGCGGCACCGGTCCGGCGCACGGCACCTTGGCCACCACCTGCACGCCGGGCCCTTGGCATATGGCGCGCATGATCCAGTCCTTCGACGCTTTTCCAATGAACATCGGCCTCTCCGGCAAGGGCAATGCCTCGCTGCCGGCGGGGCTGGAAGAAATGGTGCTGGCCGGCGCCTGCTCGCTGAAGCTGCACGAGGACTGGGGCACGACGCCGGCGGCGATCGACTGCTGCCTGTCGGTCGCCGACGCCTATGACGTGCAGGTGATGATCCACACCGACACGCTGAACGAGTCCGGCTTCGTCGAGAACACGGTGGCGGCGATCAAGGGCCGCACCATCCATGCCTTCCACACCGAGGGCGCCGGCGGCGGCCATGCGCCCGACATCATCAAGGTCTGCGGCCTGCCCAACGTCATCCCGTCCTCGACCAATCCGACAAGGCCCTACACGGTCAACACGCTGGCCGAGCATCTCGACATGCTGATGGTCTGCCACCATCTGTCGCCGTCGATCCCCGAGGACATCGCCTTCGCCGAAAGCCGCATCCGCAAGGAAACGATCGCCGCCGAAGATATCTTGCACGACATCGGCGCCTTCTCGATCATCTCGTCGGACAGCCAGGCCATGGGCCGCGTCGGCGAGGTGGCGATCCGCTGCTGGCAGACCGCCGACAAGATGAAGCGCCAGCGCGGTTCGCTGCCTGAGGAGACCGGCGACAACGACAATTTCCGCGTCCGCCGCTACATCGCCAAATACACCATCAACCCGGCCATCGCGCACGGCCTGTCGAGGGAGATCGGCTCGGTGGCGGTCGGAAAACGCGCCGATCTGGTGCTGTGGAACCCGGCCTTCTTCGGCGTCAAGCCGGAGATGGTGCTGGTCGGCGGCTCGATCGCCGCCGCCCCGATGGGCGATCCCAACGCCTCGATCCCGACGCCGCAGCCGATGCACTACCGGCCGATGTTCGGCGCCTATGGCAAGGCGCTGACCAACTCCTCGGTGACGTTCGTGTCGAAGGCGGCGCTCGACGCCGGCCTGCAAGAGAAGCTCGGCGTCGACAAGGCGATGGTCGCCGTCGAGAACACGCGCGGCGGCATCGGCAAGCATTCGATGGTGCTCAACGACGCCACGCCACACGTCGAGGTCGATCCGGAAACCTACGAAGTGCGCGCCGACGGCGAGTTGCTGACCTGCGAGCCGGCCACCGTGCTGCCGATGGCGCAGCGGTATTTCCTGTTCTAGGCGGCCGTTGAGCCGCGCTCGTTGAGCCCATTGGGTTAGGGGCTGCGATGGTTTAGGGTCCGGGAAAAAGCAGGGTTCAACTATATGTACAAGGCCGTCGGATCGCGCGGGTCCCGGGTCAGCCGCGTCCTGTGGATGCTCGAGGAGCTCGGGCAGCCCTATGAATTCGTCGAGGTCAAGCTGCGCTCGCCCGAAGCTTACGCGCTCAACCCCTCCGGCAAGGTGCCGATCCTGATCGACGGCGATCTGAAGGTCACCGATTCCGCGGCGATCTGCGTCTATCTTGCCGAAAAGCATGCCGACAAAGGCATGGGCGCCAATCCGGGTCTCGCCGGCCGCGCCGAGATGGACTCCTGGATGCATTTCGCCCAGTCGGAATTCGAGGCGCCGCTGTGGAACAAGCTGCGCCACCGCTTCATTCTGCCGAAGGAAGTCCGCGTCGATGTCGGCCCCGCCGCCGCCCACGATTTCGCCGCGGAGGTCAAGGCGCTCGATCGTCGGCTCGGCGACAAGCCTTTCGCGCTCGGCGACCGATTTTCCGCGGTCGATGTGCTGCTTGGCGACATGGGTGGCTGGGCTCGCGCCGGCCGGTTTCCGATCGAGTCCGAACGCGTCAATGCCTATTTCGAGCGCGTGCTGTCGCGTCCCGCCCGCGCGCGGGCGCAAGCTAATGGCGGAGCCATGAGATGAAACTGAACATCAACACCGATTTCACCAAATTCCCGCGCGCGATCTCCGTTCTCGCCGCGGACAAGGCCGGAGCGACCGTCCCTTACGCCAGGGCAGTGCTTGCCCATGACGAGCGGCATCTGCGCCGCCGCGCCATCGAGACCGAGACCGGCGACAAGGTGCTGGTCGACCTGCCCGAGCCGGTGGCTCTCGACAATGGCGACCGGCTGGTGCTGGAGGACGGCCGCCAGCTCGAGATCGTCGCAGCACCCGAGGACGTCTACGATATCCGTGCCCGCGATGCCGTGCATCTCACCGCGCTCGCCTGGCATATCGGCAACCGCCATCTCGCGGCGGCGATCGAGGCCGACCGCATCCTCATCCTACGCGACCATGTAATCAAGGCGATGCTGGAAGGTCTCGGCGCCACGGTGCGCGAGGTCACCGAGCCGTTCAAGCCGGTGCGCGGCGCCTATTCAGGCCATGCCGGCCACGATCACGACCATGGCCATGCGCACAGCCACGCCGAAGCGCATTCCCATGCGCATGGCGGCGAGCATTCCCACAGCCATTCGCACAGTCATTCCCATTCGCATGATGACCATCACCACCATGACTGAGCAGCCATCCGGCATCGCCCTGCTGCGGCTGATGGCGTGGCTGTCGCCGGCCTTTCCGGTCGGCGGCTTCTCCTACAGCCATGGCCTCGAACGCGCCGTGCAGGACGGGTTTGTGGCCGACAGACAAAGCCTTGCCGCCTGGCTGGAGGCGCTGGTCGAGATGGGCTCGGGCTGGAACGACGCCGTGCTGTTTGCCGAGAGCTGGCGCCGTGCCAGCGAGGTCGGCGATCTCGGCGAGATCGCGGCCGTCGCCGAAGCATTGGCAGGCTCGCGCGAGCGTCATGCCGAGACCATGCTGCAGGGCGCGGCCTTCCTCAAGGCAGCCTCGGCCTGGCCCAGTCCTGTGCTGGGGCGCCTGCCGGCCGATTGCCCTTACTGCGTCGCTGTCGGCGCCGTTGCCGGCGGCAACGGCATTGGCCTGACGGACGCGCTCTCCGCCTTCCTGCAGGCCTTCTTCTCCAACCTCGTCCAGGTGGCGATCCGGCTCGGCGTCGTCGGCCAGGTCGACGCTACGGCATCGTTAGCCGGCTTCGAGCCGCTCGCGCTGGCGACGGCCGCCCGCGCCGCCACTTCTTCGCTCGACGATCTCGGTGGCTGCGCCTTCGTCTCCGACGTCATGGCAATGCGGCACGAAACCCAGTACTCCCGGTTGTTCCGCTCATGATCGTGCTCGCCTTCGCGCTCTCGCTCGTCCTGCTCCTCATCACCGCGCTGCATGTCTATTGGGGCATCGGCGGCATCTGGCCGGGCACCGATGCCAAGTCATGCGCCCGAGCCGTCGTCGGCTTCCGCGGCGTCGACGAGATGCCGTCGCCTGGCGCCAGCTTTGCCGTCGCCGCCTGCCTTGGCCTGGCGACGCTGTGGCCACTGGCGCTCGAGGGGGTCTTTGCCTCGCCCTTTCCCAAGCCTGGCCTGGCCGCCACTTCGCTGCTCATCGCGCTGGTCTTCCTCGGGCGCGGCACCGCCGGCTTCACGCCATGGTGGCGCCGGCTGGCGCCCGAACAGCCTTTCGCGCGGCTCGACCAGCGCCTCTATTCGCCGCTCTGCCTGCTGATCGGAGCAGGCTTCGCAATCCTCGCCATCACGGAGTTTTCCGCATGACCCAGGCCAATGGCCCCCTTCGCATCGGCATCGGCGGTCCCGTCGGCTCCGGCAAGACGACGCTCACCGAAAAGCTTTGCAAGGCGCTGCGCGACGACTTCTCCATTGCCGTCGTCACCAACGACATCTACACCAGGGAAGACGCCATGATGCTGGCCCGCCTGCAGGCGCTGCCGGAGGAGCGCATCGTCGGCGTCGAGACGGGGGGGTGCCCACACACCGCCATCCGCGAGGACGCCTCGATCAATCTGCAGGCGATCGCCGAACTGAACCGCAAATTTCCGGACCTCGACGTCATCTTCATCGAATCCGGCGGCGACAATCTTGCCGCCACCTTCTCGCCCGACCTCGCCGACCTCACGCTCTATGTCATCTCGGTCTGCCAGGGCGAGGAGATCCCGAGGAAGGGCGGGCCGGCCATCACCCGCTCCGATTTCCTCATCATCAACAAGAGCGATCTGGCGCCCTATGTGAACGTCAACCTCGAAATCATGGAGAGCGACGCCGCCCGCATGCGCGGCAAGCGGCCGTTCGGCTTCACCGACCTGTCGCGCGGCAAGGGCCTCAAGGAGGTGATCGAGTTCATCGTCGAGCATGGCGGGTTGCAGTCGGCGCGCCCGGCGGCCTGACCCACGAGTTTGCCGTTGCTGGCTGGCCTTCAGCGCGGCATTGTCGCCAAAACCGGAGGATTTTCGATGAGCATCGCCCGCCTGCAGAAGGAACCGCTGAGCAACCTGCCCTTCTACGCGGAGCGCGTCGACCTCGCCTGCGCCTTCCGCTGGACGGCGCGGCTCAACATGCATGAGGCGGTGGCCAATCATTTCTCGCTAGCCGTCAACGACGACGGCACCAGATTCCTGATGAACCCCAACCAGGTGCATTTCTCGCGTATCAAGGCGAGCGACCTGCTGCTGATCGACGCCAACGATCCCGCTACGCTCTCCGGCCCCAATGCGCCGGACCCGACGGCCTGGGGCCTGCATGGCGCCATCCATCGCAACGTGCCGCATGCGCGCTGCGTCATGCATGTGCACTCGATTCACGCCACCGTGCTCGCCTCGCTGGCCGACTCTCGCCTGCCGCCGATCGACCAGAACTCGGCCACCTTCTTCAACCGTCATGTCGTCGACGCCCATTATGGCGGGCTGGCCTTCGAGGAGGAGGGCGAGCGCTGCTCGCAGCTTCTGACCGATCCCAAGGTGAAGGTCATGGTCATGGGCAATCATGGCGTGCTGGTCATCGGCGACACTGCCGCCGACACCTTCAACCGCATGTTCTATTTCGAGCGCGCCGCCGAGACATACATCAAGGCGCTATGGACCGGCCGTCCGCTGCGCACCCTGTCCGACGCCATCGCCGAAAAGACCGCGGCTGAAGCCAACAACTATCCGGGCCAGGCCGAACGCCATCTCGCCGAGCTGAAGGCGATCCTCGACGAGCAGGAACCGGCCTACCGGAACTGAGGCCTCTTCCTTCTCCCCGTCACGCATACGCCATGCACACATCTTCTGTGACTGGCGTGACTGATCAGGCCGAGGCTTGATCGCCACGTGGTTCCCCCAATCCGTCGCTGCTTCGCAGCGCCACCTTTCCCCCTCCGGAGGGAAAGGAAGGGAGCGTTGACGGCAAAAAGCTTGGTGCCTTTCCTCTACCCCGTCGATCGGGGGAGAGGTGGCTCGGCGAAGCCGAGACGGAGTGGGGGTCGACCAGCGCTACATTAGACAATCCATGCGCCAAGCTACACGGTATCGCCAATGACCAGCCGCTTAGGATGACGGCGCCGACGCTTACGAGTTCGCTTAGAGCCCCAATTGCGCCCGCAATTCATCAGCGCTGTTGATCACCACGGCCCCCGGCGGCCCAGCCATCGGCGCTTCCGGCCAGAACATCGTGCGCATCCCCGCCGCAAGGCCGGCCATGGCGCCGGTCAGGCTGTCGTCGACCGCGACGGATTGCGCCGGATCGACCTCGGCCAGATGAGCGGCGCGCAGGAACGGCTCGGGATAGGGCTTGCCTTCGCGCACGTCGTTGCGGCTGATCGTCTTCATACCGGGGTAGATCAGGCCCACGGCGCGCAGATTGGCGTCGACGATCAGCCGGTCGGAATTGGAGACAACCGCTTGCTCGACACCGCGTTCGCGCAATTCGTTGAAGATCTCGATCGCGCCCGGGCGCGGCTTCAGCGTCTCGGCCAGCGGCAGGTAGTGATCGTATTTGCGCACGATCCAGTCGTCGAACGGCAGGTCGAGCCCGAATTCGGCGCGCAGCATTTCGTAGACCGGCCATGCGGCGACGCCCAGCACCCGCTCATGCAGATTGGTCGGCGGCGCGATGCCGACGCTGCGCAGCGCCGCCACCAGGGCCGCCTCGTGCAACGGCTCGCTGTCGACCAGCGTCCCGTCCATATCCCAGAAAACCGCTTTCGGCGTCATGCAAGGCTCCTTTGCCGATCCCCTTAATCGGTTTGCGGGCCGAGATAAACCGTCAAGCAGGCCTTCCTTTGCCGCCGTCCCCACTCCAGGTCACATCGCAAGTGCAGGCAATTGCCCTGCCGATAGACAATTGCGCGTTGGCACATTCCCTGTAAGCTAGTGGTCCCGCGCACTGTTGGGCGGGTTTGGGAGGCAGAAGTGAATTCGCGGCAGGACAGCGGCAGCAACCGGTTGGACGACGCGGCGCGCGCCGGCTGGCTGTATTATGTTGCCGGCAACACGCAGGACCAGATCGCCTTGACGCTTGGCATTTCCCGCCAGACAGCGCAGCGGCTGGTGTCGCTGGCGGTCTCGGAAGGGCTGATCAAGGTGCGTGTCGACCATCCGATCGCCAATTGCCTCGACCTGGCAGCGCGGCTCAAATCGCGCTTCGCGCTCGATCTGGTCGAAGTGGTGCCGAGCGATCCCACCTCGTCCTCGACGACGATCGGCGTCGCCGAGGCGGCGGCTGCGGAAATCGAGCGGCGGCTGCGTTCCCCGGAACCCCTGGTCATGGCGATCGGCACCGGGCGCACGCTGAAGGCGGCGATCGAGCAACTGCCGCCGATGGAATGCCCGCAGCACAAGGTGGTGTCGTTGACCGGCAACATCTCGCCGGACGGCTCCGCCGCCTTCTACAACGTCATCTTCACCATGGCCGACAGGGTCAAGGCGCGCTCCTTCCCGATGCCGCTGCCGGTCATCGCCTCCTCGCCGGAAGAGCGCGACATGCTGCTCAGCCAGCCGATGATCCAGCCGACGCTGGCACTGGCGGCGGAAGCCGACGTTACCTTCGTCGGCATCGGTGATCTCGGCCCCAAGGCCCCGCTCTACGAGGACGGCTTCATTTCCGAGGGCGAGTTGAAGTCGCTGCAGAAAGCCGGCGGCATCGCCGAGATCGTCGGCTGGGTGTTCGACCGCGAGGGCCGCATGATCGACGGCATCACCAATGACCGCGTCTCTTCGGCGGCGTTGCCGTCGCGCGAAAGGTCGCTGGTCATTGCGCTCGCCATGGGCGAGCGCAAATTGCCCGGCATCCTCGCCGCCGTGAACCGGCGTCTGGTCAACGGCCTCATCACCGACGAGCGAACCGCGACAGCCTTGCTTGGCGTATGATCTGCGCCTCGGGTTCGGAGCCGTTCATGCGCCAAGCCAGCAGGCGCTCCGATCTCCGATAAAATCAGCAGGGCCTAATTGTAGGGATCGAAATTGCCGTTGCCGTCCAGCAAGCCCATGTCGCGCTGCAGGTGCGGTGACAGCTCCCTGATGTCGAGATAGGCCCGCCGCTTCGCCCGATGGTGCGCAAATCCACGCGCAAGCCATGAAAACCAAGCCTGGCCTGGAACGAGAAGCAGTTTTTCCTGTACCGTGGTCATCATCGTCAGCCTTCGCTATGTCTGGACGAGAGGTGTCGTCGACCCCAGATATCGGTCCGATCGGCCGCTGCGACCAATCAAACGTCGATCACGGCCCATAAGGAGCCCTTATGCCCGAACTCAGCTCACGGCAGCTCGCCCAGCTCCCGCCGCTCGCCGCGATCCGGGTCTTCGAGGCGGTGGCGCGGCATCTCTCCTTCACCAAGGCGGCAACCGAGCTCGGCATGACGCAAGCCGCGGCGAGCTACCAGATCAAGCTGCTCGAGGAGCGCGTCGGCTCGCCGCTGTTCCTGCGCAAGCCCAAGCAGATCGTGCTGACCGAAGCCGGTCAGCGCCTGGCGCCGGCGGTCAGCGAGGCCTTCGCCCTGTTGAGCGGCGCCTATGCCGCGGCCCGCGGCGGCGCCGACGGCGTGCTCTGCGTCTCGACGCTGCTCACCTTTGCTTCCAACTGGCTTGCCCGGCATCTCGGCTCCTTCCAGGTCGCGCATCCCTCGCTCGCCGTCCGCCTCGACACCTCGAACCGCCTGGTCGACTTCGCCCGCGAGGACATCGACATCGCCATCCGCTCGGGCGGCGGCACCTGGCCGGGCGTCGAGGTGCACAGGCTGTTCAATGCCGATTTCACCCCTGTGCTCAGCCCGGAGCTTGCCGCCAGCATCGGCGGCGTCAGGGAGCCGGCCGATCTCCTGCGCCTGCCGATCCTCGATCCCGGCGACATCTGGTGGCGGGACTGGTTCACCGCCGCCGGCCTGCCGGTCGAGGAACTGGCCAGGCGCCCCAACACCAGCATGGGCGCCCAGGCCTATGAGGCCAATGCCGCGATCGCCGGCCAGGGCGTGGCGATCGTGACCAGGGCGCTGTTCAAGGCGGAGCTCGCCGACGGCCGCCTGATCCAGCCTTTCGATCTGGTCGGCGACGATGGCCATGCCTATTGGCTGGTCTATCCGACGGCGCGCCGCAACGTGCCGAAGATCCGCGCCTTCCGCGACTGGATCCTGGCCGAGATCGCCTGCCAATAGGCTGATCGCCAAAACCCGTCCCTGGCCAACCCCGCCGGCGCCTCTTCATGCCATCCGACCGTGCGCTTTTGCGTGTCGGCGCAGGGGTCGCTTGTGCTGCGCTGCAGCATCGAATCCGGCTTGACATAATTCACACCAGATGAGTAATTGCTCACAGCCAAGGCAAATGCTCACTTGGTTTATGGGAGGAATTTGATGAAACTTCGCACGCTCACCCTGGGCCTGTTGTCGGCCAGCGCTCTTGCGTTCGCCGCGCACGCCGAATCCATCACCATCGCCACCGTCAACAATGGCGATATGGTCCGCATGCAGAAGCTGACCGACGACTTCACCAAGAAGAACCCCGACATCCAGCTGAACTGGGTCACGCTCGAGGAAAACGTGCTGCGCGAGCGCGTCACCACCGACATCGCCACCAAGGGCGGCCAGTACGACGTCATGACCATCGGCACCTACGAGGTTCCGATCTGGGCCAAGCAAAGCTGGCTGCTGCCGCTCGACAAGCTCGGCGACGACTACGACACCAAGGACATCATTCCGGCCATCGCCGGCGGCCTGTCGGTCGACGGCAAGCTCTATGCCGCGCCCTTCTACGGCGAGAGCTCCTTCGTCATGTACCGCAAGGACCTGATGGAGAAGGCCGGGCTGACCATGCCCGATGCGCCGACCTGGGACTTCATCAAGCAGGCCGCCGACAAGATGACCGACCGCGCCAACGGCGTGAACGGCGTCTGCCTCCGCGGCAAGGCCGGCTGGGGCGAGAACATGGCCTTCCTGACCGCCATGTCGAACTCCTTCGGCGCCCGCTGGTTCGACGAGAACTGGAAGCCGCAGTTCGACCAGCCCGAATGGAAGAACACGCTGCAGTTCTATGTCGACCTGATGAAGGCCGACGGTCCCGAGGGCGCCTCGTCCAACGGCTTCAACGAGAACCTGGCGCTGTTCCAGCAGGGCAAGTGCGGCATGTGGATCGACGCCACCGTCGCCGCCTCCTTCGTCTCAGACCCGAAGAACTCCACCGTCGCCGACAAGGTCGGCTATGCGCTGGCGCCCGACAATGGCCTGGGCAAGCGCGGCAACTGGCTGTGGGCATGGTCGCTGGCAATTCCCGCCGGCACGCAGAAGGCGGAAGCGGCCGAGAAGTTCGTCTCCTGGGCAACCTCGAAGGGCTATCTCGATCTGGTCGCGGCGAAGGAAGGCTGGGCCAACGTTCCGCCGGGAACGCGCACCTCGCTCTACAACAACGCCGAGTACCAGAAGGCGGCGCCCTTCGCCAAGATGACGCTGGACTCCATCAACGCGGCCGACCCGACGCATCCGACGGTCAAGCCGGTGCCCTATGTCGGCGTGCAGTTCGTCGCCATTCCTGAGTTCCAGGGTCTCGGCACCACTGTCGGCCAGCTGTTCTCGGCGGCACTCGCCGGCCAGTCGAGCGTCGACGACGCGCTGAAGCAGGCTCAGGACGCAGCCACCGCGGCGATGACCGAAGGCGGCTACATCAAGTAAGGCTCCTCCCGGTGCCGAACGCCGGTAGCGCATCATGACCGGCATTGGCCGCCCGAATCCCAGTCGGGCGGCCACCTTCACAATCTCGGAAATTGTGACACAACTCTAAAATCCGGCTGACATTTGGAGGGTGACCGTCATGGCTACTCAGCAGACCCGTTCGCTTGCCCGCTTCATGATGGCGCCATCGGTGATCCTACTGTTCGTCTGGATGATCGTGCCGCTTGCCTTCACGCTCTGGTTCTCGTTCCTGCAATACAATCCGCTGAACCCGATCCGCGACGGTTTTGTCTGGTTCTCCAACTACAAGCTGTTCTACTCCAACCCGGCATTCTTTGCGGCCATTCTCAACACGCTGACCATCGTCGTCAGCGTGCTGGTGATCACGGTGGTCGGCGGCATCCTCCTGGCGATGCTCATCGACCAGCCGATGTGGGGACAAGGCATCGTCCGCATCCTCGTCATCTCGCCGTTCTTCGTCATGCCGCCGGTAGCGGCGCTGGTCTGGAAGAACATGATTATGCACCCGCAATACGGCGTCTTCGCCGATATTGCGCGCTTCTTCGGCGGCCAGCCGATCGACTGGTTCGGCCAGCATCCGCTGACCGCCGTCATCATCATCGTCGCCTGGCAGTGGCTGCCCTTCGCCACGCTGATCCTGTTGACCTCGCTGCAGTCGCTCGACGGCGAGCAGAAGGAGGCGGCCGAGATGGACGGCGCCGGCTTCCTCAGCCGCTTCATCTATCTGACGCTGCCGCACATGTCGCGCGCCATCACCGTCGTCATCCTGATCCAGACGATCTTCCTGCTCTCGGTCTACGCCGAGATCCTGGTCACCACCAATGGCGGCCCCGGCTACGCCTCCACCAACCTGCCCTTCCTCGTCTATCAGAAGGCGCTGCTCGAATTCAAAATCGGCCAGGCGTCCGCCGGTGGCGTGATCGCCGTCATTCTCGCCAACATCGTCGCCTTCTTCGCCATGCGCGCAGTCGGCAAGAACCTCGATAAGTAAGGGAGGATAAGATGGCACGCGCAGTCACCACCCAGCACAAGACGATCGCCACGGTGGCGGCCTGGATCGTCGCCCTGCTGATCTTCTTCCCGATCCTCTACACGATCATCACTTCGTTCAAATCGGAGCAGGAGGCGATCCAGGGCTTCGCCCTGATCCCTTCGGGGACGTTCGAGAGCTATTCCGAGGTCCAGGCGCAGAGCGGTTATTTCAAGTTCTTCCTGAATTCGGTGATCCTGTCGGTTGGCTCGACCATCCTGGCGCTCATCATCGCCATCCCGGCGGCCTGGTCGATGGCCTTCTCGCCGACCAAGCGCACCAAGGACATCCTGATGTGGATGCTGTCCACCAAGATGATGCCGGCGGTCGCGGTGCTGTTCCCGATCTACCTGATCTTCCGCGACACCGGCTTGCTCGACAGCCGCGTCGGTCTGATGGTCATGCTGATGCTGATCAACCTGCCGATCGTGGTGTGGATGCTCTACACCTATTTCCGCGAGATCCCGGGCGAGATCCTGGAGGCTGCGCGCATGGACGGCGCCTCGCTGTGGAACGAGATCGTCTATGTGCTCACCCCGATGGCGGTGCCGGGCATTGCCTCGACCATGCTCTTGAACATCATCCTGGCCTGGAACGAAGCCTTCTGGACGATCCGGTTGACCACCACCGAGGCGGCGCCGCTGACCGCCTTCATCAGCTCCTTCTCCAGCCCGCAAGGCCTGTTCTGGGCCAAGCTGTCGGCGGCCTCGACGCTGGCCATCGCGCCGATCCTGATCATGGGCTGGTTCAGCCAGAAGCAGCTGGTGCGCGGCCTGACATTCGGCGCGGTGAAGTAGTAGGGCGCCGCAAGCGGCGGACGACGGACAATAATCCCTCGGGGAGGAAACCATGGGAAACATCACGCTCAAGAACGTCTCCAAATCCTTTGGGTCGACGACGATCATTCCGAACATCGACCTGGTCATCGAGGATGGCGAGTTCGTCGTGTTCGTCGGTCCGTCGGGCTGCGGCAAGTCCACGCTGCTCAGGCTGATCGCCGGGCTGGAGGACACCAGCGGCGGCACCATCAATATCGACGGCCGCGACGTCACCGGCGAGGCGCCGGCCAAGCGCAAGCTGGCCATGGTGTTCCAGTCCTATGCGCTCTATCCGCACATGACGGTCGCCAAGAACATCGCCTTCCCGCTGAAGATGGCGGGCGAGGACCAGGCGACCATCGACAAGAAGGTCAAGGACGCCGCGCGGGTGCTCAACCTCACCAACTACCTCGAGCGTCGTCCGGGCCAGCTCTCCGGCGGCCAGCGCCAGCGCGTCGCCATCGGCCGCGCCATCGTGCGCCAGCCTTCCGCCTTCCTGTTCGACGAGCCGCTCTCCAACCTCGACGCCGCACTTCGCGGCACCATGCGCCTCGAGATCAGCGAACTGCACCACCAGCTCAAGACGACGATGATCTACGTCACCCACGACCAGGTCGAGGCCATGACCATGGCCGACAAGATCGTCGTGCTCAACGCCGGCAATGTCGAGCAGGTCGGCTCGCCGATGGAGCTCTACAAGACGCCGAAGAACCTGTTCGTCGCCGGCTTCATCGGCTCGCCGAAGATGAACCTGATCGAAGGCGCGCCGGCGGCGAAATACAGCGCCAAGACCATCGGTATCCGCCCCGAACACATGAACATCTCGACCACGGCGGGCGACTGGAAGGCATCCGTCGGCGTCGCCGAGCATCTCGGTTCCGATACTTTCCTGCATGTCCATGCCGACAGCGTCGGCACCTTGACGGTGCGCGCCGACGGCGAGCTCGCGGTCCATCATGGCGACACCATCTATCTGACGCCCGACCAGGCCAAGCTGCATCGCTTTGGCCCGGACGGAAAGGCGATGGCCCGGTGAGGCTCAAAGGCAAATCGGCGCTGATCACCGGGTCGGCGCGCGGCATCGGCAGGGCGTTCGCCGAAGCCTACGCGCGCGAGGGTGCGACAGTGGCGGTTGCCGACATCGATCTGGCGGCGGCCGAAAAGACGGCGGCCGCTATCGGCGACAAGGCCTACGCCGTCAAGCTGGACGTCACCGATCAGGCCTCCATCGAGGCGGCGGTGAAAGCAGTGGAGACCAGGACCGGCGGCCTCGACATATTGATCAACAACGCCGCCATCTTCGACCTCGCGCCGATCGTCGAGATAACCAGGGCGAGCTACGACAAGCTGTTTTCGGTCAACGTCGCCGGCACGCTGTTCATGCTGCAGGCGGCTGCCCGTTCGATGATCGCCAGGGGCAAGGGCGGCCGGATCATCAACATGGCAAGCCAGGCCGGCCGGCGCGGCGAGCCGCTGGTCGCCGTCTACTGCGCCACCAAGGCCGCCGTTATCTCGCTCACCCAGTCGGCTGGGCTCGATCTGATCAAGCACCGCATCAACGTCAACGGCATCGCTCCCGGCGTCGTCGACAGCGACATGTGGGACCACGTCGATGCGCTGTTCGCCAGATACGAGAACCGGCCGAAGGGCGAGAAGAAGCGGCTGGTCGGCGAGGGCGTACCCTACGGGCGCATGGGCAAGCCGGAAGACCTCGCCGGCATGGCCGTGTTCCTGGCCAGCGACGAGGCCGAATACATTGTCGCCCAGACCTACAATGTCGACGGCGGCCAATGGATGAGTTGACGGGGATGAGTTGAGGGGAAAGGCGCCTCTCCCTTCCTCCGGGGAGAGGCTGCCGCCGGGGCATGCGGGGGCGGCATGAATGCTGGCAGGCAAATGCCGCCCCTCGCTGCCGCTCCTTCTCCCGAGGGTTGGGAGAATTGTCAGGCCATGTATCGGCCAAAGGGTAAAAGCAGATGACCGTGAAACTCTCTTCCTCAAACCTCGCCAAGCTCCCCCCGAAGGTCTCCGGTCCGAACTATGACCGCGCCAGGCTCAAGGCCGGGATCGTGCATTTCGGCGTCGGCAATTTTCATCGCTCGCACCAGGCCGCCTATCTCGACGACCTGTTCAACGCGGGCCTCGGCCACGACTGGGCACTGATCGGCGCCGGCGTCTTCGCCGGCGAGAAGATCGGCCGCGGCAAGCTCGAGGAACAGGACTGGCTGACCACGGTGGTCGAGCAGGACCAAGGCCATATGAGCGCCCGCGTCACCGGCGCCATGATCGATTTCCTGATGCCGGGCGAAGCGGCCGCGATCATCGAGCAGCTTGCCGACCCGGCGATCCGGATCGTCTCGCTGACCATTACCGAAGGCGGCTATTTCATCGATCCGGCTTCCGGTGTCTTCAACCCGACCCATCCCGACATCGTCGCCGATGCTCAGCCGGGTGCGGAGCCGAAGACCGTATTCGGCCTCATCCTTGCGGGGCTGGTGCGCCGCCGCGCCGACGGCATCGTGCCGTTCACCGTCATGTCCTGCGACAACATCCCCCATAACGGCCATGTCACCTCCGACGGCGTCATCGGCCTGGCGCGGCTGATCGACGAGGATCTGGCCAACTGGGTACGGGACAACGTCGCCTTTCCGAACGGCATGGTCGACCGCATCACGCCGGCCACGACAGACCGCGAGCGCGGCATCCTGGCCAGCGATTTCGGACTGGAGGACAACTGGCCGGTGTTCTGCGAGCCGTTCCGCCAATGGGTGCTGGAGGATCATTTCACCGCCGGACGGCCGGCGCTGGAAAAGGTCGGCGTGCAGTTCGTCGGCGATGTCGCGCCCTACGAGTTGATGAAGATCCGCATCCTCAATGGCGGTCATGCCACAATCGCCTATCCGGCCGGGCTGATGGACATCCACTTCGTCCACGAGGCGATGCAGGAGCCGCTGGTGCGCGGCTTCCTCGCCAAGCTGGAACGCGACGAGATCATCCCGACCGTGCCGCCGGTGCCGGACACGGTTCTGGAGGACTATTACCAGCTCATCGAGCGCCGCTTCTCCAACCCCAAGATCGGCGACACCATCCGCCGGCTCTGCCTCGACGGCTCCAACCGGCAGCCGAAATTCATCATCCCGACCATTGCCGACCGGCTGAAGGCGGGCAAGGGCGTCGCCGGCCTCGCGTTGGAATCGGCGCTGTGGTGCCGCTACTGCTTCGGCACCACCGACAGTGGCGTCGTCATCGAGCCCAACGATCCGAATTGGGATCGCCTGCAGGCGACCGCCAGGGCGGCGAAGGATGCGCCCGGCGCCTGGCTGGCCATGGAGGACATCTATGGCGATGTCGGCCGCTCCGCCGCCTTCGCCGAGGCTTTTGCCCATGCGCTCAACGTCTTGTGGGCAAACGGCGCGCGCGAGACGCTGACGCGCCATCTCGCCGGCAAGCTCTGAAGCCACCGGAAGCAGCCAGGATGACGCCCGAACTGGTCATCTTCGACTGCGACGGCGTGCTGGTCGACAGCGAGGCGCTTTCGGTCTCGGCACTGCTCGGCATGATCGCGCTCGCGGGTGGTACGGTCTCGGAGGATGCCGCCTACGAGCATTTCCTCGGCAAGAGCATGAAGAGCGTGCGCGAGATCCTCGGCAGCGAGTTCGGGCTCGAGATCAGCGACCAGCACCTCACCGCGATGCGCGTCGACCTGATGCGCAAATTCCGTGAGGAGTTGAAGCCGATCCCCGGCATCAGGGAGGTGCTGCCGAGACTTGGCCTGCCGTTCTGCGTCGCCTCTTCCGGCACGCTGGAGCGCATCCGCTACGCGCTCGATGTCACCGGACTGCTCGGCCTTCTGGAACCGCATCTGTTCAGCGCCGCCATGGTCAAGCGCGGCAAGCCGGCGCCGGACCTTTTCCTTCATGCCGCTGCCTGCATGCGGGCAAAACCGCGCAAATGCCTGGTCATCGAGGACAGCCCGGCCGGCGTCGCCGCGGCCCGCGCGGCGGGCATGCGTGTCTTTGCCTTCACCGGCGGCTCGCATGCCGACAACCCCGCCTTGAAAGCGCGGCTTGCGTCGACCGAACCGGACTTTATATTCGCTGACATGCTGCAATTGCCCGATCTGATTGCAGGCCTGGGAGCGAGAGTAAAAGCATCTTGACCAACAGTTTCGTTTGCGCGGTCGATGTCGGCACCGGGAGCGCCCGCGCGGGCATTCTCGACGTCAATGGCACCTTGCTCGGGCGCGCCGATCATCCGATCGCCATGCATCAGCCCAAGGCCGATCACGCCGAGCATGATTCGCGCGATATCTGGTCGGCGGTCTGCAAGGCCGTGCGCGCCGCCGTCGCCAAGGCGGGGATCGCGGCCGATGATGTCGTCGGCATTTCCTTCGACGCCACCTGCTCGCTCGTGGTGCGAGGTAGGGATAGCGAACAGCTCAGCGTGTCGGTCACCGGCGAAAAGCGCTGGGACACCATCGTCTGGCTCGACCACCGGGCCATCGCCGAGGCCGACGAGTGCACGGCGAGCGGCCACGCCGTGCTCGACTATATCGGCGGCGTCATGTCGCCGGAAATGGCGACGCCGAAGCTGATGTGGCTGAAGCGCCATCTGCCCGCGACATGGAACGAAGCCGGCTATCTGTTCGACCTCACCGATTTCCTGACCTGGAAGGCGACCAGGTCGCTGGCGCGTTCGCAATGCACGCTGACCGCCAAATGGACCTATCTGGCGCATGAGCAGACAAGCTGGCGGCGCGACTTCTTCGAGACCGTCGGCCTCGGCGATTTGTTCGAGCACGGCAATTTGCCGGAGAAGGCCAGCCCGGTCGGCGCCGATATCGGCCCGTTGACGGCGCAAGCGGCGGCCGAGCTTGGCCTGGGCGAAAAGTGCCGGGTCGGCGCCGGCGTCATCGACGCCTATGCCGGCGCGCTCGGCGTGCTCGGCGGCTTTGCCGGCGACCAGAAGAACATCAGCCGACATCTGGCGCTGATCGCCGGCACCTCCTCCTGCGTCATGGCGATGTCGCCCGACCCGCAGCCCTTCGCCGGCGTCTGGGGGCCCTATTATGGCGCGGCGCTGCCGACGCTCTGGCTCTCGGAAGGCGGCCAGTCGGCCACCGGCGCGCTGCTCGACCACATCATCCGCTGGCATGGCGCCGGCGGCGAGCCAAATACAGCGATGCATGCCAGGATCGCCAGCCGCGTCGCCGAACTGCGCGCCGCCGAGGGCGAGGCATTAGCGGCGAGGCTGCACGTGCTGCCGGATTTCCACGGCAACCGCTCGCCGCTGGCCGACCCGCACGCCGTCGGCGTCGTCAGCGGCCTGACGCTGGACTCCTCCTTCGACAGCCTGTGCAAGCTCTACTGGCGCACCGCCGTCGGCATCGCGCTCGGTGTGCGCCACGTGCTGGAAGCGCTGAACGAGAACGGCTATTTGATCGACACGCTGCACGTCACCGGCGGCCACACCAAGAACCCGCTGCTGATGGAACTCTACGCCGATGCCACCGGCTGCACCGTGATCGAGCCGCTGGCCGACGAGGCGGTGTTGCTCGGCACCGGTATGGTGGCGGCCACCGCCGCCGGGCTCTACCCTGATCTGAACGCCGCCTGTGTCGCCATGCAGCAGGGCGGCAGGAAGCGCGCCGCCAATCCGGCGGCCGGCGCCCGCTTCGACCGCGACTACCGCATCTTCCTGGAGATGCACCGGCAGCGGCAGGCGCTCGACGCGATCAGCTGAGCAGGCTGCCGTTTCGTTCCGGCTTGCGCAGCGAGGCGCCGGATGTCGCGTCGAACAGATGGATGCTTTCCTCGTCGAATGTGTAGCGCACAGGCGCGCGCAACGCCGGGCATTCGCGCGCCGGCACCAGCGCGCTGATCTCCTTGCCGCCGGAGCCGAACGTCACCAGCGCGTCATTGCCGTGGAATTCGATGAGGTCCGCGCTGCCCTGCAGCAGGTTCCGCCCGGCATCGGCGCCTGCCGTCTTCAGGTCGGGAGGCCGGATCCCGAGCACGGCGCGATCGCCATGCTGGAGATGGAAGGCCGAGCCGTCCAGCGAAAGCACCGTTCCGGCGCCGGTCAGCGACCAGCCACCTCCCGCGCGGCCGACCGTCACCTCGACGAAATTCATGTTCGGCGTGCCGATGAAGCCGGCCACGAACAGGTTGCCGGGCCGGCGATAGATCTCCGCCGGCGAGCCGACCTGCTCGATGACGCCATCCCTGAGCAGCACGATGCGGTCGGCCAGCGTCATCGCCTCGAGCTGGTCGTGGGTGACGTAGACGGTCGTCGTCTTCAGCGACTGGTGCAGCCTTGCGATCTCGATGCGCATATGGTTGCGCAGCTTGGCGTCGAGATTGGACAGCGGCTCGTCGAACAGGAACACTTTCGGTGTCTTGATCATGGCGCGAGCGATCGCCACGCGCTGCTGCTGGCCGCCGGAAAGCTCGGCCGGCTTGCGGCCGAGATAGGGGTCGAGCCCCAGCGTCCGGGAAACCGCCTCGACCCGTTTCACGATCTCCGCCGCCGGCACTTTCTGCCGTCGCAGCCCGAAGGCGATGTTGTCGAAGATCGTCATATGCGGATAGAGCGCGTAGTTCTGGAACACCATGGCGATGCCGCGGTCGCCGGGCTCGAGGTCGTTGACCACCTTGCCGCCGATCGAGACCTCGCCGCCAGTGATGTCCTCCAGCCCGGCGAGCAGCCTGAGCAGCGTGGACTTGCCGCAGCCTGACGGGCCGAGGAACACGACGAATTCGTGCTCTTCTATGCTGAGATTGAGATCTCGGATGACGGCGGTTGCGCCGTAGGCCTTGTCGACATGGGAGCAAACGATCGCGGACATGGTCAGCCCTTCTCGCCGGTAAGCAGGATCTGCAGCTTGACGTCCTGCGGGTTGCCCTCGGCCGCCCGCTCGAAGGCCTTGATGCTGTCGGAGAAATCATAGGTGCCGGTGATCAGCGGCTTGAGGTCGACCTTGCCGGAGGCGATCAATTGCAGGGCGCGGTCGAAGATGTTGGCGTAGCGGAACACCGTCTCGATGCGGGCTTCCTTCGAGATCGCCGCCGGCACGTCGAGGCTGACCGGCTCCACCGGCAGTCCGACCAGCACCACCGCGCCGCCTGGCCGCACGATGTCGAACAAATTGGCGAAGGCTTTCGGGTTGCCGCTGGCTTCGAATACGATGTCGGCGCCCCAACTGTCGGTCGCAGCCGCGACGGCGTCGACCAGCGACTGCTCGCCGATGTTGACCGGCACGATGCCTTGATACTGCGCGGCGATCTTCAGCTTGGGCGCCGAGAAGTCGGAGATCAGCACCTTCGAGCAGCCGCCTGCCAGCGCTGCCAGCGCGATCATGATGCCGATCGGGCCGCAGCCGACGACGACGGCGACATCGCCGGGCACGATGCGCGCCCGCGCCGCTGCCTGCATGCCGATGGCGAAGGGTTCGACCATGGCGCCTTCGGCGAAGGAGACATTGTCCGGCAATTTGTAGGTGAAGGCCGCCGGATGCACCGCGAAAGGCGCAAGCACGCCATGCACCGGCGGCGTCGCCCAGAAACGCACGTCCGGATCGACATTGTAGATGCCGAGCTTGGTCGCGCGCGACGACAGGTTCGGCACGCCGGGCTCCATGCAGACGCGGTCGCCGACCTTCAGGCTCGCGACGTTGGCGCCGACCTCGATGATCGTGCCTGACGCCTCATGGCCGAGCACCATCGGCTGGCGCACTATGTAGCTGCCGATGGCGCCGTGCGTGTAGTAGTGCACGTCGCTGCCGCAGACGCCGACGGTGTGGATGGCGATCCTGACGTCGTCCGGTCCGACATCGAGCGGCAGCGCGATCTCGCGCAGCGACAGCTCGCCCTTTTTCTCAAGTACCAGTGCCTGCATCGGGTAATCCTCGCATCAAGTCTTCTTTTGCCGGAAAACGGTATTCAGGAAGCCGCTGAGCACGCCGAGGAACAGCAGCGGCGGCAGCGACAGGAGCACGACCGAGGCATTGAGGATGCCCCACGGCACGTTCATGCCTTGCTGCGACAATTCCGAAGCGACGATCGGCAGCGTCTTGGCGTTGGAGCTGGACAGCATCAGCGCGATCAGGAACTCGTTCCAGACCAGCACGAAGCTGAACGCGATGGCGCCGGCGAGCGAGCGCGCCGCGACCGGCAGCGCGATCCGCCAGAACACCGAATAGGCGCCGTAGCCGTCGACGAAGGCCGCTTCCTCGATTTCCTTCGGCACGCTTTGGAAGGCCGGAATGGCGAGCCACATGATCACCGATATGGTGAGCAGCGAATAGGTGACGATCAGCGCCGGCAGCGTGTCGTAGAGGCCGATCTGCAGCCAGATCACCATCAGCGGAATGGCCACCGCCACCGGCGGCAGGAAGCGCAGCGACAAGACGAAGAACTGGATGTCGCCGGCGAAGCGGTTGGGATAGCGCGCCACCGCGTAGGCCGCCGGCAGGCCGAGAACGACGCCGATCAGCACGGCCAAGCCGCAGGCGACGACCGAGTTGTAGAGCCCGGTCATCACGCTGTCGCGGCCGATTATGTAGCTGATGTTGGCAAGCGTCGGCGTGAACACCAGGCGCGGCACCCGCGTGATGATGTCGACGTTGTTCTTCAGCGCGTTGAGCGCCGTCCAGACGAGCGGGAACACGGCGAGGAATCCGGCCAGCGCCAGGATGGCCTTGGCGATCAAGCGGCCCGGTCGCATGCGGTACCGCCTCATGCCTGCACCCGCTTCCACAGCATGGTGAAGGTGATCACTGTGGCGATCATCATCAGCACCGCCATGGCCGAGGCGTAGGAGACCTTGCCGGACTCGATGAAGCCTTGCGAGAACGCGTACATGTCGAGCGTCTCGGTCGCCACGCCCGGCCCGCCGCGCGTCATCACATAGATCAGGTCGAAGGAGCGCAGCGACTCGATCATCTTGACGAACATCAGGCTGATCAGCGGCGCCTTGAGCATCGGCAGGGTGACGTAGGCATGGATCTGCCAGCGCCTGGCATGGTCGAGCCGCGCCGCCTCGATCGGCTGCGGCGGCAATGTCTCGAGCAGCTTCAGCACGATCACCGCGAAGAACAGACCCCACTGCCAGACATCGACCGAGGCGACGGCGAACAGGGCGGTCGAGGCCTTGGAGAGCGGATCGACGATCAGGCCGCCGGTGACCAGCCGGTAGGGATAGGTGGCGATGCCGTAGAGCGGATGGTAGGCGAACTTCCACACGAAGGCCGCCGAAACGCGCGGCAAAAGCACCGGGATGATGAACAGCAGGCAATAGATGTTGCGCAGCCGCGGCGACGCGACTTCGAACATCAGCACGCCGAGGCCGATCGCGACCACCATGGTCGCCACGACGGTGACGATCTCCCATTTGACCGAGACCCAGACGGCGTTGAGGAATCGGCGGTCGAGGAAAAGGTCGGCAAAGTTCGAGAACCAGACCCAGGAATAGCCCGGCGTGCTCAGTTCGCGGTTCTGCAGGGCGATGACGATGGCGTAGAGCGTCGGCACCATCGACAGCACCAGGAGAATGGCGAGCGTCGGGACGAGAAAAGTGACGGGCAGGAAAGAGCGTCGGCGCATGGCCTATCCTCGCGGGCCTTTCGGGTGTTGGCGGTCGTGAGAAGATCCGCGGCGCGCAGGTCCCGGCATTCCGGCGAATGCCGTGGACCGCGCGCCGCGGGTGGGAGGAATTACTTCTTCTTCACCAGCTCGTTGGCATAGGCCTCGAGCTCGTTGAGGCTGCCCTTGATGTCGGTGCGCGTGCCGGTGACCAGCTCTTCGAGGATGATGCCCCAGCGGTCGCCGAGATCCGGCCAGCGCGGATCCTGCCAGAAGTTCACCGCCGTCACCTTGCCGGTTTCGGCCAGCGCCTGGCCGAGATCGGCGCCGTAGATGTTGGCGAATTCCTTGCTGGACAGGATGCTGGTGCGGTTGAGCTCGCCGAACTGGTGCGCGTCGAGCCGGCGCTTCTCGTTCTCCTTCGATGTCGCCCAGGCGACGAACAAGCCGGCGCACTTCTTCGAGGCGTCGTCCGGATTGGCCTTGGTCGCGATGGCGAGGCCATGGCCGTAGCCGCCGCCGGGCAATGGCGCGGGCGGCGGCAGGAAGCCGACCTTGCCGACCACCTGCGAGGTCTTCGGATCGACCGCCATGCCCGACAGCGGCGTCGATTCGACGAGGATGGCGACCTGGCCAGATAGGAAGGCGCCGGTCGATTCATCCCAGCTGCCGGTCTGCGTGCCGGGCGCCGAATCCTTGAACAGCTTGAGGTAGGTCTCGGTCGCCTTGACCGCGGCATCCGAATTGAAAGCCGGCTTGTCGCCGTCGAACCACTTGCCACCATAGGCCTTGAAGTAGGGCATCCAGCGCCAGACATTGGCGCCCGAGCCGCGCGCGCCGCGCAGCGCGATGCCATACATGCCCTTGTCGGCATTGGTCAGCTTCGGCACGTCGGCGAGCAGCTCGTCCAGCGTCTTCGGCGGCTGGATGCCGGCGGCCTCCAGAATGTCCTTGCGATAGACCATCAGGTCGCCGCCGCCGGTCAGCGGCGCGAACCAGACCTTGCCGTCATAGGTGGCGACCTTTTGCCGGCCGGGATCGAAATCGGCGAAATCATATTCAGCCGGATAATAATCGGCGAGCGGCGCGATCCAGCCGGACGACGCGAACAGCGCGACATTGGCTTCGTCGACATAGTAGACGTTGTAGTTGCCGACGGTGGACGCATCGGCGCGCGACTTTGCCCGGCGGTCGTTCTCGTTGAGGTAGTCGATCTGGAAGCCGGCGCCGGAGAGCTTCTTGAACTCGTCCTTGGAGTCCTCCAGCAGCGTCAGTCCGTCGCGCGGCTGCGCCAGCACCTTGACCGGCGCCGAGCAGACCGGCGCCTGCGCCAGCGCCATCGTTGAAGCGGAAGCGGTAAGCACGAAAGCTGCGCCCAGGCTGGCAGCGAGCCGAGTTGATTTCATTGGTTTTTCTCCTCCAGGAATCGTCGCGGGAAGCGGCTGTCCTCGGGCTAAGCGACCCTCACCGTCGCCCGAGCGACTTGCCACCCGTCGCCAAAATGAGGAGTTGCTAAGGGGGAGGCTAGAAGCCCCGTTGCAGTAAACCTGTACTTTTATGCATTGTGCGGCGCAAAAAACCGCCAAGGCGGGACCGACCTGTCACACGAGTATCAGTGCTGTTTTGGGAGTCGGTTCTCGACCGGATCAGGCCCGCATCGCCAGCCGCTGCCGCGACAGCTTGCGGTAGGATGACGGCGTCATCTTGTGCTTGCGCAGGAAGGCGCGGTTGAAGTTGGAAATGTTCATGTAGCCGACCTGGAAGCAGATGTCGGTGATTGGGACGTCGGTATCGGAGAGCAGCTTGCAGGCCTGCCACAGCCTGAGTTTGGCGACATGGTCGCTGAAGCTGTTGCCTGTGTTCTTCTGGAAGAAGCGCGAAAATGTGCTTTCGCTCATCCCGGCCAGCTCCGCCACATCCGGCAGCTTCAGGTCCTCGGCGAAGTGCTGGAACAGATAGGTCAGCGTGCGCTGGATGATGTCGAGCGATTGGGCGTCGAGCAGCGGCGAGAAATCCGGCGACGACAACAGCTCGTATTGATCGGTGCTGGCCAAGAGGTCGACCAGCTCGAGGAACAGGCAGAGCCTTGGCAGCCCGTGCACCGTGCCCATCCGTTCCATCAGCGCGGCGCCGTCGATCGCCGTCTGTCCGTGGAAGACCATGCCGCGCAGCGACCGCTCCAGGAACGGCTCCAGCTCGCGCAGCTCCGGCAGCAGGCCCGCCGAGCCGCGCAGCCGCTGCGGATCGAACTGCAACACGATATCGCGCCCTTCGATTAGCTCGCCAGGCTGCACGGCCGTCACCCAGTCATGCGGCAGGCCACCGCCGACGATCGCCAGGTAACCCGGCCCGAACTCGCCGATATGATCGCCCACCAGCGCCACGCCCGACGATTTCCTGAGCAAATGGATTTCGTATTCCGGATGGAAGTTCCAGACGTTGCGTTCCCACGGATAGTCGTCCAGACGCCACAGGAAGCTGTCGCTCGCTTCGGTGACGATGTGCTCGAAGGAGGGCACGGTGCGCGGGATCGCGGCGGTATTTTTCCTTTGCCTGAACGTCATCCATTCCTCCCGTCCCGGAAACCCGTAGCAGGCTCCGCGCGGCAAGTGAACGAGGCGCCGGCGCCGCTGGCTCAATGGTTCGCCGCCCGTCCTCCCTTGCCTTCATGTCGCATTTCGTTCAATAGACGACGCAAACGGCGCCATTTTGCGCCGTTTGTGTGCGGCTTCCGGGCTCTGTCCCGACGCGCCGTGGTCTGAAGAGCAGGACAATGTCTGCGATCGAAGCCGGCGCTCGCGCGCCGGAAAATCTTTGGCGTCAGGAAATCAGGGCAACGCTTGCGCTTGCCTGGCCGATGGTGCTGACGAATCTCGGCCAGACCGCCATGACCGCGACCGACGTCATGATGATGGGTCGGCTGGGGCCGGACACGCTGGCAGCCGGCGCGCTCGGCGCCAACCTCTATTTCATGCCGCTGATCTTCGGTCTCGGCCTGATGCTGGCGACCTCGCCGATGATGGCGACCGAGCTCGGTCGCCGCCGCCATTCGGTGCGCGACCTGCGCCGCACCGTGCGCCAGGGCCTGTGGCTGGCGATCCTGATCTCGATCCCGATCTGGGTCTTCCTTTGGCACGGCGAGAGCGTGCTTCTGGCGATGGGCCAGGACCCCAGGCTGGCGCATCAGGCCGGCATCTATCTGCGCTGGCTGGAATGGGCGGTGCTGCCCTTCTACGGCTATATCGTGCTGCGTTCCTTCATCTCGGCGCTGGAGCGGCCGGGCTGGGCGCTGGTCATCGTCTTCGTCGCCGTCGCCTGCAACGCCTTCTTCAACTGGGTGTTCATGTTCGGCAATCTCGGCGTCGCTGCGATGGGCATTTCCGGCTCCGGCCTCGCCACCACGCTGTCCAGCACACTGATGTTCTGCGGCCTGGCGGCGGTGCTGCTCGTGGAGAAAAAATTCCGCCGCTACCACCTGTTCGGCCGCTTCTGGCGCTCCGACTGGCCGCGCTTCAAGGGCCTGCTCAGGCTCGGCCTGCCGATCGCCGGCATCCTCGCCTTCGAGGTGACGATCTTCAACGCGGCGGCATTGCTGATGGGCCTGATCGACGCGGGCTCGCTGGCCGCGCACGCCATCGCCATCCAGATCGCCTCGATCTCCTTCATGGTTCCGCTCGGCCTCAACCAGGCCGTCACCGTGCGCGTTGGCTTGGCTCATGGGGCCGGCAACCCGGAGGGCGTCTCGCGCGCCGGCTGGACCGCTTTCGTCATCGGCGTTTCCTCCATGGCGTTGATGGGGCTGGTGATGGTTCTCTGGCCGCATTTGCTGATCAGCGCCTTCATCGATCTGAGCGATCCGGCCAATGCCAGGGTGATCGCGCTTGCGGTCTCCTTCCTGGTGTTTGCGGCACTGTTCCAGGTCTTCGATGGCGCGCAGGCGGTGGCGGCCGGCATGCTGCGCGGTCTGCACGACACCAAGGTGCCGATGATCTATGCCGCGATCGGCTATTGGGGCATCGGCCTGCCGCTCGGCGTGCTGCTCGCCTTCCATTTCGGCTTCAACGGCGTCGGCATCTGGATCGGCCTGGCATCGGGGCTGGCGGTGGTGGCCGCGCTTCTGCTGGCGCGCTGGCTGCGGCGCGACCGCATCACGCCGCAGCTCGCCTTCAGGCATTGATCCAACAGAAAGGCCGCGCGTCGCCCCGCGGCCGTTCCCATTCGATTGCAGGCTTGCTTCAGTTGCCGTCGGAAGACATGGCGCCCAGCAGCCTGCGGATGTCGCCGAACCTGGCGATCGAGCCGAACACCAGCGCCGCCACCGCGACGAAGAACACCGACACCGCGGCCATGGTCGGCGTGTAGCCGTAGCGCAGCGCGTTGAAGATCTTGATCGGCAATGTCTCGGTGGTGAAGCCGATCGTCATGTAGGCGACGATGTATTCATTCAGCGACAGCACGAAGGCGAAGGCGTAGCCCGAGACGAGATAGGGCAGGATCAACGGCAGCACCACGGTCTTCAAGACGGTGCGGTCGTCGGCGCCCATGGTCGCCGCCGCCTCGACCAGCGAGCGGTCGATCGAGGCAAAGCCCAGCGACAGCGTCACCAGCGGCAGCGTCACGAAGAAGATCGCGTGGCTGATGATGGCGGTGAAGAACTGGCCGAACAGCCCGGCCGTCGCCCAGAAGCTGAGGAAGCCGAGCGCCGTGATGACCGGCGGCAGGATGAAGGGCGCCAGACCCAGCACCTGGAAGATGTTCGCCCATGGCGCGATGCGCCGCCACAGGAACCAGGCAAGCGGCAGCGCGATGGCCACCGCGATCGCCGCCGAGCAGACGGCGAGCGTCACCGAATGGATCAGCGCCAGCCGCCATTCCGGATCGGTGAAGATCTGCGCGTACCAGGCGAGCGAGAAGCCGACCGGCGGGAAGGTGAGTTCCTGCCGCGAATTGACCGAGACGCCGGCGACGACGATGAGCGGCGCTGCCAGGAACAGCGCGACGAGGCCGAAATAGAGGCGGCGGAGCCAGGTCTCGATCATAGCGCGTTCTCCCTGCGTCCGACGAGCAGCGTCATGCCGACCAGTGCCAGCGAGATCAGCACCAGGAACACCGCCATCGCCGCCGCGAAAGGCATGTTGGACTGGTAGATCGCCTGGTCGGTGATCAGCACCGAGAGCGTCCAGTGCTGCGGCCGCCCGAGGATCTGCGGCAAAAGATAGGAACCGAGCGCGAAGACGAAGACCATGATCAGCGTCGCCACGATGGTGTTCCTGAGCGCCGGCGCGACAACGTTGAAGAAGGCCCTGACCGGCGAGGCGCCGAGCGTGCGCGCCGCCTCCAGCAAGGTCGGGTCGAGACGGACAAGCGCCGGGTAAAGCACCAGGATCGTGTAGGGCAGCGCCTGATAGACCATGCCGGTCAGCACCGCACCGAAGGTCGGCAGCAGCGCCACCGGCTTGTCCATCAGCCCGATCGCCACCAGAAGGTTGGTGATGCCCGCAGTGCGCGAGAACAGCGTCGACCAGGCAAAGCCGATGATGACTTCCGACAGCGACAGCACCGACAAGAGGCCGACCAGCCACAGCGTCTGCACGCGGCGCGGCCGCCGGGTCAAAAGGTAGGTGAAGGGAAAGCCGATCGCCACGCAGCAGACGGCGACCAGCACCGCCAGCATCAGCGAGAAGCCGAGCACGCCGCCGAAGAAGGTCGACAGGAAGCGGGCGTAATTGTCGATGACGAAATCCGGCGTGTAGAAGCCGGACGGATTGCGCTTGAAGAAGCTGACGGCGATCATCGTCGAGAACGGCACGACGAAGAAGACGATCAGCATCAGGCCCGGGAAGAACAGCGGCGTATAGTCGGCTAGCGACCTGGGGGCTTCGCGTCTCATGAGCCGAGCACCACGCAGCTTTCCGGCGGCAGCACGACGCCGACCTTGGCGCCGACCGGCACGTCGTGCCTTTCGCGCGGGGTCGTCACCGCGACGATGCTGGTGTTGCCCACCTCAATGAAGGTCTCGATCGTGCCGCCGAGGTCGCGCACGAAGCTGACCTGGCCGGTGATGGCGCCGCCGGCAGGCTCGCCGAGATGCACATCCTCGGGACGGATCGACACCGAAGCCTTGGTCATGCCGGCCGGCATGGCGAGGCCCGGAATGGCGGTGCCGAGGATCGTCGTGCGTCCCGCGCTGTCGACCTCCGCCGGCAGGAGATTGGTGATGCCGATGAAGTCGGCGACGAAGGCGTCGGCCGGCTTGCGGTAGATTTCGATCGGCGGCGCCGCCTGCAATATCTTGCCGTGGCCCATGACGACGACGAGGTCGGCCATGGTCATCGCCTCGCGCTGGTCGTGGGTGACGACGATGGTGGTGATGCCGAGGCTCTGCTGCAGCTGGCGCAGTTCCACCTGCATCGCCTCGCGCAGTTTGGCGTCGAGCGCCGACAGCGGCTCGTCGAGCAGGAACAGTTTCGGCGACAGAGCGAGGGCGCGGGCGATCGCCACGCGCTGGCGCTGGCCGCCCGACAGCTTCGCCACCGGACGGTCGGCGAAGCCCGGCAGATGGATCAGCGTCAGCAGTTCGTCGACCCGCTTCTTCTGCTCTTCCCTGGAGGCGCCGCGGATGCGCAGCGCGTAGGAGATGTTGTCGCCGACCGAAAGATGCGGAAACAGCGCCAGCGACTGGAACACCATGCCGAGATTGCGCTTGTGCGTCGGCAGCGGCGTGATGTCCTCGCCATCGAGCACGATGGCGCCGCTGGTCGGTTCCTCCAGCCCGGCGATCATGCGCAGCAGCGTGGTCTTGCCGCAGCCCGACGGGCCGAGCAGGCAGACGAACGTGCCGTGCGGCACGTTGAGCTGGACATTGTCGACGGCGGCGAAGACGCCGAATTTCTTGGTGATGGCGTTTATGTTCAATCCGGACATGCTCACCCCTCTCTCAGGACGTTGCACCGCAAGGGCCGCCGGGCAGATGCCCGGCGGCCGGCTTCATGCGTTCCGGCTGCTTAGCCGACGATCAGCTCGGTCCACTTCTGGTTGATCCAGTCGGCCTTCGACGTATAGAGGTCGTAGCGCGGGATGATCGGCTCGATGTCGGACGACACGGCGGCGAACTCCTCCGGCTTGAGGTCGAGCACTTCCTTCTTCAACGTCGGCGTGGTGCCGACCTTGCGCGACATCACGCCCTGCATCGAAGGCTGGCTCATGAAGTCGATGAAGGCGTGCGCTTCCTCGACCTTGGTCGAGGCGCGCGACAGCACCCAGTTGCCGGAATCCTGGATGCCGCCTTCCTTCGGGAAGGTCGAGCGGACATGGAAGCCGTCGGCGGCCGCAAGCCCGGTGACGTCGTGGTAGTACTGGCCCATCGGGATCTCGCCCGACTTCAGCGCCTGCTCGAACTGCGCCTCGTCGCGATACCACAGCCGGACATTCGGCTTGAGCTCGGCGAGCTTCTCGAACGCCTTGTTCAGCCCGTCTTCGGTGTCGAGCGCGTTGGTGCCACCCATGAAGGTCTTGGCCGTTACTTCGAGCAGGAACGAGTTGGAGGCGAGCGCCAGCAGGCCGAGCTTGTCCTCGTTGGCCTTGTCCCAGAGTGCTGCCCACGAGGTCGGCGCGTCCTTGTAGACGTCGGTGTTGGTGACCAGCGTGATCCACCAGGCCACCGCGCCGATGCCGGCGACGCGGCCGTCCGGATATTTGTTGATGAAGCGGGGCAGGAGGTCGCCATAGTGCTTGAACTTCGAGGTGTCGAGCGGCGTCCACAGTTCGGTCGACTGGCCCTTGAGCGTCGAGGTCTGCGACATCATCGAAAGGTCGGCCGGCGCCTGTCCGGCCTTGGCCGCCTGTTCGAGCTGTACCAGCCAGGCCTCGCCGGTCGGCTCGGCGACCGATTCCACCGCGATGCCGGTTGCCTTGGTGAATTCCGGAAAGACATGCTCGTCGAACGATTTCTTGAAGTAGCCGCCATAGACGCCGACCTTCAGCGACTTGTCCTGCGCCCGCAGCACCGCGGGCATGGCGAGCACGCCGGCGGCGGCCAGGCCGGCGCCAAGCACGCCGCGCCGGGTGATGGGTGTTGCGATCAGTCTGTTCATCTCAATTCTCCTCTGTTTGTGCCGGTTGTCCGGCGGGTTCCCTTGGTTGCGTTTCTCCGCCGTCCGGCGGATCAGTGTGCCGCCGCTCGTTGCTCGAGCGCGCGGGCGTATTGCGTCAGTGGAAAGCACATGACGAAGAAGATCAGCGCCACCAGTCCGTAGACGGTGAACGGTTCGAAGGTCGCGTTGTTGATGGCGTTTGAGGTCCTGACCAGTTCCTCGAAGCCGATGATCGAGGTCAGCGCCGTCGACTTGATGAGCTGCACCAGGAAGCCGACGGTCGGCGCGCGGGTGATCGAGAACGCCTGCGGCAGGATGATCAGCCTGAGCTCCTGCAGGTAGTGCAGCCCGAGGCTGGCGCCGGCGTCCCACTGGCCGCGCGGCAGCGCATCGACGCCGCTACGCCAGATCTCGGCCAGATAGGCGCTGGCGAAGAAGGTGAGGCCGAGCGCCGCCGCCGTCCACGGCTCGATGCGCAGCCCGAGCATCGGCAGGCCGAAGAACATCAGGAAGAGTTGCATCAAGAGCGGCGTTCCCTGGAATAGCGCGATGTAGCCGGAGGCAATCCGCCGGGTCCATTTGGTCTTGGCGATGCGCAAGAACAGCACGGCCAGGCCGACCAGTGCGCCGCCGACGAAGGCGGCGAGCGACAACAGCACCGTCCAGCGCGCGGCGAGCAGCAGGTTGCGCAATATGTCCCAGAAGGTGAACTCGATCATGACACGCCGGCTCCCAGAACACGGCGCCCGCCGCCGACCAGCAGCCGGCGCAGCCCCATCGACAGGCCGAGATAGACCAGCGTCACCACAAAATAGGTCTCGAAGGCGCGGAAGGTGCGTGCCTGCAGCATATCGGCCTCGTAGGTCAGTTCCCGCACCGCGATTTGCGACACCACGGCCGATTCCAGCATCATGATGACGATCTGGCTGGTCAGCGCCGGGTAGATCACCTTCAGCGCCTGCGGCAGCACGATCTTGACGAACACCAGACGAGGCCTGAGCCCAAGCGCCAGTGCGGCTTCCGTCTGCCCGCGCGGCACCGCGTCCAGCCCGGCGCCGACGATCTCGATCGTGTAGGCCGCCATGTTGAGCATCATCGCCAGCATGGCGGCCAGGATCGGATCGAGCCTTATGCCGAGGCTGGGCAGCCCGAAGAAGATGAAGAACAGCTGCACCAGGAACGGCGTGTTGCGCATTACCTCGACATAGGCCGCGATCGCCAGCCTGAGCGGCTTCGGGCCGTTTCTTTTGCCGGCGGCGCCGAGGATGCTGAGGAAGGTTCCCGCCAGCGTGGTGACGGCGATCAAAAGGATCGTCGTCGCCGCGCCGCGCGCGATCGCGCCTACCGCACCCGCAAGCCAGCCGAAGTCGAGGCTGTAGCCCATGGCAATGCCCCCTGCTGTCCCAGGATCAGTCCTTGAGGTTGTCGGGGTTGAGCGGCGTCTTCAGCCAGGCCTTCGAGCTCTCGTCCAGCTTGCCGTCGGCCAGCATCTTGGCGACCGCGTCGTTGATCGCCTGCTTCAGTCGGTCCTCGTTCTTGTTGAGGCCGATATGCGAGGGCGAGGTGAGCAGCTGGAACTTCTGCTCCGGCTGCAGCGCGTCCTGCTTGGCCAGAACCTGGGCGCCGACATCGTTGCCGACCACCATCAGCTGGGTCTGGCCGGAGATGAAGGCCTGGATGACGGAGTTGTAGTTGTCGAAGCGGCGGATGTCCGCCGAGGCCGGTGCCGCTTCGGTCAGCGAGGTGTCCTCCAGCGTGCCGCGATTGACGGCGATCGACTTGTCGGCAAGGTCCTCCTTGCCTTTGACGGCAAGCGCGGCCGGACCGATGACGGCAATGTAGTAGGGCGCGTAGGCGGCGGCGAAGTCGATCACCTCGGCGCGCTCCTTCGAGTAGCCGACGCTCATCAGGAAGTCGACGCGCTTGTCGGTGAGATAGGGAATGCGGTTCTGGCCGGTGACGCTGACGAGGTTCAGCTTCACCTTCAGGGAGTCGGCGATGGCCTGCGCCACGTCGATGTCATAGCCCTTGATGCTCATGTCCGCGCTGGCCGAGGAGAAGGGCGGGAAGTCGGAGAAGATGCCGACATTGATGGTGCCGGCCTTGGTGATGTCGTCGATGGCGTCGGCCCTGGCCGCCTGCGAGGCGAGGCCGGCGGCGCCGAGCATCAGCATTGCCGTGATGGCGGATTTCAGCGTGGTGCGAAGTGTCATTTTAGTTCCCCTTCTGGAAGCTTGTTGTTGAAACCGGCCGCCGGCTCCAGCGCGGCGGCCGTATTGGTCTGGCGCCGCCTCAGCCTTTCTTGATGGCCGGGCTGAACACCATCAGGCTCAGGATCTCGAACAAGACCTGGGCGCCGACATGGGCGGTGTTGGTGGTCGCGTCGTATTGCGGCGCCACCTCGACGACGTCGCCGCCGACGATGTTGAGGCCCTTGAGGCCGCGCAGCAGTTCGAGCACCTCGCGCGTCGTCAGCCCGCCGACTTCCGGCGTGCCGGTGCCCGGCGCGAAGGCCGGATCGACGCTGTCGACGTCGAAGGAAATGTAGGTCGGCCCGTCGCCGACGATCTTGCGCGCCTTCTCGATGATGGCCGGCATGCCCAACCCTGTCACTTCCTCGGCGTGCACGACCGTCATGCCGGACTCGTAGGAGAACTCCCACAGATACTCGGCCGAGCCGCGGATGCCGATCTGGATGGTGCGCGAGGGATCGAGCACGCCGTCCAGCACCGCGTTGCGGAACGGCCCGCCATGGTGGAACTTGGTCAGGTCGAACAGGCCGCTGGTGTCGCAATGGGCATCGATATGGATCATGCCGACCGGTGCCTTCTTGCCGACCGCCTTCAGAATCGGATGGCTGATCGAGTGGTCGCCGCCGACCGAGAGCGGGATGACGCCGGCGTCGACGATCTGGTTGGCTCGGCGCTCGATGTCCTCATGGCTGGTCTCCAGCCGGTAGCGGCTCTGGAACGGCACGTCGCCGATGTCGGCGACGCGAAGCTCATGCGTCGGCGCGCACTCCAGCACATGGTTGTAGGGGCCGATGCGCTCGATGGCGCGCAGCGCCCGCGGCCCAAAGCGCGAGCCCGGACGGTTGGTGACGCCGAGATCCATCGGCACGCCGATCATCGCCACCTGCAGATCGCCGAAATCCGGCTTGTCGGCGGCCACCTCGCGGTAGGGCGCGGTGAGGAAGGTCGGGATGCCGGAATAGGGCGCCAGCCTGGTGCCCGACTTGGAGAAGATCTTGTCGGCGACCTTGCGGAACTTCGGGTCGAACATCTCGCCGCCATGGCCCTCGCCATACTTGCGACGCAACGCTTCAAGTTTGCCGCGATCGTAACCCATGTCGGTCTCCTCCGTCTGGCTGGTAGTGAAGCAACACCTATGATGCTGACGGCCATCCGGCCGGACCGCGGTCCCGCCCTGGCTGCCTGCAGATTTCACGTCTTGATGATGTTCCGGGACAAAGTTTCCGGCAGCTCCATTGAAAAATCAATTGATATTGTTAGGGTGTTTGTTGTGAGAAAATCTCACACTACTTGAGTGCACCATGGCCAAGCGTCTGCCCCCGCTGAATCCGCTGCGCGCCTTCGAGGCCACGGCCCGCCATGCCTCGCTGACCAAGGCTGCGGCGGAGCTGAATGTCACGCACGGCGCCGTCAGCCACCAGATCAAGGCGCTCGAGCAGTCGCTCGGCGTCAAGCTGCTCGAGCGCGCCGGCCAGCGGGTGAAGCTGACGCCGCACGGCGCCGAGCTTCTGCCGGCGGTGTCGAGCGCCTTCGACGGCATCGCCGCCGCCACGCAGCGCATGACGCGGCCGGCCAGCGCCGGCAAGCTCTCAATATCCTGCGTGCCGGCGCTGCTGCTCTTGTGGATGACGCCGCGATTGGGCTCGTTCACCGCGCAATATCCCGACATCCAGCTCACCTTGCTTCCCTCCAACGACGCCAGGGACATTCGCGCCCCGCATATCGATGTCTGCGTGCACTATGGCGATGGCAGCTGGAGCGATTGCTGGATGCGCAAATGGTCCGGCCTCGAACTGTTCCCCGTGGTCAGTCCGACGCTGATCAACAACCGCCCGATCCGCACCGTTCGCGATCTCGCCGACCATGTCATCCTGCACGGCGATGACGGCCGCGAGTGGCACACCTGGCTGGCCGCCGCCGACGCGCTGGACCTGGAGCGCGGCCGCCGCCATCATTTGGGCGACGCGCGCACCGCGACCGAGGCCGCCGTGCATGGCCACGGCGTCGCGCTCGGCGATTCCGTCACCGCGAGCACGCTGCTGGCCAGGGGCCTGCTGGTCGCTCCGTTCAGCCTGTCGGTGCCGGCGGTCGACGACTTCTACGTCGTCTGCCGCAACGAGATGAGGTCGACGCCGATCGTTCAGCTCTTCATCGACTGGCTGTTCGCCGAGAAGGAACAGGCCGACGGCCGCGCCGACGCACCGGTCGCGGGGCGCATCGGCAGCCGCCGGAAGCGCCCGGCGCTGAGGGTGATCGGCGCCAGGACGGCGTCCTGACGGCTGGACCGGGGCGGCCTCTTTTTGTCGGGCCAGCCCGCAAAGCGGGAGGCGTTGCCGAAAATTCAATGCTAAGAGGCTTGGTTGAAGCAGTTCCAGGAAAAGCGGCCGGAAATGCGCAGGCAAGCGCTAGAGTGAGCAGCGAAGGCGGCAGGACGAGATGGCAAAGACCGATATTGCGCGGCGCGTCTACAACCACACCTGGAAGCTGGACCCGATCGTCCGCAGCCTGCTCGACACCGATTTCTACAAGCTTCTGATGCTGCAGATGATCTGGGGCATGTATCCCAAGGTCGAAACCACTTTCTCGCTGATCAACCGCACCACCTCGGTGCGCCTCGCCGACGAGATCGACGAGCAGGAACTGCGCGACCAGCTCGACCACGCCCGCACCTTGCGCTTCTCCAAGAAGGAGATGATCTGGCTCGGCGGCAACACCTTCTATGGCCGCAAGCAGATCTTCGAGCCGGAATTCCTTGCCTGGCTGGAGGATTTCCAGTTGCCCGAATACGAGCTGTCCAAGCGCGACGGCCAGTACGAGCTCTCCTTCAGCGGCCCCTGGATGTACACGACCCTGTGGGAGATCCCGGCGCTGGCCATCATCAATGAACTGCGATCGCGCGCGGCCATGCGCGCCTTCGGCCCGTTCGCGCTCGACGTGCTCTATGCCCGCGCCAAGGCCAAGATGTGGGCAAAGACCGAGCGGCTGAAGGCGCTGCCGGGCATCCGCATATCCGATTTCGGCACCCGCCGCCGCCACTCCTTCCTGTGGCAACGCTGGTGTGTGGAAGCCTTGAAGGAAGGCATCGGCCAGGCCTTCACCGGCACCTCCAACGTCCTGCTTGCCATGGACAACGACCTCGAGGCGCTCGGCACCAACGCGCATGAGCTGCCGATGGTGTTTGCCGCCCTCGCTAATTCGGAAGAGGAGCTCAAGCAGTCGCCCTACAAGGTGCTGCAGGACTGGCAGCGCTACTATGGCGGCAATTTGCTGATCGTGCTGCCGGACGCGTTCGGCACCGCATCCTTCCTGCGTGACGCGCCGGACTGGGTCGCCGACTGGACCGGCTTCCGCCCCGACAGCGCGCCGCCGATCGAGGGTGGCGAGAAGATCATCGAGTGGTGGCGCGAGAGGGGCAAGGACCCCAGGCAGAAGCTGCTGATCTTCTCCGACGGGCTCGAGGTCGAGACGATCGAGGAGACCTACCGCCACTTCCGCGGCAAGGTGCGCATGTCTTTCGGCTGGGGCACCAACCTCACCAACGATTTCGAGGGCTGCGCGCCGACCGAAACCAACAGCCTGGATGCCATCTCGCTGGTCTGCAAGGTCACCGAGGCCAATGGAAGGCCTGCGGTCAAGCTCTCCGACAATCCGGCCAAGGCGACCGGGGACTTGAAGGAGATCAAGCGCTACCTGAGGATATTCGGCGAGAAGGACCGGGTGAGGCAGCTGGTCAAGGTTTAAAGGCTGCGCCTGTGGCCTGTGCTGATCCCGCATCGTCAAGCGAGATTGCAAGGCTCGATATGCCGAGTTTCTTCGCGCCCCCCTCTGTCGTGCCGGACATCTCCCCCACTGAGGCTGCTTTCCTCTCCCTCCGGAGGGGGGAGAGGTGGCGCCGCGAAGTGGCGACGGAGTGGGGGAACCACCTGGCAACCGCCGCAACGGGCATAGGAAAGAGGATCGCTTGCACGCGTCGTCCTGACCCGCGCCAGGGTCGACCCCCACTCCGTCGAGCTACGCTCGACACCTCTCCCCCGATCGACGGGGGAGAGGAAGGGTGCCAAGCCATCCGAGCAGGCGCCACTTCTCAATTGCAGACGCTTGCCTCTGAAGATAGTGCGATCTCCCCCCAAGTGGGGGAGATGTCCGGCAGGACTGAGGGGGACGCCGTAGGGCGCGAACCTTCGCGATTGGCTCTCGCAGCAGCCTTCGCATCCCTCCCCACTTCCGCCTTCGCCCACGCCTCAGATCGCGGCCATGTCCTCCTCCTTCCCACCGGCTATTACGTCGCCGGCGGCGCGCTCGCCGTCGCCGTCAGCTTCCTCGTCCTGGCCCTGCTACCGCCGGAAGCGCTCGATCGCTTCTGGCGCCGGCGCCTGCCGCTCTTTGCCCTCGGTGACGCCTCTCGCACGATCGTCAGCGCGATATCTTTTGCCGGCTTCGCAATCCTCCTTGCCGCCGGCCTGTTCGGCAGCCGCGATCCACTGTCCAACCCGCTGCCGCTCGTCATATGGACGCTGCTCTGGGTGGGCTTGGCTTTGTTGCAGGGCGCGCTCGGTGATCTCTGGTCGTGGCTGAACCCCTGGTACGGACCGTGGCGGGTCGTCAGCCGCCTGATCGGACGCGGCGGTGAACAGGACGGACGCTTGCCCGCATGGCTAGCCTGCTGGCCGGCCGTCGGGCTGTTCTTCGCCTTCGCCTGGTTCGAGTTGATCGACCCGGCGCCCGACGACCCGGCCCGGTTGGCATACGCCGCCGGCCTCTACTGGCTGCAGAACTTCATCCTGATGCTCGTCTTCGGCCATCGCGAATGGAGCCGGCGCGGCGAGTTCCTGAGCGTGTTCTTCGCCATGGTCGCGCGCTTTGCTGTTGTTGAGCGCGATGCGAAGTGCCGCCTCAGTCTCTGCTGGCCGGGCGCCAAACTGCTCTCCGCCGAGCCGTTGCCGACAGCCGGCATCGCCTTCCTGCTGCTTGCGCTGTCCTCGGTCTCCTTCGACGGCCTGTCGAAGACCTTCTTCTGGCTCGGCTTGTTCGGCGTCAATCCGCTGGAGTTTCCCGGGCGCACCGCGCTGATCGGCATCGGCAGCTTCGGCCTTGTCCTGACCTTCGTCCTGCTGGCAGCGGTGTTCGCGCTTGCCGTCCATGTCGGCCAGCGCCTCGCCGGCGACCGGCATTCATTCGCGCAAGCCGCCGGCTTGCTGGTCTGGTCTATCGTGCCGATCGCGCTCGCCTACCATTTCGCCCACTACCTGACGGCGCTGCTGGTCGACGGCCAATATGCGCTGGCCGCCCTGTCCGATCCCTTCGCGCTCGGCTGGAACCTGTTCGGCACCGCTGACATGGAAGTCGAAGCCGGCGTGGTCGCCGGCGCCGACTCGGCCTGGTGGCTGTGGAATCTCCAGGCCGGCGTCATCATTCTTGGCCATATGCTGGCCGTCCTCGTCGCCCATGGTCTGGCCTGGCGGCTGCATCCGGCCGCGGCGCGTGCCGCGCTCAGCCAACTGCCGCTCACGGTGCTGATGATCGCCTATACGGTCTTTGGCCTTTGGCTGCTTGCCACGCCGACCGCCGGGTGAAAAAGGGCGGCCTCAATGCCTGTCGGGAAGTACGCTTGCCACGTCGAGGCTTTGGTGATTTAGTTTGTACACATGCAATTTTTGCCTCGTTACAGCCATTGGTCAAAACTCAAAAAACAGGGGAACTGCCGTGTCTGACAAGAATGGGTTTTTCGATCTTTCCAAGACCACTCTTTCGCGCCGCACCGCGCTGAAGGGCCTCGCCGCCGGCGCCGGCCTTGCCGTCGCGCCGGGCTTCGTCCGCTACAGCCAGGCGCAGAGCTCGGCGCCGGTCAAGATCGGCTTCCAGTCGCACCGCACCGGCATCGGCGCCGCCTATGGCCGCTGGTACGAGAAGACGAGCGCCGCCGCGGTCAAGGCCATCAACGATGCCGGCGGCATCAACGGCCGCCAGGTCGAGCTGGTCATCGAGGATGACGGCACCGATCCCGCCCGCGGCGCCGAGGTTGTCGGCAAGTTCGCCACCCAGCACAAGACCGACATCGTCTTCGGCACCTTGTTCTCGCATGTCGTCATCGGCTCGGCACCCGCCGCCGGCGAAAACAAGATCCCCTATTTCGTCGTCAGCGAAGGCCACCACGTCGCCTCGACCAAGCTCAACCGCTACGTCTTTCAGCCCGGCATCACCGACGTGAAGAGCCAGATCCAGTCGATGGCGCCGTGGATCGCGGCCAATGCCGGCAAGAAGGTGACGCAGATCTTCCCCGACTTCGCCTTCGGCTACGACCATCGCGACTACCTGCCGCCGGCACTGAAGGCGCAGGGCGCCGACGTTATCGCCCAGATCGCCATCCCGCCGACGGAGTCGTCCTTCACCAAATACTTCCCGCAGATCCCGGCCGAGACCGAGGTGATCTACCACGTCATGGTCGGCCCGGCCGTGCTCACCTTCGTCAAGGAGCTCGGCGAATTCTACGGCTCGTCGCGGCCGCAGCTGTTCGGCTTCATGGATTCGCTCGAGGCGACCGACATCAACAGCCCCGGCCTCGAATTCCTCGACGGAAGCCATTTCTGGGAAGGTTCGCCGCGCTATGCGCAGGCCGACGATTCCCCCGCCCAGAAGGCCTACCGCGCCGCCGTCGGCATCGACGACAATGGCGCCGCCGTCGGCGATGCCAAGGACGTCTCCACCGCCTCGCACATGTTCGGCTGCTGGGAAACGCTTTATGTCGTCAAGAAGGCGATGGAGGATGCCGGCTACAAGGGGCCTGAGGATCGCGCCAAGCTGGTCGAGGCGACCGAGGCGCTGAAGGAGTTCGCCGAAGGGCCGGAGCATCCGCAGGGTCCGAAGACCTTCAACGGCAAGATCCACCAATGCTTCGGCATCCAGAACATCTCCAAGGTCGAGGGCGGCAAGCTCAAGGTGGTGCACAAGACGAAGATCGAGGACGGCCTCTACGAGGCCGAGGGGGATTACACGACGCAGGCGCTGTGACTTAGTTACGCCGACAAGCGTGAGCGCCAAGCCACCCCTCTCTGTCCTGCCGGACATCTCCCCCTCAAGGGGGGAGATCAGCAGCTCATGCGAAGGCGGCACTCTGTCGGCCTTTGCGATTGGCGAAAGTGATAGTGACAGCCAATCTCCCCCCTTGAGGAGGGTGAGGAGCGGTCCGCGAAGCGGACGGGAAGCCAATTGCTTGGCTTTCCGAGCGACGAACGCCCGGAGCGATAGCGCAGGGCCGGGCCCGGCAGGGCAGAGAGGGGTGCGCTTGGCACCTGCCTGCGTGTAGCATGCATTTCGGACCCCATCTCCTCCTCGCCGCCCTCGAAGGCCTCGTCACTTCCGCCGTGCTGGCGCTGACGGCGCTTGGCCTGTCGCTGGTGTTCGGCGTCATGCGCGTCGTCAATGTCGCCCATGGCGAGTTCTTCATGCTCGGCGCGGTGCTGGCCTGGGCGCTCTCGACGGCGATCTCGGGCCATCCTGCACTCGGCTTCGTCGCCGCGCTGGTCATCGCGCCGCTCATCGTCGGCGCGGTCGCGCTGGTCGCCGAGCGGATGGTGCTGCGCCGGCTCAATTACAATCCGGAAGCCACCATCGTCGCCACGATCGGCATGCTCTACATCATCCAGCAGCTGGCGCTGACCTTCTACGGTCCGGAGGCGCGCCCGGTCGAGCCGCCCTTCAGCTACCGCATCCTGCTGCCCTGGTTCGGCTATTCCGGCTACAAGCTGTCGGTGGTCGCGGCCTCCGCGCTGCTGCTCGTCGCCACCTGGCTGGTGCTGACACGGACCAAGGTTGGGCTGCTGATGCGCGCCACCCAGTATGACAGCGAGACCGCGCAAGCCTTCGGCATTCCGGTCGACCGCGTCTATGGCGGCGTCTTCGCCCTCGGCGCCATGCTGGCGGCAATAGCCGCGGTGCTGATCGTGCCGATCAGCCAGGCGCATTATCTGATGGGTCAGGATCCGCTGCTTTTGTCCTTCATCGTCGTCATCATCGGCGGCCTCGGCTCACTGCGCGGCACCCTCGTCGCCGCAGTGCTGATCGGCCTGTCGGACGGCATCATCTCGATGTTCTTCTCGCCGACGCTGGCCAAGATCATCGCCACACTTGTCGTTGCCATGGTGCTGGTGTTCCGGCCGCAAGGCCTGTTCGGGACGGCCTCGCGATGACGGAAGCTTCGCCGGCAAAGGCCTATTCGCTGCATCTCGGCGTCATCGCCCTGCTCTTCGCGCTGAGCTTCGTGCTGCCGGATTATCATCACGGCCTCATCGCCCGCATCATGGTGCTGGCGGTGTTCGCCATGGGCTACAATCTGCTGTTCGGCTATGTCGGCCTGCTCAGCCTCGGCCATGCCATGTTCTTCGCCGCCGGCCTCTATGGTGCGGGCTTAAGCGTCTATCATCTCGGCTGGAGCGTGCCGGCCGCCTTCCTCGCCGGCATCGCCTGCGGCGCGCTGCTGGCCCTGGTCATCGGCGTGCTGGCGCTGCGCACTTCGGGTGTGGCGTTCATGATCGTCACCATGATGTTCGCGCAGGTGTTTTCGCTGCTCATGCTCTATTTCGCCGTCTGGACCGGCGGCGACCAGGGCCTGGTCGTTCAGCAAGCGGCGCGGGTGCTGACCCTGGGCGGCACGACCCTCGACCTCACCAACCCGACCGTGCGCTACATGAGCGCGCTGGCCCTGTTCTCCATCGTCCTGCTGGCGACGCTTGCCGTCGTCCGCTCCCGCTATGGCCGCGTGCTGGTCGCCGTCCGCGAGAACGAGGAGCGGACGAAGATGCTCGGCTACGACACCTTCTCCAACAAGCTCGCCGCCGTCGTCGTCTCCGGCACCATCTGCGCGGCCTCCGGCGCGGCCTACGCGCTTCTGTTCGGTTATGTCGGCTCCAGCTTCGCCTCGGTGCAATATTCGATCCTGCCGCTGCTCTGGGTGCTGCTCGGCGGCGCCGCCACTGCGCTCGGGCCCCTCATCGGCACGCTGTTCATGTACTATGTCACCGACATCACCAGCGGCTTCACCTCCGCCTATCTGCTGATCGTCGGCGTCGCGCTGATCCTTCTGGTGCTGTTCTTCCCCAAGGGGATCATGGGCAGCATCCGCCAGCGCTGGCTCGGGTGGCTGCCATGATGCCGCTTTTGACCACCAGGGGCCTGTCCCGCAATTTCGGCGGCCTGCGCGCCGTCGACAATGTCGACTTCGCCCTGATGCCGGGCGAAATCCGCGCCGTCATCGGCCCCAACGGCGCCGGCAAGACCACCTTCGTCAGCCTGGTCAGCGGACGTATCCCTCCTTCGTCCGGGATGATCGTCTTCGACGGCGCCGACATCACCGGCCTGCCGGCCTACAGACGGGTTCGCCTTGGCGTCGCCTACACCTTCCAGATCACCAGCGTCTTCGCCAATCTTTCCGCCTACGACAATGTCGCGCTGCCGGTGCAGCGCACGCTGACCGACGGCCGCTCCAAGGGCGCGGTCAAGGCCGGCGTCATGGCCGCGCTCGAGCGCACCGGCCTTGCCGATCGCGCCCATATGCCGGCGGGCCAGCTCTCCTATGGCCACCAGCGGCTGCTCGAAGTGGCGATGGGCCTGGCGCTCAAGCCGCGCCTCCTGATCCTCGACGAGCCGACGCAAGGCCTGGCTGACAGCGAGATCGACAATTTCATCGAGCTGGTGCGCGAGATCGCCAAAAGCGCCACCGTGCTCCTGATCGAGCACAATATGCCGGTCGTCATGCAGCTTGCCGACCGCATCACCGTCTTCAATGCCGGCCGCATCCTCGCCGAAGGCACGCCGGAGCAGGTGCGCGAGAACCGCCAGGTGCAGGACGCCTATCTCGGGGCCGGCCATGACTGAGGCGGGGTCCAAGGCGCTGGCCATTGCCGGGCTCGACTGCTTCTACGGCGAGGTCCAGGTCCTCTATGGGCTCGACCTCGTGCTCGAGAAGGGCGAGGTGCTCTGCCTGTTCGGCCGCAACGGCGCCGGCAAGACGACGACGCTGAAGGCGATCATGGGCCTGGTTCCGGCGGCCGCGGGTTCGATCAGGCTGGACGGCACGGAGCTGACCAGCTTGGCGGCGCACGACGTGCCGAAAGCCGGCGTCGCCTATGTGCCGCAGGGCAGGCGGTTGTTCGCCGAGATGACGGTGGCGGAAAACATCGAGATCGGCCTGATGGCGCGCGGCAAGGGCAAGGCCGTGCGGGAAAATGTCCTCGACCTTTTTCCATTGCTGCGCCAGCGCCTCAGGCAGCGCTCCGGCACGCTGTCCGGCGGCGAGCAGCAGATGCTGGCCATGGCGCGCGCGCTCTGCCTCGAACCGCAGGTGCTACTGCTCGACGAGCCGACCGAAGGGCTGATGCCATCGATGATCGCCAAGATCCGCGAGACGGTGGCCAAGCTGCGCGAACGCGGCGTCTCCACCATTCTGGTCGAGCAGCGCGTCGATGCGGTTCTTTCGGTCGCCGACCGCGTCTGCTTCATCGAGAACGGCCGCAACCGCGAGACGGTCGATGTCGAGCAATTGCGCGCCGATCCGTCGGCGGTGCGGCGCTATGTGGGGGTGGGTTGAGGCGGACGGCGGTTCAACCCCTAGGCGTCCAGCGCGCCGATTGCTTTCGCGCGTGCAAATGCCAGGCCGGCAATTGCGAGATCGCCGACCGCCATGCCACGAAAAACGAATGCTGTTCGCTCACGCGCGCCTTGGCGACCCGGCAGGTCGCCACCGACCAAACCCGTCAGGTCGCCGGCCACGAGTTCGGGCCTCACCATCGGCTTGCTCATCTGCGCCTCTTGCGCCAGATCGTCTATGACGATGCGATCGAAGATGGCCATGCTTTCAGGCACCCAGGGCAGGGCCAGATCGGTCATGGTGGCGAAGGCTCCGGTCTGCAGCCATCGCGCATCCAGAAACGGAGCGGGCTCGGGTATCAATGTGACTGTCGTCACCACGATGTCGGCGGATTCGACCGCCGCCTTGGCAGTATCGCTCGCTACCGCGGTCAGACCACGCGCCTCGGCCATCCGACACAGTGCTTCACCACTGGCTTTGCTGCGAGCAAAGGCCCGGATCTCCTGCAGCGGAAAAAGATCGGCCAGAACTTCGAGATGAGCGCGCGCCTGCACGCCGCATCCGATGAACGCGACGCACGCCGAGTCGGCGCGGGCCAGACGCCTGGCCGCTACCGCGCTCAGCCCAGCCGTGCGCTTCGAAGTCACCCAATTGCCGTCGACCAAGGCAAGCGGCAGTCCTGTCTCAGCGTCGAGAAGGGTGACCAGCGAGTTCAGCGTTGCAAGTCCCCGCCCGGAGTTGCGGGGATTGACCACCAGCGACTTGGTGGCCAGCACCCGGGGTTCGGTCGCGACGGCGAGAGTAGCCATGATGTAGCGGTCGTCGCCCGGCAGTACCACCGCCTTCGGCGCACACCATACTTCGCCTCGCCTCTGACCGATGATCTGCCGCTCGATTTCGTCGACCACGTCGGACGTGGAAATCGCCAAGCTGTCCAGGAATTCGGCTGACAGATAGGGCAGGCTCTCGGCTTTGATGGTCATCGTCGCCCCAAGAATGGCTTGCGTTCGATAAGCATTCCTCAGGTTCAATCGAACCTATCCCGCACCTCGCTTCGCCAATAGCAGAAATTGCTGACCGCGCATACGCAAGCGCTATCGGCCGCCAGCGACCCCCATGCCGGTGGCCGCCGAACTCAACCGAAGAACAGAAGTCCCGCGATCAGAAACGTCGGGATCAGCACTGTTCCCGACCACGCCATATAGCCGAAGAAGCCCGGCATCTTCACGCCGCGATGCCTGGCAATCGCATAGACCATGAAGTTCGGGGCATTGCCGATATAGGTGTTGGCGCCCATGAACACCGCGCCTGCCGAGATCGCCGCAAGCGTGGTTGCGAATTCGCCCATCAGGCGCTGCGGATCGCCGCCGGCAAGCTCGAAGAACACCAGATAGGTCGGCGCATTGTCGAGAAAGGACGACAACGCTCCGGTCAGCCAGAAATAGGCGAGGTCGTTGGGCTGGCCGGAATCGGAGGTGACAAGCGCGACCAGCGGCGCCAGCGCGCCATCATGGCCGGCTCTCAGGATGGCGATCACCGGCACGATTGCGATGAAGATGCCGGCAAACAGTTTCGCCACCTCGGCGATCGGCCCCCAGGTGAAGCCGTTCGCCTCGCGATGGCTCTTGCGCGAGACGGCGAGCGAGGCGAACGCCAGCGCCAGGATGACGGCGTCTCGCGCCAGGTTCTGCAGCTCGAGCCCGACGCCGAAGATGGAAAAACTGACGCCCGGCTTCCAGGTTGCGGAGAGCAGGATCGCGCCGATGACGCCGGCCAGCAGCGGCAGGTTGGCGACGCCGCGCAGGCGCACGGTCTTGTCCGGCGTCGGATCCTTGATCTTCGCCATACCGGCCTCGCGTCGGTGCAGCATCGTGTCGATCGCCAGGAAGACCAGGAGCACCAGGCTGCCGGTGAACAGCGTCTCGCGCCAGAGATTGGCGGTCGTCCAGAAGAAGTCGACGCCGCGCAGGAAGCCGACGAACAGCGGCGGGTCGCCGAGCGGCGTCAGCGAGCCGCCGATGTTGGAAACCAGGAAGATGAAGAAAATCACGACATGCGCGTTGAACGGCCGGTTGTCGTTGGCGCGCAGGATCGGCCGGATCAGGATCATCGAGGCGCCGGTCGTGCCGATCACCGAGGCAAGCAGCGCGCCGGCAAGCAGAAGCCCGGCGTTGACCAGGGGCGTGCCGTGGATGTTGCCGGCAAGCAGGATGCCGCCCGAAATCGTGTAGAGCGCGAACAACAGGATGATGAACGACATGTATTCGGTGAGCAGCGTGTGCAGCACCGCTTCCATGGCCGAAGGGATGCCGAAGGCGATCGCCAGCGGCATCACCACCAGTGCCGCCCAGCCGGCCGCGATCTTGCCGTAGTGATGCTCCCAGACATGGTGGAAGAGCAGGGGGCCGGTGGCGATCGACAGCAGCAGGCCGGCAAATGGCAGCACCCACCAGAGCGACATCGCCGCGCCGGGCAGTTCGTGGTCCGCCGCTGCGAAGGCGAATTGCGGAAACAGAAGGACAGCCAGGGCGGGTAGGCCTGCCGTCAGTGTCCTCGCCAATTGTTTGAAGCCCCCTCGACGCTCCACAGTCCGGTCAGTCCGACAGGTGGTCTTCGAGCACCACGCCGGCATCGCGCATTCGCGTCAGCATCGCATTGACCGAGCCGTTGAGGTCGATGCCGCGGCAGGCGTCTAGCCGCACGGTTGTCTTGAAGCCCTGCTTCACGGCGTCCAGCGCCGAAAAGGCGACGCAGAAGTCGGTCGCCAGCCCGACCAGCGTCACCTTGTCGACGCCGCGTTCGCGCAGATAGCCGGCCAGGCCGGTCTGGGTCGTGTGATCGTTCTCGAAGAAGGCCGAGTAGCTGTCGATCGCCGGGCGGAACCCCTTGCGGATCACCAGCTCCGCCTTGGTCCAGGCAAGCCCGGAATGAAAGTCCGAGCCGAGGCTACCCTGGATGCAATGGTCGGGCCACAGCGTCTGCGGCCCGTAGGGCATCTCGATGGTCTCGAAGGGCTGCTTGCCGGGATGGCTGGAGGCGAAGCTCGAATGGCCGGCGGGGTGCCAGTCCTGCGTCAGCACGACGTGGTCGGTTCGCCGGATCAGGTCGTTGACCAGCGGCACGATCTCGTCGCCGCCGGCCACCGCCAGCGCGCCGCCCGGGCAGAAGTCGTTCTGCAGGTCGATGACAACAAGCGCTTCGTCGGCCATGGGGCCTCCTTCTCGTCTCGGCGTAGGCTTTGATAGAATGCCGCTGTCGCGACCGGACGCAGAAACTCGACCAGATGGCGGGCGGCGTCAACCTCCAGCGGCATAACAATCGCGTGGAGACCGTCAGCCTGTGCGGCGACAGGAAACTCCGGCTTTGACAATTCCTGCCGACTTGATATCATTTGCATACGAATGAATTTTGGCCGGTGGGACGCCGGCAGGTTCCCTCGCAAGGGCACCTTTCTGGGAAGGCAAAGCGTGATCCGTTACGCGAAACCCACCACGGTCGACGAGGCGCTCGCCTTGCTTGGCGAGGATCGCTGGCGAATCCTGGCCGGCGGCACGGACTTTTACCCGGCGCAAGGCAACAAGCCGTTTCGCGATAACATCCTCGACATCAACGGCCTGACAGCGCTGCGAGGAATCGCGGAAAGCGAGGCGCATTGGCGGATCGGCGCGCGCACCACCTGGACCGACCTCGTCCGCCATCCGCTTCCGGCGGCCTTCGATGCGCTGAAGGCGGCGGCGCGGGATGTCGGCTCCGTGCAGATCCAGAATGTCGCCTCCATCGCCGGCAATCTCTGCAACGCTTCGCCCGCCGCCGATGGCGTGCCGGCGCTGCTGGTGCTCGACGCCGATGTCGAGTTGCGATCGGCGAAGGCGACGCGCCATCTGCCGCTCGGCGCGTTCATTCTCGGCAATCGCCGCACCGCCCTGGCGTCGGGCGAGATGGCCACCGCCATTCGCATCCCGAAACCGGCGGCTGCCGGCACATCTGCCTTCGTCAAGCTCGGCGCCCGACGCTATCTAGTCATCTCCATCGCCATGGCGGCGGCGCGCCTTGTCGTCGACGATGGCGCCGTCGCTGAAGCGGCCATCGCCGTCGGCGCCTGCTCGGCGGTCGCCAGGCGGCTCGCGGGTGTCGAGGCGGCCTTGCTCGGCCTGCCGGCCGACGATGCCCTTGCCGGCGCGGTGCTCGCCGCGCCGATCGACGAACTGTCGCCGATCGGCGATGTGCGCGGCAGCGCCGAATACCGGCTCGACGCGGCGCGCGAGATCGTCGCCCGCGCCGTCGCCGGCGCCATAGGCCACGCTGCTGGCGATAAGGTGGCCGCATGAGCCAGGTTCAGCCTCTTGTGAGCGTAGACCAGTCCGGCACGGGCATGGAACGCGCCGACATCGCCTTCGAGGTCAATGGCGCCGCCGTCAGCGTCTCCGTGCCGCCGGTCCGCCGCCTTTCCCAGGTGCTGCGTGACGAATTGGGGCTGACCGGCACCAAGGTCGGCTGCGATGCCGGCGATTGCGGCGCCTGCACCGTGCTGGTCGACGGCAACCCGGTCTGCGCTTGCCTGGTGCCGGCGGCCTCCGTGTCGGGCGCGACCCTGACCACGGTCGAGAGCCTTGCCAATGGCAGGCTGTCGGCGCTGCAGGCTTCCTTCCTCGAGCACGGCGCGGCGCAATGCGGCATCTGCACGCCCGGCCTGCTGGTGGCGGCGACCGCGCTTCTCGAACGCAACCCGCAGCCGAGCGAGGCCGAGACCCAGGACGCGCTGGGCGGCGTGCTCTGCCGCTGCACCGGTTATCGGAAGATCGTGGCGGCGGTGATGGATGCCTGGCGCCACGTCGATGGGCTTGACCATCGCATGCCCGAGACGGGTCGCGCCGTCGGCGCCTCGCCGATCCGCCTCGATGGCGTGCCGAAGGTCACCGGCGATGAGAAATTCGGCGGCGACTCCTTTCCGGCCGATGCGCTCGCCGTGCTGGTGGTCCGCTCGCCGCACTATCGTGCCCGCTTCGCCTTCGGCGACATCGGGGCCTGGGCGGACGCCCGTCCCGGCATCGCCGGCGTCTTCACCGCCGCCGACATTGCGGGCCACAACTGCTTCGGCGTCATCGGTCCCTTTGCCGACCAGCCGGCGCTCGCGGAAGGCGTCGCGCGCTTTCGCGGCGAGGCGGTTGCGCTGGTGGCGGGCGAGCGCGAAGCGATCCTCGATCTCGATCTGACGGATTTTCCGGTTTCATGGACCGAGCTGCCGCATGTCCTGCAGCCCTCGGATGCGAAGGCCGATGGCGCGGCGCTGCTGCACCGGCACCGTCCGGCGAACCTGCTCACCTCCGGCTTCGTCGAACGCGGCGATCCCGACGCAGCGCTTGCCGGCGCCGCCGTCACCGTGTCCGGCGCCATCGAAACCTCCTATGTCGAGCACGCCTATATCGAGCCGGAAGCCGGCTATGCCTACATGGACGGCGACACGCTCGTTGTCGTCGCCTGCACCCAGGCGCCCTATATGGACCGTGACGACACGGCGAAGGTGCTCGGTCTTGCCGTCGACAAGGTGCGCATCGTGCCGACCGCCACCGGCGGCGGCTTCGGCTCCAAGCTCGACGTCTCGCTGCAGCCGCTGATCGGCCTGGTGGCGATGAAGACCGGCCGGCCCGCGGCCCTCGCCTACACCCGCAACGAATCCATGATCTCGACCACCAAGCGCCATCCCGCCGAGATGCAGGCAACCGTCGGCGCCGATGCCGAAGGCCGCGTCACCGGCATGGTCTTTTCCGGCGATTTCAACACCGGCGCCTATGCCAGCTGGGGGCCGACGGTCGCCAATCGCGTTCCGGTGCATGCCTCCGGCCCCTATTTGACGCCGAACTACCGTGCCGAGGGTCGCGCCATCCACACCAACGGCCCGATCTCCGGCGCTTTCCGCGGCTTCGGCGTGCCGCAGGCGACGATCATGCAGGAGACGCTCTACGACGAGCTGGCCGGCAAGCTTGGCCTGGATCGCCTCGATTTCCGCTTGAAAAACTGCCTTCGTAACGGATCCGAAACGGTAACCGGGCAGCGCCTGGAATCGGGCGTCGGCATCGGCGAATGCCTGGAATCGCTTCGCCCGCATTGGGCTCGCGCGCTGGCCGAGGCCGAAGCGTTCAACGCCGCCGGCGAGGACAGAAAGCGTGGCGTCGGCGTCGCCTCCTGCTGGTATGGCTGCGGCAACACCTCGCTGCCCAACCCTTCGACCATCAAGGTCGGCATCTCGGCCACGGGCGAGGTCGTGCTGCATCAGGGCGCCGTCGACATCGGCCAGGGATCGAACACCGTCATCACCCAGATCTGCGCTGATGCGCTCGGCCTGCCGCTGGACAGATTCCAACTGAAGAGCGCCGATACCGCGATCACGCCGGACGCCGGCAAGACGTCCGCCTCGCGCCAGACTTTCGTCACCGGCAAGGCAGCCGAGAAGGCCGGCAGGGCACTGCGCGAGCAGATCCTGCGCTTCGCCAATGTCTCTGACCGTGCGACCCTCGCGCTCGACGGCGTCAGCATCTTCATCCGCGAGGGCGACGCGGCGCGGCGCATCGATCTGTCTGAGCTGAAGGCTGACGCCGCCGGACTGGTCTTCGTGGCGCAAGAAACCTACGACCCGCCGACGCTGCCGCTGGACGCCAAGGGCCAGGGCAAGCCTTACGCCGTCTACGGCTATGGCGCGCAGCTCGCCGAGCTCGAGGTCGATCTCAAGCTCGGCACCGTGAAGCTGATCAAGATCACCGCCGCGCATGATGTCGGCAAGGCGATCAATCCCGTCCTGGTCGAAGGCCAGATCGAGGGCGGCATCGCGCAAGGCATCGGCATGGCGCTGATGGAGGAATACATCCCCGGCCGCACCGAGAACCTGCACGACTATCTCATCCCGACCATTGGCGACGTGCCGCCGGTCGAGCACATATTGGTCGAGGTTCCGGACCCGGAAGGACCCTTCGGCGCCAAGGGCCTGGGCGAGCATGTGCTGATCCCGACCGCACCGGCGATCCTCAATGCCATCCGCCACGCCACCGGCGTTCTGGTCACCAAGGTGCCGGCGACACCTAGCCGCATCCGCGCGGCGATCCGCGACAAGGAGGCACGCCGATGAGCGAGCTTGCCGAACGTTTCGAAACCCACGACCCCGGCGAGAAGCAGGTGGCGGAGAAGATCCGCTGCGATGCCTGCCCGGTCATGTGCTACATCGCCGACGGCCGCACCGGCGCTTGCGACCGCTACGGCAATATCGGCGGCCGCATCGTGCGCATGGATCCGCTGACCATCCTCGACCACGCCGCCGAGACCGGTGGCGCCGTCGTGCCGTTCGTCGCCGAGGGCGAGGCCTGGAACGGCGAGCTGGTCAACACTGGGCGCCGCTTCGTCACCGCGATCGGCGCCGGCACCACCTATCCCGACTACAAGCCGGCGCCCTTCATCGTCAGCCAGGAGGTCGAGGGCGTCGATCTCGTCACCGTCGTTACCGAGGGCATCTTCTCCTACTGCGGCGTCAAGGTGAAGATCGACACCGACCGCCACATCGGCGACGAGACGGCGACGGTACGCTCGGAAGGCGAGGCGATCGGCCACGTCACGACAGGCGAATACGGCTCGCAGATGCTGTCGCTCGGCGGCGTGCATCACCTGACCGGCGGCTCCAAGCAGGAAGGTCGCGCCACATGCGACGCGCTGCTCAACCTCTGCAACCGCAAGCCGGTCGAGCTTACCATCGATGGCGGCGCGACGGTCATCGTCGAGGCCGGCAAGGCGCCGGTCATCGACGGCAAGGTCGAGCATCGCATGCGCGTCGGCTGCGGCTCGGCCACCATCGGCATGTTCGCCACGCAATGGCGCGGGCTGGTCGACGAGGTGGTGGTGGTCGACGACCACATCACCGGCGTCGTTTCCGAGCACCAGGCCGGCAAGGTGCTGGGCTGGCAGGACACCGGCATCAAGATCATCGGCCGCCGCTCGACGCCTGGCCGCTACTTCAAGGTTTCGGAGCCCGGCCTCGGCTGGGGCGGCACCTCGATCTCCGACCCGCTGTCGATCCTGGGCGACTGGAACGCCAAGAAGGGCGCGCGGCCCGGCCTGTCGCTGCTGATGGTTTCCACCACCGGCGAGCAGTTTGCCTACTACGAGCTCGACGATGACCTGAAGCCGGTCGAAAAGCCGTTCCCCGAACGGCTGCAGAAATCCGTCGGCCTGATCGAGGACAATTGCGAGCCGGCGCTCTGCACGGTGCTGTTCATCGGCGGCGCCGGCGGCTCGCTGCGCGCCGGCGTCACCGAGAACCCGGTCAACCTGACCCGCTCGGTGCAGGGCCTGAAGACTTACGTGACCGTCGGCGGCGCGCCGGTCTATGTCTGGCCGGGCGGCGGCATCACGCTGATGGTCGACGTCACCCGCGTGCCGGAAGGCGCCTTCGGCTATGTGCCGACGCCGGCGCTGGTGGCGCCGATCGAATTCACCTTGCGCCGCGACGACTATGTCAGGCTGGGCGGCTACGAGGCAGAGATCCGCAGCGTCGGAGATATCCTTGCGAAGGGTGGCGAGTACCTCAACCCGCGCCACGGCACCGGCGCTCCCGTCAACAATCCCTGGCCGCCGCTGGCGCAGTTGCGGCGGGCAGCGGCGAACGGGGCCGGAGGATGAACAGCCCGCAGGCGCATTGGCTTGCCGACGGCAGGCGGCTCCATCTCAACCATGGGCCGATCGACCTGATCGTCGAGGCCTTTGGCGAGCCGGATGAATGCCGGGCCGCCTACACCCAGGCCGTCGCGCGGTTCGAGACCATCCTGATTGAGTTGGTCAAGGAGCTTCCCGAATTGCGGCTCCCGGCATTTTTCCTGGCGCCGCGCGATTTCGCGGGGCCGACGGCGCGCCGCATGGAAGCAGCCGTCATGCCGCTGGCGGAATGCTTTATCACCCCGATGGCCGCTGTTGCCGGTTCGGTAGCCGACGAAATTCTGGCGGCGCTGCTCGCCGGCCGCCGGCTGGACCGCGCCTATGTCAACAATGGCGGTGATTGCGCCCTCCATCTCAGCAGCGGCCAGTCGATGATATCGGCCATTGCCGGCACCGGGCATGGCATGGCCGATCGCGTTACCATACGCGCCGAGGATGGCGTTCGCGGCGTGGCGACCAGCGGCTGGCGCGGCCGTTCGTTTTCGCTGGGTATCGCCGATGCCGTCACCGTCCTGGCGCGGACCGGTGCCGACGCCGATGCCGCCGCAACGCTCGTCGCCAACGCCGTCGACCTGCCCGGTCACCCTGCGGTCGAACGGGCGCTGGCGCGCGATCTCGCGCCCGACAGCGATCTCGGCGATCGGCTGGTGACGCAGGGCGTCGGCGCGCTTTCGCCGGGCGAAGTGGCGCGGGCGCTGGACAACGGGCTTGCCGTCGCCGAAGATTTTCGCCGGCGCGGCCTGATATCGGCCTCGGCGCTGTTCCTTGCCGGTGAGACACGCATCAGTGGTTCGGTGGCGCTCGCCGCGCCCAACAAGCATACAGCGAAGGAAACTGCCCATGCCTGAATTCCCGATCCGCAAGATCGCCGTCCTGACCGAAGAGATTTTTCACGATGGCGGTCCAGTCGCGGCAGCGCCACGCCGCCGTGCCGCTGCCTTGGCGGTGGTGAAGAACCCCTTCGCCGGCCGCTACGTCGAAGATCTGCAGAGCGCCATGGACGACCTGAAGCCGCTCGGGCTGCTGCTGGCCGATCGGCTGATTGCGGCGCTTGGCGGCGACGTCAAGCAGATCGACGGCTACGGCAAGGGCGCCATCGTCGGCTCCGCCGGCGAACTGGAGCACGGCGCGCTGTGGCATGTGCCGGGCGGCTACGCCATGCGCGAGCGGCTCGGCGATGCCAAGGCGATCGTGCCGTCGGCCAAGAAGGTGGGCGCCTTCGGTTCGCGGCTCGACGTGCCGCTCGGCCACATCAACGCCGCCTATGTGCGCAGCCATTTCGACGCCATGGAGGTCGGCATAAGCGATGGGCCGCGTCCCGACGAGATCCTGTTTTGCCTCGCCATGACCTGCGGCCCGCGCGTGCACGACCGCATGGGCGGCCTCGCGGCCAAGGACATCAAGGCATGGGACGGGCTGAGATGAGCGGCGAGGACAATCTGCTGCGGCTGGTCGAAGCCGAGGAGCCGGACGAGAACGGCTATCACCTGCAGGACCAGGTCGGTTTCATCCTGCGCAAGGCGCATCAGCGCCATGTGGCGATCTTCGCCTCGCAGATCGGCGATCTGACGCCGCCGCAATTCGCGGCTTTGGCCAAGCTCCACGACATAGGCGAGACCTCGCAGAACCAGCTCGGCACGCTGATCGCGATGGATGCCGCCACCGTGAAGGGCGTCATCGACCGGCTGAAGGCGCGCGGCCTGGTCGAGCTTTCCAAGCACGAGGTCGACAAGCGCCGCCTGCTGGTCAATTTGACGGCGCAAGGCCGCGAGGCGATCGAGCGGCTGATCCCGCTTGCCCGCGCCATCACCGAGGAGACGCTGGCGCCGCTATCGGCCAAGGAAGCCGCCACCTTCATGCGCCTGCTGGCCAAGCTGGCCTAACCGGCAGCGGCGGTTCCTGGATACGAAAAAGCCCGGCGCGAAGCCGGGCTTTTTTCTGGATCCTGAGATCCGTCCGGGCCGACAACCTTCCTATAGAAGGTTGCGGCTTGATCAGTGATCAAACGCCTTGACGATTTCCTCGGTCATTTTCTTGGCGTCGCCGAGCAGCATCATGGTGCCGTCTTTGTAGAACAGCGTGTTGTCGATGCCGGCATAGCCGGAGCCGAGCGAGCGCTTGACGAACAGGCAGGTGCGGGCCTTGTCGACGTCGAGGATCGGCATGCCGTAGATGGGCGAGGACTTGTCGTCGCGCGCGGACGGGTTGGTGACGTCGTTGGCGCCGATGACATAGGCGACGTCGGCCTGCGCGAATTCGGAGTTGATGTCCTCGAGCTCGAACACCTCGTCATAGGGCACGTTGGCCTCGGCGAGCAGAACGTTCATGTGGCCGGGCATGCGGCCGGCAACCGGATGGATGGCGTACTTGACCTCGACGCCGTTGGCCTTGAGCTTGTCGGCCATCTCGCGCAGCGCATGCTGCGCCTGCGCCACCGCCATGCCGTAGCCGGGCACGATGATGACCTTCTGCGCGTTCATCATCAGATAGGCAGCGTCGTCGGCCGAGCCCTGCTTGACGGTGCGCTCGATGCCGTCGTCGGCAGCTGCCGCCGTCTCGCCGCCGAAGCCGCCGAGGATGACCGAGATGAAGGAGCGGTTCATGCCTTTGCACATGATGTAAGACAGGATCGCGCCCGACGAGCCGACCAGCGCGCCGGTGATGATCAGCGCCAGGTTGCCGAGCGTGAAGCCGAGCGCCGCGGCAGCCCAGCCCGAATAGGAATTCAGCATCGACACCACGACCGGCATGTCGGCGCCGCCGATCGGGATGATGAGCAGCACGCCGAGCACCAGCGACGCGGCGACGATCAGCCAGAACACCAGCTTGGCTTCGGTGGTCACCAGAAGCACGATCAGCACCACCAGCGCGATGCCGAGCGCCGCGTTGATGAAGTGGCGGCCGCCGATCATGATCGGCTTGCCGGACATGCGGCTGTCGAGCTTGAGGAAGGCGATGACCGAGCCGGTGAAGGTGATGGCGCCGATGGCGACGCCAAGGCTCATCTCGATCAGCGCCTGGGCATGGATGTCGCCCGCCGTGCCGATGCCGAAGCTTTCCGGCGCGTAGATCGCGGCGGCTGCCACCATCACGGCGGCAAGGCCGACCAGCGAGTGAAAGGCGGCGACCAGCTGCGGCATCGAGGTCATGGCGATGCGGCGCGCGGTGACGGCGCCGACGCCACCGCCGATGGCAAGACCGAGCACGATCAGGCCGAAGCCGCCGGCCGATGGAATGGCCAGTGCCAGCGTGGTGGCAATGGCGATGCCCATGCCGATCATGCCGTAGAGATTGCCCTGCCGGCTGGTGGTCGGGTGCGACAGGCCGCGCAGCGCCAGGATGAACAGGATGCCGGAGACCAGATAGAGGAAGGAAGCGAAGTTGGCGTTCACGTCACTTGTCCTTCTTCTTGTACATC
>NZ_SRUX01000219.1:0-315 GCF_004791545.1 Mesorhizobium sp. M4B.F.Ca.ET.214.01.1.1
GTTTTTTTACAATATATCTGTAAGTAGAAAGATTATGTAACAAAAGTATAAAATTATAATTTTAGATTGATTATACGTCTCCTTAATTTAGAGTGTACTCATAAAATACGGTTCTGTTGCAAAGTTGAATTTATAATATAATTTTAACAAAAAGGAGTCTTCTGTATGAACTATTTCAGATATAAACAATTTAACAAGGATGTTATCACTGTAGCCGTTGGCTACTATCTAAGATATGCATTGAGTTATCGTGATATATCTGAAATATTAAGGGAACGTGGTGTAAACGTTCATCATTCAACGGTCTCCCGTTGG
>NZ_SRUX01000220.1:0-315 GCF_004791545.1 Mesorhizobium sp. M4B.F.Ca.ET.214.01.1.1
GGGCCTGCAGCTTCTGGCGTTCCTCGCGGCGGCGCTCGTCGGCGCTCTGGCCGCGGCTCTCGGGCGTCTCGACGATGCGGGCAAATTCCAGCCCGACCGCGGGCCCGCTCTTGGCGAAGCGCTCGAAATAGCGGTCGGCGAGTTCTCTCTCGGGGCCGGTCTTCATCCGGCCCACGGCATGAACGGTAATCTTCATCCTCGCCTCGGCGAGCCCTCGATCGATGCCCGACCCTAATGGTCACGGCATGCGATGCGGCTCAGTGCAAGGTCTCTTCCTCGAGGTCCGGCGCCTGCCACATCTTTTCGAGATTGTAG
>NZ_SRUX01000221.1:0-315 GCF_004791545.1 Mesorhizobium sp. M4B.F.Ca.ET.214.01.1.1
GAAAGCGCGACTTTGGTTGCCGCCTTCGGCCCTCTCCGTCGGCCGTTGAGACTTCAGTCGGCTATCGATTTCAGACCGTGGCCTTACCGGTGGAACGAACGTTCCTTGGTCCCGTTTGCCGGCGAGCAATTCGACAACCGGGGTAACGGTTATGGACGACCCGCGCAATAGTGTCCTGGAGGCCCGCTGGCTTCTTGCCGTGCCCGCTTCGATGATCCTCACCGTGCTCCTCGCCGGCTTCCTGCTCGCATAGGCGGCCGATGAACCGGCTCCTCTTTGTCGCCGCCGATTTTCTGTCCCGCCCGCCCGGCTTCT
>NZ_SRUX01000222.1:0-314 GCF_004791545.1 Mesorhizobium sp. M4B.F.Ca.ET.214.01.1.1
GTATTGGAGACAGTTGTGAATTATGTAGATAGTAAAGTACCAGTTATTGCTGGAACGGGTACAAATAATACTCAAAAATCAATACAAGCTTCAGTACGTGCAAGAGAAATTGGCGCAGATGGTATTATGTTGATTACGCCCTACTACAATAAAACAAATCAGCGTGGATTGATTGAACATTTTACAACGATAGCTAACGCAGTAAAATTACCTGTCATTTTGTATAATGTACCTTCACGTACGAATATGACTATTGATCCAGAAACAGTTGAAACATTAAGTGGTAATGAATATATTGTAGCGATAAAAGATGC
>NZ_SRUX01000223.1:0-314 GCF_004791545.1 Mesorhizobium sp. M4B.F.Ca.ET.214.01.1.1
GCGCGACTCCTGCTTGGCGTGAAACAGCAAAGGGCATTCAATCACGATGCAGCTTTACGTGCTGTCGGGCTCAACGCCACGTGGATCGAGCCCAACGCCGCCGTTGGCAACCGCGACGCGAATTATGACGCCGGGCCACATGCGGCGGTGGCTGCAAGGGTACCGAGCCTCTCCCGCACTTTCGACCCCATCGCCGAAGTGCGACTACTCCAGGACGCCGAAGCCGGTCTTATCGCCAGCGGGCCAGCCAAACTCTCACCTTCCTAAACGGCAGCCGCTAAGGTGAGCCGTCGAAAGCCGACATTCAGGTTAAC
>NZ_SRUX01000224.1:0-312 GCF_004791545.1 Mesorhizobium sp. M4B.F.Ca.ET.214.01.1.1
AGGACAAAGAACTTTCTGGCGGCAACCACCGCGATGACGACGGTATTCCTGCCGGCTGTGTCTCTCGGGGTGGGTCTGGTAGCATTTCCAACTGGAGAAGCGTTGGCCGACGACCCGATTTCGATCCCGCTGGAGTATGTCGGGGAAGGCCATGACCGCCTGGGCATCTGGGCCAAGATCAACAATGGCAACGCGCAGCGATACGTATTCGACACGGGCTCGGACCAGCTCAACACGCAGATCGGGTCAGAGGTGACCGGGGTCCGCCCGATTGCCGACACGCCTTACGTATATACGTACGGGGACGGAACG
>NZ_SRUX01000225.1:0-312 GCF_004791545.1 Mesorhizobium sp. M4B.F.Ca.ET.214.01.1.1
ATGCGCGCGGGCGACCAGATCCTTGCCGTTGGCGAAGGCCTTGGGCAGGTTCTCGAACACCAGCCGGATCCCTTCCACCGCGATGCCGTCGGCCATCGGATGATAGCCCGGCGCGCAATAGGCCTCGAGGCAGTGGGCTAAAGCGTCCATGCCGGTGCCGGCGGTGATGAAGGCAGGCATGCCGACCGAGAGTTCCGGGTCGGCGATGACGATCGCGGGCAGGAGCTTCGGGTGGAAGATGACCTTCTTGGTGTGGGTTTCCTCGTTGGTGATGACGCCTGCGCGCCCCACTTCCGAGCCGGTGCCGGCGGT
>NZ_SRUX01000226.1:0-311 GCF_004791545.1 Mesorhizobium sp. M4B.F.Ca.ET.214.01.1.1
GGGTTCTGCTTCGGCAATGGCCGCCGCCGGCCTGTGCGCTGTCATGGGCGGCACGCCAGAGCAGGTCGAGAACGCTGCCGAGATCGCGCTCGAGCATCATCTCGGCATGACGTGCGATCCGGTCGGCGGCCTGGTGCAGGTGCCTTGCATCGAGCGCAATGCGTTGGGCGCGGTGAAGGCAGTGACGGCCGCCTCTTTGGCCATCAAGGGTGACGGCACGCATTTCGTGCCGCTGGACGCCGCGATCGAGACCATGCGCCAGACCGGCCTGGACATGAACGAGAAGTACAAGGAAACCAGCCTCGGCGGGC
>NZ_SRUX01000227.1:0-309 GCF_004791545.1 Mesorhizobium sp. M4B.F.Ca.ET.214.01.1.1
TATGGGTTTCCACAAACGTCCATATTCAGCTTGCGCTTGCTGGTCCGAAATCTCGGTGCCGATGATGAGCCAGTATCCCTTCACCGTGAGGTACTCCTGCCGCTGGATGTTGCTGGCTCGTGAGCTAAGATGGGTATCGGACGCTTGTCCAGCTCCCGCGCGATGCGATCAGGCCACGCCCGCCATATCATCCAGTATCGGACAGTCCGGCCGGTCGTCGCCGTGGCAGGCATGGATCAGCTTCTGCAAGGTCGCGCGCATCGACTGCAGCTCGCGTACCTTCTCCTCGATCGCCCTGACATGGGCGGC
>NZ_SRUX01000228.1:0-308 GCF_004791545.1 Mesorhizobium sp. M4B.F.Ca.ET.214.01.1.1
GTTCTTCTCAAGCAGAATACGCACCACACCCAGCGCCGCACGGCGCAGCGCGAAGGGGTCCTTCGAGCCGGTGGGCTTCTCATCGATGGCCCAGAAGCCGGCGAGGGTGTCGAGTTTGTCAGCGAGAGCGACCGTGATCGCCACCTTGTCAGCCGGCAGGCGGTCGGAAGGACCCTGCGGCTTGTAGTGATCTTCGATGGCGGCCGCAACGCTTTCGTTTTCGCCCTGAAGCGCCGCATATTTGCGGCCCATCAAGCCCTGAAGCTCGGGGAATTCGCCGACGGCTTCGGTGCGCAGGTCGGCCTTGG
>NZ_SRUX01000022.1:0-61381 GCF_004791545.1 Mesorhizobium sp. M4B.F.Ca.ET.214.01.1.1
ATCCGCCAGCGGATCGCCGAGGCTGCGCGTATCCTGGAGATCGAAGCGCTGCTTCACCGACGGCCGTCGCAGCTCTCCGGCGGGCAGCGCCAGCGCGTGGCCATCGGGCGTGCGATCGTCAAGGAGCGTCTCGAAAAGGGCAGCATCCAGCGGATCCGCTAGTGCCCGGCCGGCAACCCTCTAGTGTCGACCTTTCAGGAACCTTTCTCGCGAAGCAGCGAATTCCAATCGGTTCCAATCAAGTCGATCAGACGCCTGGCCTCTTCCTCCTGATGCCAGTCTCCCTCGTCAGCCGCTCTGCCAGCAGCTTTAGACGGGCTTTGCGCTCATCCCCATTGTCGATTGCCGGGCACCGCGAAAGTTAGCTTTTGTTTCGTTGCTAAAAGGCCCGCCGACCGAAGCCGGCGGGAGAAGGTTGGACTTGCCAGGGTCTCTGGCAAAAAAACAACGGGCCGACCCGGCTCTTGTTTCAGCTTTAGCTAAAATGTGAAGCCCGCCGCCAGACGGCAGCGGGCCACATTACAACGGCCGGAAGGCTAGCGGGGTTGGGAACAATCCGGCCGGCAATTTCCAACGAAAGGGGCGAGTTTTTGTTCCGAGGCATTTTTATAGGTCGGCAAAACCTTAGCCCCCCTTTTTCCAGTTTAGGCCCGGCGGTCAAACCCCGAGCCCCTGCCCTTGGCCGCCGGGGTCGTGTGACTCGCGACCATCATCGGGATGGCTATGCGATCGTGCCGCGCGCGTTGCAAGTTCATGTGGAAACTTGCGTGAAAGGGTTGCGGTAGGATTGCTGATTACGCCGTCTCGCCCATATTCGCAGCCATGGTCGCGGGGCATGTTGAATTGGCGCTGTTTGAGCAGACGTTCATCAATCCAAACGGTTTGCATCGGCCGTTTCCTGATCGGGTAGGTGACGCGGCAGAGAAAACCGGAGGGTCGGTTCTGTTCGATGTTCGCGTTGATGGTGACGTAGAGGTTCAGCGGATGGCGGCGATCGGATACGGTGCAACCGGCACGGCGATAATTGTGATGCAAAAGAGCGGGGAACTTAGGTGCGCGTCAGTGAATGGCGACACGCGCTTTCTGGTTGAGGAGCTTACCGCCTGGTACGCGTCACCACTTCACGAGCAAGCGCACGTTGACTATCACGGCACGGCCATAATCTTGCTCGCGAAGCTCCGTAGCGCGGGCCACTTCACCCGTTCCTAGCCGGACCAGCGCGGGATCCTTAAAAAGAAGGGCAGTCTTTTGGCTAAGCGATGGCCCGGCCTGCTTCTACGGGGACTCAGGATAGCAGGCCGGGCCACACTCCACCAACGGACCCGGAGTTTCAGAATATTGGGGACTCAGGTAACGGTTCCACAACTTATCTTTTTGGCGAGTTCCAGCGTGAGGGCCGCGCATGGCCTACGTGCCACACCGCGATTAGGCCCAACCCGCGAATCGAATCCACACACATAGGCGCTCCGTGGAACAAATTCCGATCGGCCAATGACTGCCCCGCGGGTCGTAAAATTGAAACATAGCCGGACCGCGCGGCGATGAACGCCACCGCTCATCGTGTCGGCAATTGGGACAGCTTGGCGTCAACTGCCCCGCTTTGCCAAGATGAGTTTATTTCGCGCTCGTCAGAACAAGCAGGCTACTTTGGGTCGCGACTCTGGGCTCATCCGATTTGAGGATAGAGGAACCCAACACCCACCGCTTTTTTGCCAAGTAGCAGCGAAGATTGACGGGCCTATAACCTCGCCAGCCGGTAGCCTTGCCGGCTAGACCCGGCGGTCAACAAGCGCCCATCCCCGACCGTCGGGCTGCTGCTGGACGCCTTGAGGATGGTCGTGTTTGGTGACAGAATAATAGGGTAAGGGACGACAAATTGAGGGCTGCCGTTATCGCGTTACAGCGGAGTATTCGAACCCGCTGACTTGGTGCTCCAGCGGGTGTTTGACCAAGTGTGCATCGAACGCCGCTTAGCCCAAAAAAGCAAGGAACAGAGGGAAGACCTCGCCGCGGAACTCGTCAGCGTTTACCGGAACGGGATCACGGACGAAGGGGAACTGTTGCAGGCACTTTCTAAGCGCCGCTTGGCTTAGGCCATCACCGCAGTTTTCTGGCGCTAACGGCAGCGCGACATCGTCGGCATGTCCGCCAGCTGCCCGATTGAGTCGCTTACCTAAGCACCCACCAAGCGGTGACCGCCCACAGCAAAAACAAGAGCGCAGCACACGCGATCAATATTGCTCTTAGCATTCGCCACCTTGGCGGCTCAGCCGGCAGAAGCCCAAATTGCTGCGCACGCTCCGTAGCGATTTTCAGCAGGGCCGCAGTGGTTTCGCGTGGCGTCCATCCTTGTGCCTCGGACGTAGTCATCAGCGCTGCGATGGCGGCCTCTAATGCGACTTCACAGTTGACGTCCCGATCTGGGCTACCCCTTGGCAATATCGGTGGTTCGACGGCTCGCGACATGCAGAAACAAAGCCGATGGCGGATGAAAGGTTCCCGCGCGCATCAGGCCTTCCAGTCGCGCCACAGAGCATCAGCTTCGTCCGTTCCATGCCCTAGATGGAAATATTAGCGACTGCTTAACGAAGCCAGCGGCCGCACCAGACTCATTCGCATGGCGAAGGGCATCAAGATCGGCGAGAGGTAGCTATCACCGCGACAGTACGGCGCCGGGTGACGGAAGGACGGGTGAGCGTCTCGATCCTCTCCTACGGCTTCGCGCACCCCATCGTAGACAAGACGTCGACGGCGAAGAAGGGCCAGCCAATCGAACTGATAGGCGACGTCACGCAACGCGCGGGCACGTCTACGCGGTCGTCAGGACGCCGAATGGCAACGAGGACAGGGCCTTGCGGCACCACCACGCCCATGATCCAAGGCACGGCCCCGCCAAGCTCGACATCGGACCCAAAGGCTCAACGAAAGATGAACTTCCGAGTCGGAACGCTTGAGAGGGAAGAGGATTCCAATTGACTATTCGCGGGTTAACCTGTCGCGTCCCTCGACCCCGGCTCTCTCTTCAATTGCTCGGCTTACCCGCATTGCAATGCGGTCGCCGCACCTGAATCGAGCAAGGCGGTGACGCACGACACGTCCCGGCGGGCCTGGTCAATGTGCAGCCCTTCACGGCCGCACAGCGTCGTCCCGCAACTGCCCTCCCGCGCCGGCATGCGCTGGCCGGGATAACTGGGCTTCGCACCGGCGCCATGGGTATCCAAAGGAGCAGCGGAACCGCCAGCCGAGTCTCCTTGCCGAATTATAAGAGCCTCAGACTCACACTACGTCGGTGCAGGCCATCGACAAGGTCGCTCAGAATGCGTCTTGCACGCGTCGCGGGCTATCAATCTTCGTGATCACCTGCGGCGTATCGCCCTTGCGGAGGAACTTCAGGGTGCGGTCCAATTTCCTTTTCGATCCCCCACTTTACGGCAACACTCGGAAAGCATCCCCAAGTGGGCGACGTTCTCACAAGAGAGTCGCAGTGGCAGGCGCAATAAGCTCAAGCAGCTATCAGCCCTCGAATTGGAGCGATCATAGGGTCGGCATAACGCCTGCCTCATCGTCGATCCGCTGATATCGCCACAATGCGCTTAGCACTGATGACGCAGGATGATCTGCAGCATCCTGTTTCGGCGGCACGGGGTTTAGCGTCCAACCTTCCGCCATGCGCCATTAATCTGTTTGCGCACGAAAGCGCTCAACAACCTCTAAGGTTCATGGCGTGAAGGGAGTGCCAGTCCCGACCCGCCTCCTCTGGAACAATAGAGCGCGAACAACCGTTTTGATTTGTGTAAACCCAAGGAGGCTATCGCCATGGACTGGAACCGCGTTGAGGGAAACTGGAAGCAGGTCAAAGGCAAGGTCAAGGAGCAGTGGGGCAAACTCACTGACGATGACCTGGACCGCATCGCCGGCAGACGGGACCAACTCGAAGGCAAGATCCAGGAACTTTACGGGATTGAAAAGGATCGTGTGCGTCGGGATATCGACGACTGGTATGCCCGACAAGGTTGGTAGAATTCCGTGTTGGTAGAATTGCCGTTGGGCCATCGATGGGGAGGCGCTGGCGCGTGCAGCGCCTTTCGTTTTGAGGTGCGCGACTGACGCGCCCCCGCGGAAGAGCGGCGAGCTAGACCGGACTCCAGGACGCCCCGGCTTCTATCTCATGCACGTTTGGAGCTCACCGCTCCGGATCAGCTACACCGACAGGCATCAATCCTCTCTGGAGCGAGCACGAGGCCTCAACCATGAGCGTGAGCGTGGTGAACGGCTGCGATCCATTTGTCGCATCACCGGAGTTACCATCACGCCATGCATAACAATTGAAGTCAACACGGCGAAGCACACAGTCACCCAAAGAATTGTCACACCCTCAAATTCAGCCTGCCCGAGCGCAAATGCGAGGTAATAGAACGAGCCAAGGACGCGGATTCCAAAAAAAGCAATCACGGGCTTTTCGCGTGATGACGCTGGAAATCCGATTAACCCAATCCACCCCGCCAGGGGTCGCACCACGAACAATACCAGGGCGGTAGTGACGATCACCTGCCAGCTCAAGGCGCCAAAAATCGACCCTTCTGCGATGGCTGCTCCAAGGCAGACCAGCAGGACCATCATCAGCAAACGCTCAATCTGCTCCGCGAAGTCATGCAAGCTCTCATGATACTCTTGCTGCCGCTCGACGGACCGTAGCGCCACGGCCGCGATGCTCCATGACTTCTCGTGGAATATCCGCCACGTAACTCCGCTCGCATGCTTCGCTGCTGGCTGGTGGTGCGAGCAGCCTAGTCTTCACCAAAACGCTCGACCGCCAGTCAACGCGCGAGCCTATTTTCTGTTCACCCTCCTCTTTTCTGTTCACCCTCCTCGGCTTCTAGATCATAAGTTCCTGGTTTTCGGCGCATATCGCCATTTCGGATCAATGACGAATGCACACCGCCCAGCCGCCACAGGTGGCCGCGAAGGATAGAAGCCAGGATTGCAGCTGTGCCCGCAGTGCCAACAGCGGGCACCGCGAAGAGCGGTTAGTCTAACCGCCACAAACCTAGCAGTTCGCCTCAGTCTGCGGATCACACGCCTTTTTTTCTTGCTTCTGTGGCTTGGGTTTTACCGCCTGCCCACCCTGCTGCTGCTCGGCGGCGGGTTGCTCCTTGGCCTTTTTCTGCGGCTTGGCCGCCTGCTCGGGCTCGCCCTGCTGCTGCTCGGCGGCGGGCTGCTCCTTGGCCTTCTTCTGCGGCTTTGCCGCCTGCTCGGGCTCGCCCTGCTGCTGCTCGGCGGCGGGCTGCTCCTTGGCCTTTTTCTTCGGCTTTGCCGCCTGCTCGGGCTCGACCTGCTGCTCGGCCGCAGGCTGCTCCTTGGCCTTTTTTCGCGGCTTGGCCGCCTGCTCGGGCTCGCCCTGCTGCTGCTCGGCGGCGGGCTGCTCCTTGGCCTTTTTCTTCGGCTTTGCCGCCTGCTCGGGCTCGACCTGCTGCTGCTCGGCCGCAGGCTGTTCCTGCGTCTTTTTCTGCGGCTTGGCCGCCTGCTCGGGTTCGGCCTGTTCGGTCGAGGCAGCGCCTTCGGTCGGCTTCGATTTCCGGCCAGCTTGAACCTTCTTCACCTCCCCGATATCTTTGATCTCAGCTGGTTTGGCATCGGCATCGGCTTTCACCTCGCCTTCAAAGACCTTGACCGTATTGTTTTCGATTTTGCCAGACTGCTCGGGCGCGTCGGTCTTGCTGACCTTGACGACAGTCACCTCCTGGTTCGTCTCCTTCTCGATCACATCAACATCTATGACTTTGTTGATCACCACGTTGTTATGGATCGTCACATCGCCAACCGGCTCGGCTGCCTCGACAATGCGCACAAATTCCGGCTCATCACGGATAACGACGACAGAAATGTCTGCCGCAAGGAATTCGCGTGTGGGGACAACGACCCAGTAAAAATCCGGCGTCGCGTCGAAGGTCACCTCGATTGAAGTCAAATCCGGATCACGACGCGGCGGCAGCGGAGCCCAAATCAGGTGCTGCCTGTCACGACGCCAACTCACCCAGGCTGGCGCCCAACGAGTGCCCGGGACCCAGTACCAGCCGATGTCGTCGGCATAGCCCCACCGGCCGTAATGGTACGTCGCCCAGCCGAATGGCTCGTCGGATACCCAGAGCCAGCCATACTGCTCAGTATAGACCCAGTGTCCAAGGGTATATGGACGCCAATCGTCAGGTACATCAGCCGGCACGAAAACGGCCGCTCCGTGGTACGAAACCCAGTCACCATGAGAAGAAAGGTCCTGGTAGAATGTGCTGATCGAAACGTTTGTGGCAGCCCGTGCCTCGGACACGAGCGACAATGGCGTAATCGGGTTGGGAATCTCGACGATGGTGAGCAGACAGGCGGCTACGCCGCCCAGCATCAGTCGTACCGCATTTTGAGCAAGGACGCGTTTCATCCCAGTTTCCTCCGAAACAGATCGCCCTTCATCTTTGAAACCCGCCGGCTGTCGGATTGTTCCACTTTGCCCGTATCCGCTCGTGCAACGGCTTGCATCCGAAACGGGCCTAGCCAGCCTCCTTGCTGCTGCGAGGGAGGGAAGGCTGCAAACCCGGGTAGCCCTATCTGACCTTCGAAAGGGCAGCGCGAGAGCAAATCATGGTTCAAACCTTGGAGCGGTGTCGGCTCTCAAGTTGTATGATGAGCTTGTCGCTAATCCGGCGAGGACATCCGCATCAGCGCACATTGCAGCGCCCGGAACCAACGGGGTACCCAGCGGTTCTCTTTTGGAAGGGGTCGCTGGCATGAGGATGCGGCAGTATGGTTGAACTTGTGGTTTTGGAACAGGCGGTCGCCAGGCGACGCATGAAGCGAGCAGAAAAATCTCCCCACCAGGCAAAGGCAATAGTCGGCGAGAGCTGCGGGCTCGCGGTTAGCCTCGCCCTTTGCGCTCGTATGCGGAGCCGCCAACGGCTCGTAGCCAGAGGGCGACTGCCGAAGGCCGTCCCGCCGACAAGTGCAGACTGAGGAGAGCAGTCGCGATGTTGTTTGAACCTCTCAACATGGATGGCCGAAAGCGAAGCGCCATCTACCACGCAGCACGGCTTTCGATGCTGCGCGAGCGGCTAGCCAAGAAGCTCGAACAGGTGGACCAAGCAGCCGATCAGGTTGAACAGGCGGCGGCCGATTTGGTTGAGGCCGCGCATCAGCCCGCCGTCCTCGCCAGAGGCTGAACCACCGCTCATGTGCTTCGCCCGGGTCGAGCAGCATTTGTTCCCGAATTGCTGGGCGTATCCCCTGCCCTATTCCTGGCAACAGCAACCAACCGGAGCACAGAACGCTTTGGATTCGAGTCGAGCCAGACAGCCCTGATTGAGCTGACACTGTTTTGCCCTGCCAGCGGTTTCCACATCGTGGATTCGATGGCGGTCGTCCTGGCACAGCTTTCCTCGGCCAAAGTAAAGCCCTCCCCAAGTTGCACCTTGAGAGCGACCGTCGCTTGGTTCGCTCGGCACGTCTGCACTGCCGGGCCGCCGGTTGCTGCGATGCGCTCCAACAGTCGCAGGTCGAATAGCGGCCCCTCTGGCCCGACTGGAACGAGCAAGCACATTTCTGCAAGATCGGACCATGCGACCACGGGCCTGTCGACGAGCGAGTGAGACGCCGGCAAGAGGACGAAGAGGCGCTCGTGCCAAAACACTTCGCTGCAACAGGAAGGGACGGCGCCAAAGTCGTGAGTGAACACGAGGTCGAGGTGCCGGCGGCGTATGGCTGACAGCCACCGCCCCGCGGGAACATCCTCGATGCTAAAGCTCACGTCCGGGTAGAGGCTGCCGAAGCGAGCGATGATGCCTCTTAGGAATTCTCCTCCCCTCACACAACACAATCCAATCCGGAGCGTCTTTGCGTCCTTGTCTCCGACACGGTCATCGAAAGCGTCCAGCAATCCTTCGTAGTGAGCTCGCACAACATCGATCCAGGCTCGACCCGGCTCCGTCAAACGAACGCCGCGGACATCGCGTTCGAACAATTGGACTTCCAAGTGTTGTTCGAGCTTGACGATGTTTCGGCTCACGGAGGATTCTCGAACCCTCATCGCCCTTGCCGCCCGCCTCAGGCTGCCATGATCGACCGCTGCAAGGGCGTACGCCAGTAGCCGCAACGCGTTGCCGTTCGGCGTCATGCCTCGGGCGCTTTGCCGACGGGGATGGTGTCAGTTTCGGCGCAAGGCGTTCCCATTCTTCGTTGGTGCAGGAGGCAGTCAATAGGTTCCCTCCGTGCGCGCGGCTGAAGAAGTTCGCCGAGGCACATTTCACGGGTCGGCATGATCCGTCAGGCTTCGATACAAGCCCCCTTCGTAGACATACTCATGTGGAATGGCCGGGTCCGCCATCTGCGAGACGTACAGGTTAAGATTTTCCCGGCTGTTGCTCGCCGCAAGGCTGCAGAAATTTCCGCTGTTCCAGGTCATGACGCAGTGTTTGAAATGCGTCCCTACAGCGCGCGACATCTCCTCAAGCGTTACCTCGTTGTTGAACATCGTGGTCAGCACCGCGGTCTTCTTAGCCTCGATCTGCTCTTGCTGGAAGTAGCGAGCCTTGAAGCCGAAATCCTTCTGGTACTCGCGGCGCAGATAGTCGCTGTCGTCAACCGCCCGAAATTTCTCGAGGAATACGAAGATGCCTCCTTCCTTGAGATGCTGCGCCACGAACTCAATCTGTTTGGGTCTGTTCGGCGAGTACATTTGAAAGGTGGTATCTTCGAGGATTATGTCGAATCCGGAAGCGAATTTGCCCAACCGGGCGTTTGAATTGAGGACGGCCTTGGTCAGTCGATGGAACGGGCCGACAAAGAACTCGGCGTCTGGCGGTTCGCCATATGCCATGAAGCACTTGTAATTTTCCGCGTTAGGACTGCAGGAGAGGCTGTGGATTTGCCCGCGGGACAATTCCGACAGTGTTCTCGCCATGGTGCCCTCCGCTGTGCCAAGGCTATATAACGACAGCTGGGCACCGCGAATTCGTGCATATCTCAGCACGCCGTAAGCCATCCGGCACTCCTCCTCCAACCGGTAGGGAATGCTGCTGTGATAGTGCTGATCGAAGAAGCCTTGTCGTGCCGCATGCAAGCCGATCAAGTCGCGAATGAGGTTATCGTTCGGAAGAAGCCTGGAATCGACCTCGGGCTTGCGTGTAGGCATTCCGCTTTCGCCGGCTGCCGTCGTCGCGAAAAAGCCTGACAGTTCGTTGATCCGCGGGGCGCGGTCGCATTCAGCCAGAAAGTCGTCGAGTCCTCGCATCGAATTGTGCCTCCCACTACCCGTGTGATCGGTGAGATGCCTCAACTCGACAAGTGCACCAAGATTAGCGCCGAGTAATATTCTTGGTGGTCGAGTATTAGCGGAGGCGAGGAATAGAATGGCCTTGTAGAAGCGGCTTCCATCGAATTGCGATTTTTTCGCTCGCGCCACATCAACCGACAACTCTGAATTATTTGTGAGTTGTCCAACAACCTATGGTTAGGCACAAACAGGAGGATGAGTAGTCACCGAAGGAGTCGCTTCGATTGGCGGATATTTTTTGCCTCGACCCGACCACATTCCGCCGTTCGCGGCACCAAACCCTTGTTCACCAATATGAGAGCTGGGGGAACATACGCGCAGACGTAATTAAGAGAACGGGTTTAGAGCGGCAAGAAACGAGAATTGCCTACCCCCGGCATATGTTCTTGATGAACTTGAAGGGTGCCGCCCGGCGCGGAGAAGACTTCGTCGACGGTCGCCGGTTTTCTTTTTCGGCTAGGCGGCCCGGTTCGATTATCTACATCCCCGCCGACAGCGAATGGACTGGTTGGGATGAGGGTGACGCAATCGCCTCATACCTGCTCGTGTCCATCGCGCAGGAGTTCGCAGATGAGACCTTCGAAGGATTTGCATCCTACCGCCGGGCGGGACTGCCCCCGTGGATCGGATTCCGTGACAACACCATAGAAGTGGCGTTGCAGAGAATAGCCGCCGAGCTCAGGTTTCCTGATCCAATAAGCACGACGATGGTGGAGAGCCAGGTCACGCAATTGTTCGTGCAAATGGTCAGGTTGAACCGAACCGGCCGCAAGCTGGCAAAAGGCGGTCTCTCGACTTTCGATCTCAAGCGCGTCGTGGGAATGATGGAGCCATCCCCAGACGCCAAACCCACGCTGACCGATCTAGCAAAAGAGCTAGGTATCAGCCGTTTTCATTTCGGCAGGGCGTTCAAGCAGTCGACTGGAATGACGCCGCATGCCTTCATCGCGCAGCGTCGATTGGTACAGTCCGCGGACATGTTGCGGTCGACGGATTTGTCGGCGACAAAAATCGCGATGGAATGCGGCTTCGCAAGCTCAAGCCACCTCACGACCGCGTTCAAACGCGCCTTTGGCACGAACCCCATAGAGTTTCGGCGCAAATCCAGGATCTAGCCCGGAGCCCCTTTTATTCAGCAAGGAATTGAAAGGCTCGGCATCCCGTTAAATCCGACATCGCCGGAGTGGGCATGACATGCGGTCAATGGATGGGTGGGCCGCCGATGTCACGCGAAGTTCGGTTTCATTATGCCAAAGGAACGCTCCGTGAGCCCCGCGCTTTCATTGGCTTCCTTGCCAGTGCGTTGTCCGCGTCTGTCGGACGAAACGGCTACTACATCGCATGCTCATGGACCCTCGTCGAAGCAGGGTATGGAAGCGCGAGTGTCGCGACGTTGCTCGCGATCGTCAGCGTTGTCGAATTTGTCGCGAGCCCCCTGGCTGGCGCAATGGCGGATCGGTTTGACAGACGACTGCTGAATATCGCAGCGGACGTTAGTCGCTTTGCCGTCATGCTCGCCATAGCCTGCGCGCTTCCCTATCTGGACTTGTTTCCAGCGATCTGGTGTTCAGCGATTCCCTTTGCGCTATGTGACCGAGTTGCACTTACGAGTTCGCAGTCAATGATCCCTCTCGTTGCGGGAGGCGATCTGACAGCTTCATATTCCATTGTCTTCTTCGTCACGCAGTTCGGATGTCTTGCGGCAGCGCTGCTCGTGGGTGCGTTACCAAACGACCATTCCGCTACCCTGGTGTTCGTCCTCCTTGCCGTATGTTTTCTTGTTTCGGCGGGAAGCTTGTCCTGCATTCGTGGCGGCTCGGCGTCTGGCGAACGCAAAGTCAACGGGCTTGCTCTCAATATTGACGGGCGCCTGGTTCGTCTCTTCGCCGTCTACGCGCTCCTATATGGAGGCGCGGTTTTGCTCAGCGTGATGGGATCTAGCTTCGTTTTCGTAGAACAGAAGGGCACTGCCGCGGACTTCGCTCGCGTCGAGGCAGCCTGGTCGGCGGGTTCTCTGATCGGAGCGGCACTGCTCAGTCGGCTGACAGGAACGATAAGTCCTCATACATTGCACCTCATGGTTTTAGGTTTAACGGCGCTCGCGCTGATGGCGCTGGTACCTTTGCGCGCGCCCTGGACATTGACCATGTTTGCCGCGCTTGGGTTTCTCTACAATCTGGGCCGGGTCAGCGTCGAGGTCACACTGCAGTCGCGTGTACCCGATAAGGCCTTGGGCAGAGCCAAAGGTGCCATGCACAGCCTCGCAGTCGGGCTTGGGTTTGTCATTTTCAGTATCGCAAGCGTTTTGGGAGACCAGGCCTTTCCGTCGACGATCTTCCTCGGTTTCGCTGTGGTGCTTCTGTTCGGCGTTTCTGCCTTGAGCATCAACGTGGCTCGGCAAGAGGGGGATCCATGACGTGCATGAGCTAGCAGGAGCCGCAGGAGCGAAACAGGCCGTACTCAGATCGCTGGCGACACTCTACCCGTGGATGCAACACTACTATTCCCGTCCGATCCGCGACTACGCGGCCAGGCTGTACGAGGCACCAGTTTCGACAGCCATGCCTGAAAGTCGGCAATACGCTCTGGCCAAGCTGCTCGACGCGATCAAAAACGCCGGGAAGCGAAATGGATTGCCGATCGACGCGGTCGCAGAAATCTGCAGGGAATTTGAAGAGCGTCGCGTTTTGCAGACGGGTCCTCACCTGCTGCTCCTGATAGACCCGGAGGCTTACTACACTCACATCCTTAGCCTCGTGGGCCTCTCGGCGCATGGCTGCTCTACCTACCTGTCCTATGCCGTTTCCACGGTGAGCCTCGTTGAAAGGGCTCGCAAGGGCCCGGGCTGGCTCACAATTGATCAGACGCCGATCAACGTCTTCGGCCTCACCCGAAGCCGCATGATCGGGTACAGCCTTCTGACTGGGCCTGGAGCCTATCGGTTCGAACTGGTGCCTGCGGAACAAGGCGCTGAGCCAGACGCGCTTGCGGTGCTTCACAATCTTCTGCCGAAGGGCCAATTCGAACGGCCAGCACATGCCATAAAGGAAGCCAATTGCAGCCTGTGGCCGAAGCTGTTTGGAAGCCGCTTTACCTTCTTGCAGATCGACGACGAGGATATTGCCGACCTGGTGGCGGACCATCTGTCGGAAAAGAACTCCTGGCTGCGTACGAGGCTGCTGGAAGACCCAAGGCTCGCGTTGAATATGCTTGCAGAGATCGACAGGCTTGCAGACGGCCCCTGGAGTGGCTGGCTCGCGCGCGGTACCGACTTCTTCTGGTTCTATCAAAACGGAAGGCGCCTGCCACTGCGGCTGGTCGCTGGCGAACTCGTCAATCCGGCAACAGGGTTGAAGATGGTTCGCTTCGAGGCTTCCGAAATCATCGAGCGGTTGGCCGACCGCAGTCTAATTCCGAATCTCCTCCTCATGTTTCTGGTCGTGTCGGTCCTGCCGGGCGTCCGCGCGCTCGGAGGCAGTCATCAGCCGGTCTACTACCCCCTCATGCGCTATGTGGTCTGCCGCGCACTCGAGGCTGGAGATGTGGATGCCGATCTGCGGGAGGCTCTCGTGGCCGATGATCTACCTGGCGCTTGGGGACACCGAGTAATTGAGTGCGATGACGATCTCTTGGACGTTTTTCGAAACGGAGACATGGCCGTGTCCAGCGATATCATGGACCGGCTCGGAAAAATTCCCTTCGCAAAAGCCTGTGGAAGTATGACCAGTTTTACTTCGGACGCGTCGTGGCAAGAGCTTAGCAGACAGTTGGGCGAGCAGGCGATCTCCCCCACTGATGCGGAATGGGCCTTTTCCTGAGCAGAGCAGTAGGCGCAGGACATCACGCTCAGTCGAGCGATCTGTTCTGGAGATATCGATCAGTCCGCTGCGCTAACGGCTTATCGATGACATGCCCCTGCGAACGGTTCAGTCAGGAGACGCAGCGCAACTACCTGCGCGACCTCGGACGGTCCGCGAATCTCCTGAGGTTGGAACAAGGACTGTTCCCGCAGACCGCAGCACGGCTTCCCGGCTATGGCAGATGAAGTCGGAGCAGTGCGACCGCAGCTTATCGCTTTCTCAGACAGGACTCACTGCGCCGTCAGTGTGAACAGCGAGATACTGCGCCCGGCGTGCGAACAGGCCCGGCACCACCGCGTGGACCTCGGCAATCAATTCCTGCACGTCCGCAGTCAGGAGGTTGCCGTTCTCGACCAGGATCTTTCCATCGACCATTGTCATATCGACGTCGCTACCGCGGACAGCGTGGACGAGGTTGTGGTGCAGGTTGAAATAGCGCCCGCTCATCAACGGCGTCATGCGCGGCGTGTTCGTGCGAACTGCGATGATGTCCGCTTTCTTGCCAACCTCCAACGAGCCGAGCTCATGTTCGAGGCCGATGCTGCGCGCTCCCGTGATCGTGCCCATGCGGAGCACATCCCAAGCGTCGAGCGCCCCCGCGTTCAACGTGTTGAGCTTGGCCAGCAGCGACGCGCACTTCATGTCGTCAAACATGTCGAGATTGTTGTTCTCTTTTTCACCGTCGGTGCCGATGCCGACCGCCACGCCGGCAGCCAGGAGCTTCTCGACGGGCGCCGTGCCGCTCGCAAGCTTCATGTTGCTGACGGGATTGTGGACGACCCCCACCCCGTGCTCGGCGATGATTTCAATTTCGCTGTCGTCTAGCCAGACGCAGTGGGCGAGCAGCACCTTCCTCGGTTCGAATAGCCCAAGATGCCGAAGTGCGTCGACAGGCCTCAGCCCGTAGCGGCGTTTCATTTCGCGCAGTTCGATCTCAGCTTCATTGCTGTGGGTATGGAAGCCGGTATCGAACTTCCTGGCGAGATCGATCACGCCGGCATACTTGTCTTCGGTCGCGTAGAAGGCGTGCTCCAGGCCGACCCAGACATGGATGCGGTCGTCGCATTTGCGGTGCCATTCCTCCAGCAGCCGCTCATTCGTCTCCAGCGTCTCGAAATAGTTGTAGTCGGGATGCTCGCCCACGTAAGGCACGAGCACCGAACGGTTGCCGATCGTCGCCGCCGCGCGCGCGCTGCCATCCATGTAGCGCCACATATCGACAATCGTCGTGGTGCCCGACAGCACCGCCTCCGCATAGCACAGCCAGGAAGCAACTTCGGCCTCGCGCGGGTTCAGCACCCTGTGCATCGGGTCGATGAACATCCTTAGCCAGTCCCAGACGGGAAGGCCCTCCGCTGTCCCGCGCAGAATGCCCGAGTGGCAATGCGCGTTGACTAGCCCGGGCATCAGCAGCCGGTTCTTCAGCCGGCGAAGCTCGGCGCCGGGATTTGCCGTTTCGAGCGACCCCCTGTCGCCAATCGCGGCGATCCTGTTGCCGCGAACAAGCACAGCGCCATCGGCAATGACCCGATCTTCGCTGTCCATGGTGATGACGGTGTCGGCAGAGATCAGAATGTCTTTTGTCATGGCCTGACGCTACACCGGCGACCGTTGATGACAAGCGCATAGATTCGGGCATAGTGTTCGCAAAAATAGGACGAATGCTTGACGAATGGATGGCCGCATGCCCTTGATCACGCAGGCAGCCCGGGTGTTGGAAATGGTTGCGCGCTATGGCTCGATCCGGCGCGCCGCGGAACGGGTTAACTCGGCTCCGTCGGCCATCAACCGGCACATCTTGAACCTCGAGGCCGAATTCGGCACTCCGCTTTTCGAGCGGCTGCCGCGCGGCATGCGCATGACCGAAGCCGGAAAGGTCGTGGTCGAGCGGATCAGAGTGTGGCAGTTGGAGAACCAACGCGTTCTGGCCTCTGTTGGAAACTTGAAGGGGCACCCGGGCGGGCACATCAGGGTCGGCTTGATGGAATGCCTGGCGGCGGAGTTCCTGCCGCAAGCCTTCAGCGGTTTACGGCTTGAACATCCTGGTGCCTCGCTGCACGCGACGGTCGGGGGCACAGCCGAAATCGCGCGTCAGCTGACGGCCGACGAAATCGATCTCGCAATCACCTTCAATGCGCCTCGCGACGCCGGCCTCAAGATTGTGCATGAGACGCGCTTTGAAATGGGTGTCGTCATGCGGCCGGATCATCCCCTCGCCGACCAGGCGGAGGTACACGTCGACGACCTGTTCGATCACCCTCTCATCATAGCCGACAATTCACTCACGATCGGTCCGGTCGTGGACGATATGCTGGAGCGCTCGCGAAGGCCGCCGATCAGGACGGTGACGACGAACTCGGTGACAATGCTGAAGACCATGGTGGCCCAGGGAATGGGAATCAGCATACTCACCTGAATCGACGTCTTCAGCGAGGTTCGTGCCGGAAGCCTCGGTTTCAGGCCGCTGGCCGGAGCGCGCATGGTCGAGCTGCTGTCCGTTGCGGCGCGAGACGTCAAAGCACTCAATCCAGCAACGCGCGACCTCGCGCATATCATCGGCGCGACACTGGAAAGCCTCAGTCTGACCGGACCGTGAGTCCCGATCCGCCAAGGGTCCCTTCCGGGCGAGTAGACAATACCCGGCTCCGCCTATCACCGCGTCCTTCCGTCTTCTTTCTTGGCGAGTCGGTCCAGCAAGGTCTTAAGCCGATTGGGCAACCACTTTTCAACGCGAAAGATCGGCAGCCCACGCAGATGCCACCGCACCGCCTCGCTCGCAAATTGGCGGCGCAGCAATTCGGCCAGCTTCTCGCGTCGATCGCCGGGCATTATTCTTGAACCCGGTCCAATCAAATTTGTTCCTGTATCGATCACCAGGCTTAAGCCGTGTTGCCTCAGAGCCTCGTATGTCGAGTCGGCCCCCAGGGACCCCAGGCAAGCGATAACGACTGACGGCCCTAATCAATGTCACACCCGAAGTCCCTATTGCGAAACTGCGCAAGGCGCATATTGTTTGGCATAGTCGGGGTCGTAATCGACAGTCCAAGGACATGGGCCGTGGACGCGGTGCTAAGTTAGGTGGTTTGGTCGAGGATTTGGTCGAACTAATAGAGCCGTCCGGGGTAAAGGGCCATGAGTAATGCGGCCATGGGGCGAGCCCAGCGTGAGCCAGCCGAGGGCGATATCGTCCGCGAGCAAGCCGTCCTCTTTCGCCTCACCGACCGACTTTACCGAGCCAACGGCCTTGGGGAGATATATGATGCAGCGCTGAATGCCATATGCGATGCCCTCGGTTCGTCGCGCGCCTCGATCCTGAGATTTGACAGCCACGGAGTCATGAGCTTCGTCGCGTGGCGCTCACTCTCTGAAGAATACCGCGAGGCAGTTAACGGCCACACGCCGTGGACACGCGGTGAACACAATGCCGAGCCAATCTTTGTTGAGGATATTCGTCTCAGCGGTGAATCTCGGCAACTCATCGACACGGTCCTTGGCGAGGGAATCGAAGCGCTGGCCTTTATCCCGCTTGCCAGCTCCCACGAGCTCATCGGCAAGTTCATGGTCTACTATCCAGCACCCCATCGCTTTGCCGATCGTGAACGCGAACTTGCGTTGACCATTGCCCGTCAGCTCGGGTTTGCGATTGAACGGAAGCGGGCGGAAACAACGGCAGCGCGACTGAGCGCGCTCGTCGAATCCTCGGATGATGCAATCATCGCGACCGATACGGATGGCATCGTCACGGACTGGAACAGCGGCGCCGAGCGTCTCTACAGCTACGGCCGCAAGGAAATGATCGGACGCCCGCTCATGTTGCTGATACCGCCCGATCGCCAGAATGAGGAGCGGGAGATTCTGGCGCGCATTCGCAATGGAGAACATGTCGACCATTTCGAGACCGTTCGCCTGCGCAAGGATGGCAGCAGCATTCCCATCTCTTTGACCGTTTCCCCAATCGCGGACGCGTCTGGCGCAATTGTCGGTGTCTCCAAGATCGCCCGTGACATTTCCGAGCGGCTGCGCGCGCAAGAGCAGCGGGAGCTGCTGCTTCGCGAGATGGACCACCGCGTGAAGAATCTCTTTGCCATCGCAAGCTCCATCGTCAATTTGAGCGCGTCAGCCGCTGAAACGCCGGCCGCGCTGGCCTCCACCGTTTCTGACCGGCTCGGCGCCCTCGCGCGGGCGCATGCGCTGACGATGTTCCCCTCGACTGGCCCCTCTGTTCAGGTCGCGACGAGCCTACATGCATTGATCGCCGCAATCCTCGCGCCATACCGCCATGGAGCTGACGAGCATCCCCGCTTCGCGATCAGTGGCATCGATATGCCGGTCCCTTCAGCGATGATCACGCCGCTTTCTCTCTTGCTACACGAATTCGCCACCAACGCTGCCAAACATGGCAGCCTCTCGGCGGCCGCCGGCTCAATAGAGATCGCTTGCTCCAATAGCGACGGTAAGGTGACTGTCCAGTGGAGGGAGGTAGGAGGACCATCTCCAGTCGAAACCGAAGACGAAGGTTTCGGGAGCCGCTTGGTACGCGCCGCCGCGAGTGAGCTTGGCGGAGTCGTCCGAGATTGGGACCCCGCCGGAATTGTCCTTGAGATCACGATCGATATTGAAAGATTCTCGGCCTGATGCCGAGCCGCTTGTCAGCGCAGCAGCCCATCGCCCTCAAAGTCTTCCCGCGCAGTTTGGCCTTCGTGCTTTCGTCTCGGTCATTCCTGGCTGAACGGGGAGCCTCACGCAGCCTCTTCTGCGCACGCTTGATTGCCGCCTTGGCGGCGGCCCGTCGGCGGTTCTCCGCGGCTGTCGCCGCATCCTCGTTACGCCAGACTGTGACCAGGTCGCGGTCGAGCACATCCTCGATATGGCGCGGGTCGAACACGTGGAACGTGATCTTCCTGGCGCGGCCGCGAAGCTTGACCGTCCTGGTCCCGGCGCTCTGCAAACGTCCGGTTTTTAGCCAGCGGTGGCGCTCGCCGGGCGAGATCGTCAGGATGTCCTCGACTTCGCGCGGGATCACCGGCAGGTCTTCGATGTCCTGCATGGCTTTGGACACGATCGCCGTTGCCGCATCGACATCTGCCTCAGAGGCCTCCGGCAGTCGCAAGGACAGCACCCGGGATTCGATGTGAAGCAAGTTTCTGAGCGCAGACGGCAGACGCGAGCGGATCTCTAGGAAAATGCCCCTCGTCCGCATGGACGATCCCAGTGTCGCCGCCGGCGACAGCGGCCACTCGGCGATCAATTTTGAGGTCGGGTCGATTTTTGGGCGCGCGGGCATGCCGGAAAGATAAGGTGTCCCGCCTGCAAACACTACCCGACGCCCCGTGCACTTTTTTGCACAGACGCGAAACTCGGAACGCCAATTTCTCAGTGCGGGGGTGGCACCGATTGTTGGAACAAACGCTGCGCCCCTCTGTTTGTCTTCCAGGCACAATTCTGTGCGTTGGAGGATATCCATGAAACTTCATTTGCTATCGGCTGCGCTCTGCACGGCGGTCGGACTGGGTTTTGCCCATCCGGCGCTCAGTGCCGAAAAGGCGCAGGATTTCATCAACAAGGCCGCGCAAGGTGGGATCTTCGAAGTCGAGTCCAGCAAGATCGTCCAGGGCAGGGCGAAAGATCAGGCCATCAACGACTTTGCCCTGAAAATGATTACCGATCACGGCGCCGCCAACGCCAAACTGCAGTCGATCGCCGGCGAGCAGAAATTGCAGGTTCCGGCTGACACGGACGCCAATCACAAGAGTGACCTCGAGGCGTTAAGATCCACGAACGGGGCACCCGACCAGTCTTACGTGAAGATGCAGCAAGACGCGCACGCCGACGCGGTCAAGCTGTTCCAGGACTATGCGGCCGACGGCGACAACGCGGATCTCAAGGCATTCGCACAGCAGACGTTGCCGACACTCAAGATGCATCAGGAGATGATCGAAAAGATTGCCTCCGGCAAAACCGACAATACGGCAACGACCAGCACCGCACCCGCGGCGACAGACACAGACCAGAACGTATCTGCTCCGGTGCCTGGAGCGAACAGCTTTACGGAAGCCCAGGCGAAATCACGGATCCAGGATGCCGGCTTCGCCAATGTCAGCTCATTGACGAAGGACGACCAGGGCATCTGGCGCGGCACCGCCGAGAAAGACGGAAAGCAGGTAGCCGTAGCGCTCGATTTCAAAGGCAACGTGGTTGCCGGCGCTCAATAACCGAACTCATACGATGGAGTGAAACATGACGACTGTCACCGGACTTTTCGATGACTATCAGGACGCGTCCGACGCAGTAAGCGAGCTGGAAGCGATTGGCGTGCCGCGAGACGACATCAGCATCGTGGCGAACAATTCCGACAATTGGTATCGGCGGGACGAGACCTCGGAAGCCGGCGACGATGCCGCGGCCGGCGCGAGTCTGGGAGCGCTCGTGGGCGGCGCGGGCGGCCTCCTTACCGGGCTCGGAATCATGGCCATACCCGGTGTCGGGCCTGTGGTGGCGGCCGGCTGGCTAGCTGCTACGGCAGTCGGCGCGGTGGGCGGCGCGGTGGTTGGCGGAGCTGCCGGCGGAATTGTGGGCGCGCTGACGGAATCCGGCGTTCCTGAACGCGATGCTCATGTCTATGCCGAGGGCGTTCGCCGCGGCGGCAGTCTCGTGACTGCCAAAGTCGACGATCGGCTCACCGGCGAGGCTGAACGCATCCTGCGAGGCGAGCGTTCCGCCAACCTGGACGAGCGGCGAAGCGCTTATGAGGCCAGCGGGTGGACGGGATTCGACGCGACCGCAGAGCCTTATGATGACATCGAGGCCGAACGCGATCGCGTTCGCCGAACCACACCACTCTAAAAATGAGGCCCCGTCGAACTCACGACGGGGCTTTATCTTGCCGGGCGCACGAGGCATCCGAATTTTTGATTGTCTGCTCATCAGGTACATCTAAGGCAACCCCACGCAGGAATAGAGGGGATGACCCGGATCGCCACCTTCAACGTCAATGGTGTCAATGGGCGCCTGCCGGTGCTGCTGAAGTGGCTTGGCGAGACTGACTACGACGTGGTCTGCCTTCAGGAACTGAAAACATCGGACGTCAAATTTCCGATCGAGGCGATTCGGGACCTCGGCTTTAGCGCAATCTGGCACGGCCAGAAATCCTATAACGGCGTGGCAATCCTGGCCCGAGGGAGGGATCCGGTCGAGCGCCGCCGCGGCTTGCCGGGCGACCCCGATGATACGCATAGCCGCTATCTCGAGGCGGAAATCGACGGTCTCATCGTCGGCTGCATCTATCTGCCCAATGGCAATCCCGCGCCAGGGCCAAAGTTCGATTACAAGCTCCGTTGGTTCGAGCGTCTCGTCACCTACAGCCAGTCGCTGTTGGGCGAGCGCGCGGTGCTTTGTGGTGATTACAACGTCGTGCCCACCGAAATAGACGCCGCTGTTCCGGCGCGCTGGCTGGGCGATGCCGTCTTCTTCCCCGAAAGCCGGAAAGCCTATGCCCACATGCTAACCTTGGGTTGGGTGGATGCGGTGCGTCGTATCCATCCAGACAAGGGCATATACACCTACTGGAACTTTTCCTATCGCGGCGGCTACGACCGAAGCTCAGGGCTGCGGATGGACCACCTGCTCGTAAGCCCGTCCCTTGCGAAGAGCATTCTGGCCGCGGGAGTCGATGTCGAGACCCGAGGATGGGAAAAGCCGAGCGATCACGCACCCGCCTGGATCAACGTCGGTTAAGACCCTTTGCGCAATTGCAGTTGCAGAAAGTCTGCCCGGCAGCCGTCGCCCACGCTTCACGTCGAAACCCCTGAAAGGAGACCTCTGAAATGCCAAAGTTCGTTACGATCCAATATGGCGATCGGGCCGGATATGACCGCACGCCCCAACCCGTCAGGGATGCCGCTCATGAACAGGACGCGAGGTTACGCTCCGAAGGCGCCCTGATAGGCAGGGCGGGGATGCCGGTACAGGTGCGCAACCCGGCTTCGTCGGGGGTGGAAACTCGCGATGGTGCGTTCATGTCGTCAGAACTGCCGATCGCCGGATTTGCAGTGATCGAAGCTGCTGACCTCACCGAGGCAATCGACAAAATCTCGCAGGTCCCCTGTGCAGTCGCGCATGGCGTCGTCGAGGTGTGGCCTCTGGGCTGAAAATCCAGTGCAGTCTTGCCTGAATGCTCCGCTAGGCGTCCGAGGCGGCCACGGCGCTGATGGTTCACCGCAATGAGGAGGCCCATGCGGGCATCAAGCGGGGGCTCGAGAAGGTTTCGCATAATAAGGTGTAGCCAACTCTTCGCGCCCCACAGGTGTAGCTGCGGAGGTACGACAATCGGAGGTGAACGGCCCTGTCATGGGCGCGAAAACCCCTGCGCCCGTCGCCATGGACGACGCCCGTGCCGATTGCGAGGCGCGCCGGGACCACCTTTCGAGTGCGAAGTGTGAACTTGGAGAGGCGTGTTTGAGCGGCTTCAACGTCAGTAGCCAGGTTCTTGCGCGTCCCAGCGACAATGGGCGGGGAAATCGAGAAGATGGTGGAGGGAGGCAGCCAGTACGGATCCAACTGAGAGCCGGCCGAGTCGCTGCAAGCGACTCGGCAATGACGGAGACAAGCTCCACTGGCAGCGAAACTAAAGAAGCAGTCGTGCGTTGGACGCGATTAAGCCATTTCTTCTTGGGATGGGGCGGGTGAGTGTGGTCAAGCCAACGTCGCGTAAAGCAAATCAGGGGTCAACCGCTCGTCAAGCGAAGTCGCCTACGAGTGACCCAGCCAATTCAGAACTGCCCACTTTTCGGCCTGTCCAGCTCGCAACGCTCGTGGACGTCGTCCCTGCCGGCGACCGCTGGCTCCACGAAATGAAATATGACGGCTATCGCATTCTAGTCGCCGTCGGCAGCGGGCAAGCGCGTGCTTACACGCGATCTGGCCTGGACTGGTCTCACCGTTTTCCTTCCATTCTTTTGGAAACCAGCAAGCTCAAGGTCGGGTCCGCCCTGATTGATGGCGAGGCCGTCGTTGTCGATGCAAACGGACGATCAAACTTCCAGGCCCTTCAAAACGCATTGAAGGGTGCGCCGTCGACCATCGACTTTTATGCCTTCGACCTCCTTCAACTCGACGGCGAAGATCTCACCAGGCGTCCTCTCCTTGATCGCAAGGAAAAGCTCCAGGCCATTTTGCCCGCGAAGAACCCTGTGCTTCGTTATTCCGATCATATCCTGGGTCGCGGAGAAGAGTTGCTCGAGCGCTTTTGCGCAGCTGGTCTCGAGGGGGTGGTTTCGAAGCTCGCCGATTCTCCTTATGTGGCGGCCCGCGGTGGAAACTGGCTCAAGATCAAGTGCATCAAGCGGCAGGAGTTTGTGATTGTCGGCTGGACGCCGTCCGACAAGGTCCGCGCGTTCCGGTCATTGATCCTTGGAGTGCATGACGGCGGCAAGCTGCGTTATGCGGGGAAAGTCGGCACTGGCTTCGACACAGCTGAGCTTTTCCGCCTCATGAAGATCATGGCACCACTCGAGCAGAAGGCCGCGACCGTCGAGGCGCCGCGAGCCGAAGTTCGCGGAGCACACTGGCTTCGACCCAAGTTGGTGGCGGAGATTGCCTTCACAGAGATGACCAACGAAGGAACGTTGAGACATCCGAGCTACCTTGGTCTGCGCGAAGACAAGAAGGCGGCCGCGGTCGTGCTGGAGACGGAACGTCGCACAGCCAAGCTGACCGCGGCGCCGGCGAACACCATCGCTATCAGCAACCGTGACCGCGTGATCTATCCGGAGTCCAATATTACCAAAGGCCAGCTTGCCGACCACTATGCGGCCGTCGCGGAGATCATGTTGCCTTGGGTCGGCAGTCGGCCGATCAGCCTTGTTCGGTGTCCCCAGGGCCGGGCCAAGAAGTGCTTTTTCCAGAAGCATGATGCCGGGAGCTTTGGCGACAAAGTCCACCATGTCGGCATCATGGAAAAGGACGGTCACGAGGAGCCATACCTTTATGTCGACGACGCCGATGGGCTGATGACCTGCGTCCAGATGGGAACGATCGAGCTGCATGGGTGGGGAGCACGGATAGAGGATGTCGAAAAGGCCGACCGCCTCGTCTTCGATCTCGACCCGGATGAGGGTCTCGATTTCGAAGCCGTCCGCGCCGCCGCTTTCCAGTTTCGTGATATTTTGAAATCGCTGGGCCTTACGACGTTCCCGATGCTGACGGGAGGCAAAGGAGTGCATGTGATCGCGCCGCTCACCCCACAGGCCGAATGGCCGCAAGTGAAAGACTTTGCGCATCGCCTCGCTCAAGCGGTCGCTCAAAGCGATCCCTCTCACTTCACGGCCGCGTTGTCGAAGGCCCGCCGCAAGGGTCGCATCTTTGTCGACTATTTGCGCAACCAGCGTGGGGCGACCGCGATCATGCCTTATAGCGCGAGGTCCCGACCTGGCGCTCCGGTCGCGGCGCCGATCACCTGGGCGGAGATGAAGACGATTGATGCGCCCTCGCATTTCCACGTCGGCGATGCTCCTGAACTGAAGAAACGCGCAGCTAGCAAATCTCTGGCGGGATGGGGTCGAGCCGACCAATCATTGCCGGATCTGTAGCCCCACTCCGCGAAAAGGCAGCAAGGCTGGACTAGGGGGCCTCACTGCCTTTGGCGTGATTGGAACCTGCGGAGATTGGCCCCGTTTGCCTTGAATGGCCAAAACCGATCCGCGGACAGTCGCCAGTCTGCTTAGGGAATACGCACATCGCACGTCGCTGCGCGGAGACAATCCCTATCGCACCAAGGCTTACTTGCGCGCGGCCGATAGTCTGGCTGCGTTGTCGCAGCCGCTTGATCGGATCATCGCCGCGGGCGCCCTCACCAGAATCCCGGGAATCGGGGACGCGATCGCGGACATTGTGCGCAAGCTCTATGAAATGGGTACACATCCACGCCTTGAGACGCTGCGCGAGGAGGTGCCGGCAGGTGTGATGGAGCTTTTTACAATACCTGGCCTGCGGCCTGACAAGATCCTGAAGCTCCATCAGGCGCTCGGTGTGAACTCGTTGGCCGAGCTCGAAGCCGCGGCAAAGGCAGATCGCATCCGGCCTGTCAAAGGCCTTGGTGCTTCGCTTCAGACAAAAATCCTGCAAAACCTGGCTATCGCTCGAAGCGGCGAAACACAGCTTCACCTGCACAAGGCCGCCGCACTCCTTGAGCATGCAATCCTATCGGTGAAGCAAGAGCATCCCGAATTTTCGCGTGTGGAAATCGCTGGTGATTTCCGGCGCGGTCGCGAACTTGTTGCCGACCTCGCGCTGGTCGCGCTGGGCAAGAAGCGGACCGCAATCGAGCAATCCACGCTCAGGCTTGTCGTCACGGACAAGAAGCACTTTGGCGCGAGCCTCCTCGAAGCTACGGGTTCGGCGGCCCATCTTGAGCAGTTGAAGACATACGCGGTCGCGAGAGGATTTGCCCTCAAACCCGACGGGCTCTACCGCGGGAGAAGGCTGATCGCATCAGCGACAGAGGAGGAAATCTACGGAGCGTTGGACCTGCAGTTCATCGAACCTGAACTGCGCGAAGGCAGGGACGAGATTGAGCGGGCAGCGCGGCGGCAACTCCCTACCCTCGTCCGGGATGAAGATCTGCATGGTATCCTGCATTCTCACACGACCGCATCCGATGGCACCGAAACGCTAGAGGCAATGGCTGAAGCGACGCGCAAGCGCGGGTTCGACTACTTTGGTGTCACCGACCATTCGCAGTCTGCCCACTACGCGGGCGGCCTCACACTGCAGGAGATTGCCGAGCAGCACCGTGAAGCGGATCGGCTGAACAAGAGGTATGGCGGAAAATTCCGTGTCCTAAAGGGCATCGAGGCAGACATCCTCGCCGACGGCTCATTGGATTATCCGGACCACGTCTTGAAGCAGTTCGATTTCGTTGTCGCGAGCGTGCACAGCCGCTTCAAGTTGCCGAAGAAAGAGCAGACGGACCGTATCATTGAGGCAATCGCGAACCCCCTGACGACAATCATCGGGCACATGACCGGTCGCCAATTGTTGCGTCGTCCCGGCTACGAGCTCGACGTCGACAAGGTCGTCAGAGCGTGCGCGAAATATGGTGTCGCTGTCGAAATCAACGCGCATCCCTGGCGTCTCGATCTCGACTGGCGCTGGCATCAGAAGGCCCTCGACTACGGCTGCATCTTCAGCATCAATCCGGACGCCCATTCAATCCGCGAACTCGACCACATGCATTGGGGCGTCGAAATGGCCCGCAAGGGAGGTGTCCCCAGAGACCGGGTTCTCAATGCGATGGGTTTGACGGCTCTGCTTGCGCATCTTTCAAAGCGCAAGTCCGCCCGCAACGGCGGCAACCGTCACTCGCCTGCGAAGAGCCCTAGAGCCGCGTAACGAGCGGCGGTCTAGCACGAGTCGCTGCCTGGAACGCGATCCGCGGCCGGGCTCCTTGCCGGAAACAGATCCGCGACCCTCACCCCCGACGTAGCATCAGGTTCTGCATGAGCCTTCAGTCTAAGCCGGTAGGACATGGACCCACTCCCGGAACGCAGGGCCTTTGTTTTCGTTGGTAGAAATGACGTTGGCAGATCCGACGGTCAATCAACCAAGGCAACAGGAGGAATTTCACATGGTCCGCAAGATACTGGCTACGGTGGCCACGGCTGCTCTCATGTCGACGGTGCTGTGCACCGCCGGTGCTTACGCCGCAAATACCGCCAAACCCGGTGCCCAGACGGAGGTCGTTGCTCCGGTCACGGATGGCAGGCTCGTTTCCAAGATCATGGGAGCCGCGGTCTACGACAGCACCGCAGATGACGCGACGAAGATCGGCGATGTTAATGACATCGTCCTCGACAAGAACGGGAACGCCAAACTCGTCGTCATTGGCGTCGGGGGTTTCCTCGGCGTGGGCGAAAAGAATGTCGCCTACGATTTCAACAAGCTTGAATGGATCAACAAGAACGGCGATCGCTGGCTGGTCGCAAAGACGACCAAAGATGAGCTTAATGCTCAGCCCAATTTCGATACGACGGCCTACGATCCTGCGGCAGCCTCGATGACCCAGCCGAGCAAAAGCACGGCGGACACTCAAGCGACAACTGCCAAAACCGATACGACTGCGACGGCCTCGATCGACAAGTCGAGCTTGACCGAAATGCCGTCAGACAAAATCAGCGCGGCAAATCTGATCGGAACCAACGTCTATGGCGCAGACGATGCGAAGGTCGGCGAGATCGGCGACGTGATCCTGACAGGCGACAAGAAGGTCGACTCGATAATTGTTGATGTAGGCGGCTTCCTGGGCATTGGCGAAAAGAAGGTCGCCGTCGGCATGGAGAACCTCAAGTTCTTGACCGACAAGAACGGCAATCGCTACCTCTATACGAACTTCACCAAGGACCAGCTGGAGGCGCAAACTGCCTACGACAAGGCCACTTACGCCCAAAACCGCGATAAGCAACGGATAATCATCAACAAGTAAAGAACTACCGAAGCGCTCGTCGTCCACGGCGGGCGCTTTGGTCATCCGGTGACAGAAGCGGGCCTTGAAATTAGCCGACGAGGTTCGTCATAGCTCTGCAGCGATCAGCGACCTCGTCCTGTCTGATGTCCCTCGCGTGTCGAAAGAGACGCGGTCAGAGGGGCTGGCCTGACCTCGCAGATCAGTCTCTCCTGATATCCGCAGCATAGCGGTGACTAAGATGTATCTCATCCAAATCCTGTTGCCACTATCAGACAACCAGGGTCAGCCGTACCCCCGAAGAGATTTCGACCGTCTGAAAGAGGAACTGGCGGCTCGCTTCGATGGCGTCACGGCCTATCTCCAGGCACCTGCGGAGGGTCTTTGGAACGACCGCGGAAAAACAGACAGTGACGATATCGTCGTCTTCGAGGTGATGACGCCAAGCATGGATGTTTCAGATTGGCGGCGCCGGCAGGGCGACCTGGAGCACCTCTTTCGGCAGGAAAATATTGTGGTCCGCTATTGGACGATAACACTCGTTTGAAGCTCAGGCTCGCTGGCCACTCCGGAACAAGACGGCATTCAGGTTGCGAGGCGAGAGGCCTGGTCGCACCTGGCGCCGACGCTCAATGTCATCGGCAAGACGCATGATCGGCATCATCCAGATCGCACTGCCATTGTATCAATGACGACCGGCGCCTCCACCGACACGGTCGTCTCCCACGATCATGGCAAGCGTTAACCGCCACACCAGGGTTGTCGTCAAGACCCACTCCATTTGGAACCGCCGCGTCTCCTCATCGTTGAACCAAAGGCTCCATAACTTCAAAGCGATAGTGGCACGTGACCAACAGCTCGACATTCATAAGCGTGCGGCTTGAGTTTTTTGAACCAAATTTCCAACCGATAGGGATCGGATCGATGCTGGCTGCAACAAATGCCGTGGCTGCCGCTCTTTGCATTGCACGGCCCAAGCAATGACCGATGTCAGCTCGGAAGTTGAGCGAGAGCAAAGCAACACGGTTGCCAAAGGGCCATTTCAACGTTTCCTGCGCATTATTGGCCCCGGCTTCATCACCGGCGCCTCGGATGACGACCCCTCAGGGATAGGCACGTATAGCCAGGCCGGAGCCCAACTCGGGTTCAACATCGGCTGGACCATGCTCTTTACCTTTCCTCTTATGGCGGCGATCCAGGAGATTGCGGCTCGGATAGGTCGCACCACGGGCAAAGGCATCTCGGGCAACCTTTCTCGCTATTACCCTGCCCCCCTGCTTTATCTTGTGGTCGTCCTGCTATTTTCCGCCAATGTGATCAACATTGGTGCCGACTTAAGCGCGATGGCTGATGCGCTCAACCTTCTGATCGGAGGGCCTAGCTCGGTCTATGTCCTGGGGTTTGCGCTGGTCAGCGTGGCGGCAATCGTGTTCCTCAAATACAGCCGCTACGTGAAAATCCTTAAATGGACCACGCAACGGCAGGAGACGGCTTTCGTTCCGGCGACTTCGCCACACCAGAGTCCCGAGGCGAAATTCATACCTGCGCGGTTGGCCGCGGCTGGCGACCGGAACTGGCGGTGACGCCACGCGTTCTCCAAAGATCTTTCGGCAATGGAGATTGGGCGCTATGGGCCTGTTTACGAAGGACATCAGGACGATGGACGATCTGTTCCTGCACGTTTTGCAGGACATCTACTATGCCGAAAAACAGATCCTGAAGGCGCTCCCCGATATGGTTGAAAAGGCCACCAACCGGGATTTGACGGCGGCTTTCAAAGCCCACCTCGCCGAGACGCAAAAGCACGTCCAACGGCTCGAGCAAGCCTTCGAGCTTATCGGTGAAAACCCGAAGGGAACGACCTGCCCGGCGATCGATGGCATCATCAAGGAAGCCAACGGGATCGCAGGCGAGGTTGCCGAGAAGAAAGTGCTCGACGCCGCCTTGATTGCCGCCGCGCAGGCCGTCGAGCATTATGAGATTACCCGCTACGGAACTCTGATTGCGTGGGCGCAGCAGAGCGGCAACGAAGCCGTCGTCCGCCTTCTCACTGCGACCCTCAACGAGGAAAAGGCGGCTGACAAGAAACTCACTACCATCGCCGAACGGAAAGTCAACGAGAAGGCGTCGAGTTGATCGATGCGCTCGGGGACGCTTGCATGAACGCGCGCGCTGAACTCACCCGATCCCTCTGGATGAAGGTCGCCGTCTATCCCGATGCGCCGAAATTCTCGGGCAAGAAGAGCTGTGACACAGTCATCATAGGGGCCGGGATCGCCGGACTGTCGATCGCTCACGAACTGGCCAACATCGGCCAGAAGGTCATCGTCATCGATCGCGGAACGATCGCCGGCGGTATGACATCGCGAACCACGGCGCATCTGGCGCCGATCTGTGACGATGGGCTCAGCGCGTTGATCAACCTGCGGGGTGAAGACGTTGCAAGGCTGTTCCAGCAAAGTCAGGAGGCCGCGGTCGCCCGCATCGAGGAAAACGTCTCGGAGTTACGGATCGACTGCAATTTTCGCAGGTTGGACGCGTTTCTGTTTCCGGCGATGGGTATCGACCCCAAGGACGCCCGCGATCGACGCCAGCAAGAATTCGATGCGGCACGAAAGGTCGGGGCCGCTGTCGAACTGGTAACTGGCTTGCCGCTCAAGGGCTTCGAGGAGGCGCCGGTCCTGTGCTACCCCAACCAGGCGACTTTCCATCCGTTGAGATATCTGCGTGGGCTTGCGGGATCGATCCGCGAAAGCGGCTCCCTCATTTTCGCCGACAGCGCCGCGACCTCCGTCGAGGAACTGCCCGAGGACGGCGTGCGCGTCTCCACCGAGAACGGCGGCGTGATTGAAGCGGGATCGGCCGTCGTCGCCACGAACTCGCCGATCAACGATCGCTTTCAGCTGCACACCAAGATGTCGCCCTACCGGACCTACGCGATTGCTTTCACATTGCCGAAGGGTGCGCTCCCCGATGCGTTGTTCTGGGACACGGGCGATCCTTACCACTACGTCCGAATGAATCCCGGTCCCGGCTCGGTTGACTATCTGATCGCAGGCGGAGCCGACCACAAATCCGGCGAATCCGACGACGGCGACATTCGTTTCGAGGCAATCGAGGCCTGGATAAGAGCGCTCGTGCCAAGCTTGGGCAAAGAGGTCACGCGCTGGTCGGGGCAGGTTCTGGACACCATCGACTATTGCGCCTTCATCGGCCTCAATCCCGGCAGCAAGTCGGTCTATGTCGTCACCGGCGATTCCGGCCAAGGAATAACGCATGGCGCGCTGTCCGGCTTGCTGGTGAAGGATATGATTTCGGGCAAGGAGAACCCGTGGGCCGAGGTCTACGACCCGTCGCGCAACACGCCCTCCGGCGTGATCAACTATGTTCGTGAAAACCTGTCCGCGGTCAAAAATCTCGCCGGCTATTTGCTTCCGGGTGACTTGAAGTCACTGGCCGAGCTTGCGCCTGGCCAAGGCGGCGTCCTGCGGGACGGACTGCGCAAGATCGCAGCCTGCCGCGATATGGCTGGAAAGCTCTATCTGAATTCCGCCGTCTGCACGCATTCTGGATGCGAAGTGGCCTGGAATTCCACCGAGCAGTGCTGGGACTGCTGCTGTCATGGCTCCCATTTTGCTCCCGACGGCATCGTGCTCAACGGGCCGGCCGTTGGTCGTCTCAACCCCGTGGACGCACCGGCGGGAGGAACATGATGCCCATACTTGAGCGCGGCAAAACACTCGTCGAGAAGATCACCGGCTGGCAACGACCCTCAAGCGACGAGCTCGGTCGGCTGGTGCGCCAGCGCAAGGCCAATGCATTCCGCTTCGAGGACGACGGCATCATCCCCAATCATCCCCACTGGCCGTTGGTCGTCTATCGCGGCGTCGTGAAACTGCCTGCCGAATTCGATCCGGCCGCAATCTTCGAGGAGCTCTTCGAGCGCAACAACTGGAAGGGGTCCTGGCGAAACGGCATCTACGATTATGCGCATTACCATTCCCGCATACATGAGGTTCTTGGCGTCGCTCGCGGATCGGCAAAGGTGCAGTTCGGAGGCAAGCATGGCCGCACGCTCACCATCAAGGCGGCAGACGTCGCTATTTTGCCAGCAGGCACTGGTCACCAGTGCCTCGCGGCGAGCAAAGACTTTCTCGTGGTTGGCGCCTACCCGCCCAACGGCACATACGATGAATGTTCTAGGAGCGAGGACCATGCCCACGCCGTCAAGACCATTTTCAAGGTCGCTAAACCACGACAGGATCCCGTCTACGGTGGCAGCGGTGCGCTTTTCGACATTTGGAAAGCATTTCGGTAAGCGCTGAGCGCTTCCGCCCATTTCCTCTGGATGCCTCGATGGCGGGCGGACAAAGGACCGCGCCAATGCACTTCGCCTAAGGAGCAACTGGCTCTGATCGCCGTTAAGACGGACAGAGATTATGGACATCAACGTTCCCAGGAAAGACACAGGCCTTGACGAGCGACGTAAGCGCCGCAGGCTGCGCCGCGAAAAGCAGCGCGCAGAGAACGTGGGGCGCGCGGAAAAAATGCACCTCGCACGGCTGGCGGGCAAAGGGCCCGGCCGCCATTCGACCGAGTTGGCAAACTCCGCCTATGTCGGCTGCTCCGGATGGTTCTACTGGAAATGGCGCGGAAAGTTCTATCCGGCTGAGATGCCAACCTCCGAATGGTTCACTCATTATGCGCAGCAGTTCGACACCGTCGAAATAAACGCATCCTTCTATTCCTGGCCGACCGTCGCGAATGTGAAAACCTGGCTTCGTCAGCCCGGAACGCGCGCGTTCGTTTACACCATAAAAGTCTGTGAGCTGATCACGCACGTCAAGAGATTCGAGGATACCGAAACCCTGGTAAAAGATTTTGGACTGATAGGCGATATCCTTGGCAAGCGGATGGGCTGCTTTCTCTTCCAGTTTCCGCCAAGCTATCGCTTCACCGAGGAGAGGCTCCGCGCCATTCTGAGCCAGCTCGACCACACGCGACGCAACGTTGTGGAATTTCGTCATGCCAGCTGGTGGAACGAGACCGCCTATTCCGCCTTCCGCGAGAGCGGCACGATATTCTGTTCCTGCAGCGGTCCACGGCTTCCGGACGTTCTGGTTCGCACAGCCAACGATATTTACCTCCGAATGCACGGTCCGGAGCGCTGGTACAGGCACGACTATTCCGAAGGCGAGTTAGCCGAATGGGCCGAGAGGATCAAGAACAGCGGCGCGCGGAGAGCCTGGGTTTATTTCAACAACGACTATGAAAGCTTTGCGCCCTGCAACGCTTTGACCATGCGCCGGCTGCTCGATCAAACAGGCTTCGATCAAGCTCCGTCCGAAGTGGATGTTCCCGTGGCGGCTCCCTCATCATAGTATGAAATCCGCGTCCGATGAATCCGCCAACAAAGCGCTAGCTTCTGGGGCTCGGCATGGTGTCCGAAAGTTTGCGAGCGGCCAGAAACATTATCGTGTACGCGGCTTTTCGCCGGTCCCACCCCGCAGCGGCGGTTCTGTCGAGCAAATCGTCTAGAACCGGGTCGAGCGCGACCTTCAGTTCCGCTTCGTAGTTCAGATCGGTGGCCGCGTGTGACGGCGGCGGAATCACGTTGAAGTTCGTCACGTTCATGGCTTTATCCATTTGTCAGGTGCCCGCGCCTCATGGGCGCGGACACCGCCGTTTCTCGTCAGAAATCCATGCCGCCACTCGGCATAGCCGGCACCGCGGGTTCCTTCTTCGGCTTCTCGGCAACCATCGCTTCCGTCGTCACCAACAGGCCGGCAACCGATGCCGCATCCTGAAGTGCGGTCCGCACTACTTTCACCGGATCGATGACGCCCTCGTTGTAGAGGTCGCCAAACGCGTTGGTCTGTGCGTTCCAGCCCCAGCCGAATTCCGGCCTCTCGCGTAGCTTGCCTACGATGATCGATCCTTCCGCGCCGGCATTCTCGGCGATCTGTCGCACGGGCGCTTCGATCGCCCGGCGCACGATCTCGATACCGTGCTTCTGGTCCTCATTCTCGGCCTGAACCCTGTCCAGTGCCTTGGCCGCACGCAGAAGCGCTACGCCGCCACCCGGTAATACGCCTTCCTCGACCGCAGCGCGCGTCGCATGCATGGCATCGTCTACGCGGTCCTTGCGCTCCTTGACCTCGACCTCGGTCGAGCCGCCGACCCGGATGACGGCGACACCGCCGGCGAGCTTGGCTAGCCGCTCCTGCAGCTTTTCCTTATCGTAATTGGAGGTCGTCTCCTCAATCTGCGCCTTGATCTGGCTAGCGCGGCTCTGGATTTCGCTCTTCGAGCCGGCCCCGTCGACGATGGTGGTGTTCTCCTTTTCGATCACCACCTTCTTGGCGCGGCCGAGCATCGCCAGCGTGACATTCTCAAGCTTGATGCCAAGATCTTCCGAGATCGCGGTCCCGCCGGTGAGGATGGCAATATCCTCCAGCATCGCCTTGCGACGATCCCCAAAGCCGGGCGCCTTGACGGCAGCGACCTTCAGGCCACCGCGCAGCTTGTTGACGACCAGTGTCGCCAACGCTTCGCCCTCCACATCCTCGGCAATGATCAGCAGCGGCTTGGATGACTGAACGACAGCCTCCAGCACCGGGAGCAGTGCCTGCAGATTAGACAGCTTCTTTTCGTGGATAAGCACATAGGGCTCTTCCAACTCGACACGCATCTTGTCCTGGTTGGTGATAAAATACGGGCTGAGATAGCCACGGTCGAACTGCATGCCTTCGACGACTTCGAGTTCGGTCTCGGCGGTCTTGGCTTCCTCGACCGTGATGACGCCCTCATTGCCGACCTTTTGCATGGCTTCCGCAAGGAAGCGGCCGATCTCGGCGTCGCCATTAGCCGATATCGTACCAACCTGGGCGATCTCGTCATTTTTGGTGATCTTGCGGGCATTGGTCTTCAGCTCAACCACGATGGCTTCGACGGCCTTGTCGATGCCGCGCTTCAGGTCCATCGGGTTCATGCCCGATGCAACCGCCTTGGCGCCTTCGCGAACGATCGCCTGGGCAAGCACGGTCGCGGTGGTGGTGCCGTCGCCGGCGATGTCGTTGGTTTTCGAGGCAACCTCGCGGACCATCTGCGCGCCCATGTTCTCGAACTTGTCCTCAAGCTCGATTTCCTTGGCGACGGTGACGCCGTCCTTAGTGATGCGCGGGGCGCCGAACGACTTGTCGATGACGACGTTGCGGCCCTTGGGGCCGAGGGTCACCTTCACCGCGTCCGCGAGGATGTTGACGCCGCGCAGCAAGCGCTCGCGGGCATCGGAATGAAATTTGACTTCCTTGGCAGCCATTGGATCACTCCTTGTCTGGGCAGTTTTCATTGACTTGATTGAGGGTTCTATCGAAGCCCCGGTCAGGCGGCCTTCTTGACCGCCGCAGCATTCTCGATCACGCCCATCACGTCGCTTTCCTTCATGATGAGCAGGTCCTCGCCGTTGAGCTTGATTTCAGTGCCGGACCACTTGCCGAACAGAATGCGATCGCCCGCCTTGACGTCGAGAGGCGTGAGCTTGCCGCTCTCATCTCGCGAACCAGGTCCGATGGCGATGACCTCGCCCTCCTGCGGCTTCTCCTTGGCGGTGTCGGGGATGATGATGCCACCGGCCGTTTTCTCATCGGCCTCGATGCGGCGGACCAGGATACGGTCATGCAATGGACGGAACGCCATATCGTTCTCCTTCTGGACAAACAGATTTTTGAGGTTCTTCCACACCGGACCGGCAATATCGGATCGGTGCGGGGTGCGGCGACCCCTCGCGGGCATCGCGCGCATATCGAGCTAGTTCTGCGACTTTTCGGTTTCAAGAGGTTCGGCAGAATTTTTTTTCACTCGCACCAATCGAGTGCTAGTGCCATGAAAACATGTGGCTAATTTGGATTACAGCCGTGCATTCCCGCTTGAATTTTCCCGACGAAGGAACAAGATAGTCCGAGCCTTCGCCGCCGGCGATGGCCTCAAAACAGGAGTCTGACAAAGGAGCTTTTGGAAAGACGGAGGATCACGATGGACCGACACAATCCCAAGCCGATCATTCCTTCTCTTGTTCCCGAAACATCCGACCTCGCGCTCGACCGTTTGTTGTCGCCGGCGCGCCATTTCACCCATCCAGACGACGTCCTTAAGGAGGATACGCTCGACATTCAGGAGAAGCGGGCGATCCTCTCGTCCTGGGGCTCGGATGCCTGCGCGGTGGAATCCGTTCCGACGCTGCGCCGACCGCCGGGAGCCGAGCAGACGATCACCTTCGATCAGATCATGGATGCCCTATGCCGGTTGGACGACGCAAACCGCCCGATCCCGGCTGAGAGTGGCCACAGGCACATGTCTGACCGCCTGGACGCCTGATGTCGTAAGTCAAGGAGACGCATATGGTCACTGCGGTCAGCAGGGAATTCCTCCTGCAGATGGAAGGCTACGGCCTGACCACGGCCGAAATCCACTACCATTTTCCTGACCACCCGAGCCTGCTTCAGCTCTATGTCTGGCAGGAATACGATCTTGCGCCGAACTTCCCGGAGCTGAAAGGCTTTCTCGACTATTGGGAAAGCGAGCTGGACGGCGCGCTGCACTCCGTGCGCGTTGCCCACCACCGGCTGATCAAGCCGTCGGGATGGCGCGCCGTCGACGGGGTCATTGCCATCCAATGAAGCTCATCTCGGGCCGCAGGGCGCCGATCATCCGTGGTTGGCTTGACTTGCGAGGAGCGCGCGCTGCCGGCAGAACCAACCCAGCCCGCCTTGCCGCCCTGAGGAAGGCCTTGTGCGCATCGCGGGCGCTGCGCCATCCGTCCAGCGCGTCGCGGCAGGCGCGCGCGGCAGCACGCCAACTCCCTCCGCGCGCCCAATGGGGCCACTGCTGGTCCAGGCATTCTAGTGCCTCTAAACTGCTGGCGACCCTGCGCGAGGAGAGGGAAAATCCCAGGGTAACAGGTTCGGGAAAACGAACGTCATTCATCACTTCCTCCGTTTTTCACGTCTTTTGCCAGCAAGTAATCGTCCTGCTCGGGGCGCCAAGAGGAGCTCTTGCCGCACCGGAGCGCTCAATCGTCCTCGTCGGCATCAAGGAGGTCGATCAGTTGGGCAACGCGCGTGCCCGGCAGCGGCCGTCCTTCGCCCATCAGCGCCTCGTCGCGTTGAACGCCGGTGGACAGGATATCGGCGATGAGCGTTTCGTCCATCGGCCCAAGGACCGAGACAAGGTCCTCACGTGTCATTATCATCGTTTCCTCCGTCCATGTCCGGAAACGGACGCCACCACGGGCTTCTCGATGACAACCTCGACGCCATCCGGGTCAAGGGCGTAGGGCTAGCAGCTACAGGGCATCGCATCCATGGGCTGGTCGCCCGGTCCCGATCCGCATCGGCAGGAAGCCTATCTGGCGGGGTCAATTTCTTCCTTGCCAACTCGCATCCCCAGCCAACGCTCCAAGGACTGGCGGTTCGTCGTGGTTTTAGATGATCAGAGAGATCAGAGGCCATGTCGCTCTCCGCTTGTACTGATCCTTTTCGCGATCGACCGGATGCTGCGGCGGTACGGAGACCGCCGCTGCGAATTTCAGGCATCAGTTTCCACAGAGTGGTCCGCGCCGATCTTCGGCCCTGTCATCCATGACGGCGCCACGGGGACATCCTCGATAACCCCGACCCTGCGAGCCCAAGTCGTAAAGGTTTTGTGTGCCGCCTCGAGAGACTTCCCGCCGTCGTAAGCGGAACAGCACGTTTCAGATGCCGCCGCGTGAAGAAGGCCACGTCTTTCGACCGGCCATTCCTCAAGGAACTCTATGGCATCCATAACACAGTCGATCCTTCGGAGAACGAAGCCGTCGTCCCTCACAAAAATCGGCTGCTTGAACGTTCCACTTTCCATAGCAACCTCCTTCTGGCCGTGGAGCGCATACGAGACCCCATTCAGCGGGAATAGCCGTGCAAGGGACACGCACAATTTCCACAGTGACGCGATGGGGTCACAGAAAAAATATTGGAAGTGCCTCTTGTGAGTTCAAGAGATTGGCACACCGGGTTTCCACCCTTCCGCGGCGGTTTGACTGGCTTCCGATTCAATGACCCTCCGTCCGAAGAAATCCGCAGTGCCGGCTAGCCGCGCCCCCAATTCATTTTCCTTTGGCTCGCAGCTTGCCACCCTGAACCGAGGGTGGGAGGATCTGGTCTGGGCTTCCTGTCACGAAGACAACGACCATGCCCTTGCCGCGTGACAGTTCCGATGCGATCTGCGTGGCGTTCTGCAATCCCTCCCCGATTGGCGAAGGACGGCGGCAGCTCAATCCGCCGCCGCCCCCAACTGCCTCAGTGCTTGATTTCGATGCGCTTGGCCTGGGACTGCGCTTTCGCGGTCTTCGGCAGCGTGACCGTCAGCACACCGTTCTTGAAGCGGGCGTCTATCTTGTCCTGCTCGACCTCGTAACCGAGGCGGATACGGCGCTCGAAGCGGCCGTAGTAGCGCTCCGAGAACTGCCTGTCCTTATCTTCCATCTCCGAGCGCTTCTCGCCCTTCAGCGTCAGCACGCCATCGTCGAGCAGGACCTCGATGTCCTTCTCCTCCAGACCGGGTACTTCGGCGGTCACCTTGACCGCCTTCTCGCCGTCGGAAATCTCGACGCTCGGCCAGCCGCCGCCGAAGGAAGAAGCCCTAAAGGCCGGCAGGCTGGAATCAAAGCCACGGAACACGTCGTCGAACAATCGATTCACTTCGCGATGCAAGGACAGGAATGGATCGCGATCATTGTCTCGAAAGACGCTCGGAAGCTGGTCGCCATTGCCACGGCTCCACGGAATAAGATCACGGACACTCATATGTCGTCTCCTTCTGTTCGGTCATGGATTACAAGACTTTCCGGCGCGCCGGGCCCATCGTCCGGCGCCTTGTCCAGTCGGTCAACCGGACAGCGTCAGGCAGCCTGGGTGTCGGCCTCGATCTGCCTCGCCTCGGCTTTCGGCTTTGCCTTGACGCTACCGATTTCGATGCGGCGCGGCTTCATCTCTTCAGGAATCTCGCGCTTGAGATCGATCGTCAGCAGACCGTTCACGAGGCTGGCGTTCACGACCTTGACATGGTCAGCCAGTTCGAACCGTCTACGGAAGGCCCTTTCGGCAATGCCGTGGTGCAGGTATTCGGCATTGTCTTCCGCGGGCTTCTGGCCGGACACCATGAGCATGTTGTGCTCCTGGGTGATGTCCAGCTCATCCTGCGAGAAGCCGGCCACCGCCATGGTGATGCGGTAGTCGTCCTCCCCTTTTTTGGCGATATCGTAGGGAGGCCAGTTGTCGACTGTCTCCACACGGCTCGCGGCTTCGAGCGCGTTCAACATTCGGTCGAAGCCGATGCCCGACCGGAACAGGGGGGTGAAGTCGAAAGTGTTTCTCATAGCCACATCCTCCTTTGAGCAACATGGGTACAAGCTTGCTGTCGGACGCTTTCTTGCATCCGTCCGACAGGCCGGTCCCGAAATGGGCCTCCGGCATTTTACGATTTAGTTAGGCGATTTCGCCATTCAAGGCCTGAAAAGGCAGTCTGCCAGCTTAGTCCGGTCGGGAAGGTCCTGGCTGGAATGCCAAGGCGGAGAGGTATCGATCTTCAAGACTATGCAGCGCCACAGTTTGCGGCGCATTGCGGCTGGTGACCTCGGGGCGACGGCCGAATGGCCGTCGCCCCGAGGTCGATTGCTGATCAGACGTGCAACGGTTTCGCCGTGTTTTTGACTGGCGTCATCGTTCCGTCTTCCACCAGGATGTCCTTCTTCCTAGCGAACCGCACGAGAATGCCGCGCGCGGTCTCTGCGTCGATGTCGCCGGCCAGCGCGGCTTTGCAGGCGCGGATCGCCGCCTTTTGCTCCGGACTGTTGCCACACCAATCCGTGACGAACTGGTACGCATCGACAACGGAGTTCAATTGCCGCGGAAAACCAAGCCCGACCCAAACGCGAACGGGCTTTTCGAAAGGCTGGGAAAGCATCATTTCCTCCCTCCGAAACAGTCAGGCGGCAATGCCGCCGGTCTGGCCCATCTTCGCGCCGGCCATCCAGGGCATCGCCGTTGTAACATCCTCGAGGATTTTCACCGACCGGGCAAAGCCGGCGAACGCGTCGCGGGCGACTTTCAAGGGCACGCTGCCGTCGAAGGCGCGGCAGCATGCCCGCTTCGCAGTCTCATAGATCACGCCGCGCCGGTGCAAAGGCCATTCATCGAGGAAATCGAAGGCATCCTCAAGGCAGGCTATTTCCTGAATGAGACCTTCCGCGGCCCTCACGAACAAAGGGCTTTCGAATGTTCTCTCGCTCATAGAAACCTCCAATTCTTTGAACGATTTCGGGTTGTTGACGATGGTCGCCCCAACGAACGGCGGCGACCTGCGAAAAATATGTGAAGGTCGATTTCCAGCGTCAAGACCGGATGATCACCGTCGCAAAAATTTCTGGGAACCTAGCTCTCGATAATGGCGCAAGCGAGTTCGCGGGGGTCTTCGTCGAGCGTGCCGATGAGCGCCGACGACTCGCCAAGCGCATCTGCCGGTAGGTAGTCCATTCCATTAACGAAAGAGCCAAGAACAAATGCCTGGCCTCCAGCCCGCGTTCCACACCGCGACTTTCGAATCACAAAAGGCCAACATTGGCCTGCCCATTCCGTCAGTTCCGTTGATCAATAGTAATGGCTGGAATGGGGCCGAGATCGGAACGTCCGCTTTCGGGATGATTGGGCTAGAAAGCCAACCTTTTCACACCGCCATCGTAGCGCCGATCGCTTTGGGCCCCGGCGGACGTTCGGATACTTGCAAGACTACTCTCACTCCGGAACTCGCCGTCTCATCGCATTGGGCGGTGCGAAGAAGCAGTTCATATACTCCTCACTTGGATGCAGGCAGATATGAAAAATTGTGGTCACCGGACGGCAGCGCCTCCCTATACGGAATCTGAAACAAATGCTGTCGGGTCACTAGGTGGTGGTCGCCAGGAAGTAGTGTAACGGAAAAGCCACTCGGTCCAGTCTTCACCGATGCGCCCGGGATGCGCTCGCAATCGCCTCCCAGGTCATCTCCCTTGCATCAAGCTGGCGGATAAGGCCAGCCGCGTACCGCATCATGCGCGCCCGCGCTTCCGCCCGAATCAACGGGTACAGACTCGCAATTGACGCCGCGGAATGGCCTATCGAACCGACAGGCCGGAGCCGGTCGGCGGCCATCATAGCTCTGGCCATTGCCTTGTTTGCGGCAGGACTCCTCTGGGGCTTTAATCATCGCGTCGATGGGAGTGGCGCCGGGGCAGCTCTGCCCTCCGTTGCGGTGCTGCCATTTGGGATGATCGGTGGTGATGCGGACCAGCAGCGGCTGGCTGACGGCCTGACCGAGGACATCATCACTGACCTTGCCCGATTTCCAGAATTTCGGGTGATAGCTAGCAATACGACCACAGCCTACAAGGAGAAGACGTCTAACACGAAAGAAGTGGGGGCGGCCCTCAATGCTGCCTTCAATGTCGAGGGCTCGATCCAGCGCCAGGACGATCGCGTGCGCATCACGGCGCAACTTGTTGAAACTGCGACCGGCAAGCACATCTGGTCGGACCGGTGGGATCGGCCCGAAAACGACTTTTTCGCGATTCAGACCGAGATCGCGGAGCAGGTCTCGAACCGGCTCGGCGGTGGCGCAGGCCTGATTCAAGAGGCGGGCCGCCGGGAGGCGCATCGCAAGCCGCCAGCGAACCTCAACGCCTCCGAGCTCTATCTTCTCGGCACCGAGCGGCTCGAGCGGATCAATCGCGACGATCTGGAAGAGGCGATCCGGCTTCTCACACGGTCGCTGGAGGTTGATCCCTCTCTCGCCCGGGCTTGGATCGAGCTTTCGCACGCCCACAAGGTCCTTGCCGGCTTCGGGGTGGAGCCCCTGCGGAACCGAAAGCAGGCTGCCGATGCTGCGATGCGCGCGGTCACGCTCGACCCGGGTGACGCAGAGGCGCATGTGGTCCGCGCGATTACCCTGGCCGAGAGCGCCGATCTGGCGAAGGCGAAGGCGGAGTTCGACACGGCCCTCAGCATGGCGCCGAACGAGTTCGAGATCCTGACCTTCTACGTTACCTGGGCGGCCATGTTCGGCGAGCCCGAACGCGGAGCCGAATTGGCCGACAGGGCGATCAGCCTGAACCCGAACTTCCCGATGTGGAGCACCCGTCCGCTCAACGTCACCTACTTCTGGGCCGGCCGTTACGAGGACGCCCTGCGCATGACGGACCGGCTCGGCCCTGACAATTACGATCGCTGGGTGGGGACGTTTCGAGCTGCCGCGCTTGCGGCTCTGGGCCGGACGGATGAGGCGCGGACGCTTGTCGCGTTCACCCTCCAGAAGTATCCGGACTTGAGCATAGAGGGAATAATCGCCAACCTCCCCTTCACCGAGGTACAGCGGAACCGGCTGATCGAAACGATGAGCCTCGCCGGCTTTCCACGCTGTGCCAAATCTGAGGACCTCGCCAAACTTGAGCAACCGGTCCGGTTGCTCGGATGCAAGTCGCCGTAGACGGCAAGCGACAGACTGCATGATCGAGTGGGGCGCATTCTGTTCGCACGAAGGCACCGTAAGGAGGTATCGCCATGATTATCCGCATTTATCGCGGCACGGTCTTTGCTGGAAAGCAGCGTCTCTGGCAGGAGCGTGTTGAGTCACTTTCTATTCCCTGGCTGAGGAAGCAGGCGGGCCTCATCGCCTTTTACCCCGGTAAGCCACCTGCGGAGAGTACGGGCAGGACGTTCTGCATGGTGATGGTCTGGGATGGCCTGGAGTCGGTGAAGGCTGCTATCGGGCCAGACTGGAATAACGCGATTTATCATGGCGATGAAGCCGAGTTGATCGAGTCTGCTCAAGTCGAGCACTTCGAGCTCTTTCCGTAGGCTGCCGAGTGCAGGGCAACAATTGGCCGAAACCGGACCGTCAGGTCTCGACTGTCATTGCTTCAATAGCGGCCCTTCTGCAGTCGACGCGATTCCGGCAAGAGCGATCTGCTTAGTCGATGGCGGCTTTTGATCCTCGCGCGACGTTTCCGCTGCGCAGCGGATGGCCGACTTGGGTCATCAGTTCCGGTTCCGGAAGGACATTCTTGCCCCGCCACTTCCAGACATTTCTGGTCCTATTAAGGGGACCTTCAGCCGAGGCCGAATCGACTCTTCTCGGACCCGTTTTCACGCATCCATGATGGGCTTTTGGTGTATTATTGTGTTTTCATACAGGAGGGGGACGTGGACGTCGCCACCTGGCTTCGCGATATCGGCCTGGGACAATACGAGAAGGCCTTTCGCGACAACGATATTAGTGGAGAGGTTCTTGCCCACCTGAGGGCCGAGGATCTGACGGGACTCGGCGTGACCTCCGTCGGTCACCGGCGCAAGCTGCTCGATGCGATTGCCTCATTGGCCCTGGTTTCGAGGTCGGCGCCCATTGGCGCATCCGCATCGCTGAAGACGGCGCTGCCTTTATCTGCCCCGACAGAGGCAGAGCGGCGGCAGCTCACGGTGATGTTCGTCGACCTCGTCGGGTCGACCGAGCTAAGCCGACAGCTCGACCCCGAAGAACTGCGGGCGGTGATGCGGCGTTACCGAAGCGCGGTAACCGATGAAGTTGACCGTTTCGGAGGGCACGTCGCCAAGTTCTTGGGCGATGGCATTCTTGCATATTTCGGCTGGCCGAAGGCACAGGAGGACGCGGCTGAACGGGCGGTCAAGGCTGCCCTTCGCATTGTGGCAGCAGCCGGTGGAATCAAGACGCAAGAGGTTCCTCACCTTCGTGCACGCGTCGGTATTGCCACAGGGTTGGTGGTCATCGGAAGCCTAGGGGAAGGGGAAGCAGAGCACCCGGACGAGATCGTCGGGGAGACGCCGAACCTCGCGGCACGGCTGCAGCAGGCGGCAGGGCCGGACCGGGTTGTGATTTCCGAAACCACCCGGCACCTCGTCGGGGGGATTTTCGACCTGGAGGACCTGGGAAGGCAGCCGATCAAGGGGATCGGCCCCTCGGTAGCCCTCTGGCGGGTCCACGGCATCGGGCGCAGTGAAAGTCGGTTCGAGGGACTTCACGGCACGATACTCACGCCGTTCGTCGGCCGAGGCCGCGAGATTGATCTGCTGCTCGAGCGCTGGGGGCGGGTCAGGCGAACGATGGGCCAGGTTGTCCTCCTAACTGGGGAACCCGGGATCGGAAAATCGAGACTGGTGCGCTTCTTCGGGGATCGAGTGAGAGGGGACCGGCTCCAGGCAATCCATTTCGACGCCTCGCCATACTACGCGAACTCGGCGCTACGGCCCGTCATCTCGGAAATCCGGCGCTCTGCGGAGTTTGCAAACATTGACCCGGACGAAACACAGTTCAGGAAGCTCGAGCTTCTTCTGGGAAGGGCTTTGGCCGATACCACCGGCGCCATCCCTGTCATCGCCGATCTGCTCGGCGTTCGAACCGGCGAGCAGCATTCGTTACGTGATCTGACCCCTCAGCAGAGGAAGGCCATAACGTTTGCAGCGCTGCTGAACTGGGTTGAGGGGCTCGCGACGCGGCATCCGCTGCTCATGGTCATCGAGGACGCACAATGGCTCGACCCGACAACGCTGGAATTGGTCGATCGGATCAACGATCGGATCGCCCAATTGCCCGTGCTGCTGCTCGTCACTTTTCGGCCGGAGTTCAAGCCGACCTGGAGCGGCGCACACGTTGACTGGATCGTGCTCGAACGGCTCGATCCGATTGAGGCAGCCGCAGTAGCCGAGGCCGTTGCGGGCAAGCGTCTTCCGCAGGAAGTCTTGAACGAGATCGTCGCGCACACCGACGGCGTTCCGCTGTTCATCGAGGAATTGACCAAGGCGATGCGCGATCTCAACGTCCTTGTCGACGCAGGAGATCATTTCGACCTTTTGGGATCTCTGCCTGCAGTCACGGTTCCCGTGACACTTCAGGACGCGCTGATGGCTCGGCTCGACAGCCTGCCGCCCTCCGCAAGGCATGCCGCGCAAGTCGGTGCCGTGATTGGGCGGGAGTTCGATCGTACGCTGCTGGCGAGCGTGAGCGACATGCCTGCCGGTGAATTGGAGACGGCGCTCTCGGAACTGATCGGAGCCGAGCTAATCTTGAGCGGCGGCACCCCGGCCAGCCCGGCAAATATCTTCAAGCACGCTCTCATTCAGGACGCCGCCTACGAATCGCTCCTCAAAAGGCGCCGCCGGGAACTGCACGGCGCGATTGCCGACGCGCTGGTCAACAGATTCAAGGACACGGCCACAGCTCATCCCGAACTCGTCGCCGGCCACTACGGCAGGGCCGGGCTCGTCGAACAGGCAGTGCCATATTATCAGGCTGCGGCACGCACGGCGATCATGCGCTCGGCGACAAGAGAAGCGTTGGGTCAGCTCAATAACGGTCTCTCGCTTCTCGAAACGCTGCCGGAAGGCTTGGAGCGCAACCAACTTGAACTCGGGCTCCGCCTTGCGCTCGGCGATGCGCTCCGGGCGGCTAGAGGCACGGCGGCAGTCGAAACGGGCACCGCTTATGCTCGCGCCCGATTCTTGGCAGGGCAAACGGGAGCGGAGCACGAGAACCTCCGGGCCTGCTATGGCGAGTTTCTCTGTTACTACAATCGCGCGGAGCTCGATCGCGCGCGCGAAGTCGAAAACCAGCTGATGCGCGCGGCGGCGCGCGCATACGGCGAGGGTGGCCCAATCGGAGCGGACGCCGCCGGATTCGTTGCCCTTTGGATGGGCGATTTTGCCACCGCACGCTCTTTCCTGGAACAGCGGGTCTCGACAAGAGCACCTGACCTGGACCCTCTGCTCGGTGCGGACATCGCCGACGCCGGACCGAACCTATACCTTGCCCGGACGCTACTCATTCTGGGCTACCCCGAGCAGGGGTACCGGCGGTGTCGGCAGGGTCTGGAAACTGCGGAGAATACGCGCCAGCCCTTCGCGATCGCGTTGGCTCTCGCCAACACGTGCGTCTACTACCAGTTGTGCAAAGACTGGCTCGCCCTTCGGCGCGACAGCGAGCGCCTGATTGCTCTCGCGTCCGAAAAGTCCATGCCTGCAATGTTGAATAAGGGACGGGGCTTTCGAGCTGCCGCACTCATCGCTGAAGGAAATGGAACCGAAGGCCTCGAGACCCTCAAATCCTGCTACGAGCACGACGTGAACGCCGATTACCTGGTGATGATGCCGTACTACGGGTCTATTCTGGCTGAGGCTTACCTTAGTAGTGGCAACGTCGAAGATGCGCGACGCGTGCTCGACGACGCGTTCGAGCGTGCGACTTCGACCGGCGAGCGTTGGTTTGATGCCGAGCTGTACCGACCGAAAGGGGAGTTTGCTTTGCGCGAGCCTGGTCGCGACGGCGACTTGGCGGCAGAATCTTTCGGCAAATCGGTAGAAACTGCCGGGGCGCAGGCCGCCAAATGGTGGGAGTTACGAACTTCGACGCGACTCGCACGGCTGTGGGCGGAGCGAGGCGCCCGGGAGAAAGCCCACGATTTTCTGACAAACGTTCGCGACTGGTTCACCGAGGGTTTTGAAACTGCCGACGTCAGAGAGGCCGAGGCACTGCTCAGCGAGCTGGAGCGTGCTACGCTATTTGGCTCGCCCTCGGCTCGGCGTGAATAGCCGTGGCCGTTTGTTGGTGGAAGGGGCAGCGCGTTCAAAGGGCGCTGTCGCGCCAATTGCAGTCATTCCAGTCTTTCACAATCGAGAGAAAACGAATTGCCCAGATTTGCTTCTGCGTGAAGCGGTCGCTTGGTGCCGTACCTTCTTTCCCACGTTCCAAGCTACGCGCTCGCGCCTATCTAGCATCATCGAATTGAGAATGGCCCATGTGAGTTCTCCTCGGCTGGGATTGGCCGAAGTACAAAGGTGCAGGGCATTCGCCGCTTGGGGGCGATAAGCGGACTGGCGGCTTTTGGCGTCGGAAGAACGATAGCGGACGCAACTGTCAGAAGGACTGGTGCCTTCGCCTGACCACCCCGGACGTTGAGTTGACCCCAGGCAACAGTTGGAAACTGGTGCCGAAAACGGTCCTTTGGTTGCCGCTATCTAATGAAGATTCCGGAATGGGGACTTCAAATCAGCAGCGTCCGAGGATATCGACCTTGATGGGTTGGTCGAAGACGAGCGAACCCTCACTATTGAGGTGCGCCGCTGCAAGTACCTCCGCTATTAGGGCCGATTTGTCTTTCTCCACAATGTCGCGTCGCGATAGATCGACAGCTACGACGCGATCCAAAAAGTCTTCCACTGTTCGAAAGACTTCTCGACGAACATAGTTCAGCGTGGTCATCCGGATGAGCATTCCAGAGAGTATGGCTGTTTCGATTGCGCGTTGCGCCGCTTGCCGGACAACGGTCTCGTCTTCGATCAAGAGAAGGACGGAGAAGAAGTTGCCGGTGGGCAACGGCTCGATGATGATCACAACGCCGTCTGGCCTAACAACACGGCCAGCTTCGCGAAGCGCTGCCGCATCGCCATTTCGGGAACGTGGTGGAGCACGGATCATCACGGCAATGTCGAATGTCGCCTCGTCAAAAGGAAGCGCCTCGGCAACACCTTTGAGGAAGCTGACCTGCGGAACAGCGGCGGTGGCAGCCCGTATAGCGTCCACTCCCGGATCGATAGCGGTTACATATGCGCCCTCAGCAGCAAGTTGCCTCGCAAAACTGCCGGTGCCGCAACGTTGCACTGCTCGTTCCCTTGACCGGCGCCCGCGGCCAGGCCAGCGGCCCGTTCGTCTGCTTCCTCCTGAGGTCGAGTCACTTTTGTTGCGATGTGGCTCACCAGATGGTCCGACTCCTCTGCAACGGCCGGAATGGTGCCTGATTTGCGCGTTACCGCAAAGTCGAGGCCGGCGAAATAGAGCCCGGGAATGGTGCCCATACCGTCCTCGTGCTTCGGCTGGCCGGCCTCATCGAGGACCCCGGGAATCTTCACCCATGAAAAGTCGCCCGAGAATCCGGTGCACCAGATGATCGAAGAGATGCCGCTTGCGGCCAAGTCGGTCGATCGGATCGGCGGGCTCGGCACGCTCGACGCAACCGTTTCAGCAGGATCATCCTCAGCCGGCGGCGCATCGATGCCGGCGCGCTCGATGTACTCGTCGATCACCCGCTTCGCGTAGGCCGAGGCTTCGTCTGCGAACCGCATGTGGTCGTCGACGTCGTCACCGAAGGCCAGGCTGCCATTCACGATGCCATTGAAACGGCCGAGCAATACGACCCCTTGGGCGCTAAGGACTGCAAGCTGATTGTGTGGGTCGCGCCGAGCAGCGGGCGCGGCGGCGGCCTGCCGCCGTTTTCCAGTATGAGCTCACGGCGCGGCACGTCGGCAAAGCCGGAGATGGTGAGCCAGTTGAACGAGTCGCCACCCCGGTAGCGGCGCATTAGGCGGCCAGTGCGGCTCGTCGCCAGAAACACCCGACGTCCGGCTTGCACCAGATCCTCGGCAATCTGGCCACCCGATTGACCACTCTCGACGACTAGCACGGCGCCCTCAACAAGCTCGGCCGGGTTGCGGTAGGCAGAGGAATCGACCTGGCGAACTATGGTCGGCAGGTCTGACCACCATGCTGGCCGGGCCTGGCAGGAAATAGCTGACGCCAAGGCCGGCCGAGCCAGCGCCTATGACGACCGCATCAAGAATCCCCCTCATGTGCCCCCGCCAAAATCGTGCCGCCGATAACGACTGCGTGTGAGGGCGAACGACACCAGGCTCACCCTGCAAAGGCAGCAGCATACTGCAAACTGCTGTTTCCGGGAATTCCAAAGGACGAAAGCCACCCCGAATCCAAGCCCCCGAACCACCGTCGACTGTATCGACTGTCAGTCTCTTCTGATTACGAATATCGTCTGCCAACGGCTGAAACCGGTCACTTCACGGGTGCGGTGCCAATGGCTGATCTGAAGCGCAAGGCCGACGTTCGGCAGACTGGAGCGCTTCTGATCCTGTCGTGGCGGGAAAGCATCGGTTGGTTGATCGTCCAGGCTCACCGGAGGAACAGCGACACTTATGGACTTGTCTGCACGCCGTGACTATCCTGATGCAGCAGTCACGATCGTTCTGGTGACGGATGGCCAAACATAGCGCGCCGCGACGCCTCGCCGCGATAATGAGCGCGGACGTCGTAGGGTATTCGCGCCTGATGGGGCTCGACGAAGTGGGGACTCTCAAAGCGCTGAAGCAGCGGCGCAGCGAAGTCCTGGCACCTCTCATCGCCAAATACCATGGGCGTCTCGTAAAGGTGATGGGCGATGGGGTGCTGGTGGAGTTCGCAAGCGCGGTGAACGCCTCTCAATGCGCGCTTGATCTGCAGCACGAAACAGCGAAGGCCAATGGGCCACTGCCTGAGCCCAAGCGCATCACCTTGCGCATTGGGGTCAACCTCGGTGACGTTATCGTCGAGGGGAGCGATATCTATGGCGACGGTGTCAATGTTGCGGTGCGGCTCGAAACCGTCGCGGAGCCTGGCGAAGTGTGCATTTCCGCGAGCGTGTTCGACCAGGTAAAGCGCAAGCTCGACGCCGCCTTTGACGATTTGGGAGAGCAAGCACTAAAGAATATTGCCGAGCCCGTGCGCGTGTATCGTCTGCGGCCGCTGCCGGGCGGTCATATCGAAAGTGTCATCGAAGCGACCCCGCCGAGGCTTCCCGCCAAGCCTTCTTTGGCGGTTCTTCCGTTCACCAACATGAGCGGCGATCGCGAGCAGGACGTCTTCGCGGATGGGCTGACTGAAGACCTAATCACCGACCTGTCTAGAAATGAGGGGTTGTTCGTCATCGCGCGACACTCCACGTTTGCTTACAAAGCCAAGGCGATAGACGTCCGCCAGATCGCCCGCGAGCTTGGCGTCCGTTATGTGTTGGAAGGCAGTGCGCGCCGCCTCGACGGACGTGTTCGGATTAACGTCCAGCTTATCGACGCGACCGGCGGCGATCACCTCTGGGCTGAGCGGTTCGACCGCAGCGTCGAAGACATATTCTCGGTGCAGGACGAGGTAACGGGCAAAATTGTCGAGGCCCTTGTCGGCCGACTTACCACGTTGCCTGCGCGCAGCCGCCCGAAAAATCTCGAGGCCTATGAGCTCTGCTTGCGAGCGCGTCCACTCATCGCCCACCTTGCCGGATCCGCCGAAGCAATCCGCGAGTGCGAGATCCTGCTGAGAGAAGCGGTCACGATCGAGCCGGATTATGCTGAAGCCATGCGCTGGCTGGCCTTCACGCTTTGGTCGTATTGGGCTCACAGCATAGGCTCGCCGGAAACTAAGAGGCTAGAGTCGATCGAGTTTGCGCTTCGTTCCGTAGAACTCGATCCGAACGACGCTGGCAATCACTGGGTGGTTGGCTACCTGCAGGCCTATGAGCGTCGTTGGGCAGAGTCGGAAGCCGCTTTCGCCGCCGCTCTGGCGCTCGATCCCAACCACGCGGATACCCTTGTTATGAGTGCCGAAATGCTGATGTGGGACGGCCGTATCGTTGAGGCCAGGGACATGATCCTCAGGGCTTTTCGGCTTAATCCGCACCCAGCCGGCTGGTATTTCTGGATCTTGGGAATGGTCCACTACGCTGCCGGCCGATATGATGCGGCAATCGACACCCTGCGCAATGAGGCGACCTATCGCTCGGGATCAAGGAAGGTGCTTGCAGCCGCGCTTGCACTGGTGGATCGCGACCGCGAAGCTCGTCGAGAGGCGAACATCTTTATAGCCAATAACCCCCAGTTTTCCCTAGGACGGTGGGCTGCCTCCCAGCCGGCGCGCCATTTGGTCGTGGTCCAATACTTCGTCGAGGGGATGCGCAAGGCCGGGCTGCCTGACTGACAAGTGTGCCGGTCGTAAATACGCCAACGGCGGCTCTCGGCGAACCACGACGTCTAGCGAGGTCGCCGGTTATGTCCGCTTTGAGGCATTGGCGAAGCTGACTTCAACGGCCGACATGAGGCGCGAAGCTGCCATCCAGAACGCCCAAATACCGAATGTCCCACTTTGTCCATAAGCACCCGCAATTCAGCCTGATGCGCGACGCAGAAAGTTCGAAAAGCTTCCAGGAACCCCAGCGAATTAGACGCACTCTGGCGAGTTTCGCCTCAGCGAAATCCATCTCACAGCTTCGCTGGTGGGATTTATCTCGGCATCGCTCAAAATTGCGGTACTAGGACAGATGCGTGAGGCGTGCTTTATCCCTATTTTAGGAGCGAATACTTGAGCGATCAGAACGAAGCCCAAACGGCCGATCTCGTCGGGCTGACTGCAGACATTGTTTCTGCCTATGTCAGCCAAAATCCACTACCCGTTGCTGGGTTGCCAGATCTCATCGCGTCGATTCATTCGTCACTGACAGGCCTTGGCCAGCCGAGCGTGACTGAGTTGCCGAGTCAGGAGCCAGCCACAAATCCCAGAAGGTCGGTAACGCCGACTACATCGTCTGCCTGGAAGACGGGAAGAAGTTCAAATCGCTGAAACGGCATCTCGCTGTACACTACGGGCTCACTCCGGACGAATATCGCGAGAAATGGGGATTGAAGCCGGATTACCCGATGGTTGCGCCGAACTACGCGGCTCAAAGATCGACGCTCGCAAAGGCGGCGGGGCTCGGACGCAAACCGCAGCCCACCCTAGCCAAGAAAGCTCCTGCCCAGCGCAAACCTAAGGGTTAATGCGGCGAGCTTCTGGAGCGTCCCATCTCGGACGCTCCTTTTTTGTTTTTCGCCCGAAACGATTGACCGGCACGTGCCGGGACGCGCACTACCTTATCCTAGGGCGTCCTTCGACATTTGCGTTCTCGACAGAGCGTCGCCGATAGCAGAACAATGCTTCCGCCATAGTGGCGCGCAAGGCGCGCTGAGCAATCGTCTGGCGGAAGATCAGGCACGCGCCTTCGTAGCTGCTATAGACGTTCGCCGCTGTCGCAGCGGCGGCATAACGCCGCTCGCCTCACGAGCCGATGCGGCGCAATGTCCTTGATGATCAGGAGGATCACTTCCCCCGGCAAGCAACGACCTACTGGAAATTGAAATACAGTGCCGGCGGGTACTGCGACCCGTCGGTGGCCGGCACACTTGCCTGCGCCGCGGGCTTGACCCCGCCTGTGGCCATGTTGTCCAGCGGCGGCTTGGCCTGCTCGGCCTTGGCGGCAACTTCCTGCGTCACCGGGACTTTCGTCTGGGCCTCCGCCGTCTGCGACAGGGCAAGCACGACGAACAGCCCTGACATAACGAATTTCCTGACGGTTTTGCTCTCCTGGCTCTGTGGCCTCATGGCTTGAAACCAGTCGCGTCGAGCATGGCGACCTGGTTGCCGTCGATGTAGAAGCGGATCGCGTGCGCCTCGTTGTCGACGTCTATGCGCGTCGGTTGCGCGGCCAGCGCCGCCGGGGCGGTCCTGGCATATTTCGAGGGAAAATCCCCAGCCGGTGCGTAGTGGAAGAGTAACGCCAATGCGATGCATCCGGCGGTAAATACAAGGAAGGTAAGTCTGGAAGAGGTGGTCGACGTCATCTAGTCGTTCCTTCAGGTTGAAGTGGCATCTACGTTTCGGTTGCTCCAGAAATCGAAACATGACATTTGGCGTAACCAAGCTCTGTTCAAGGACCTTATGCCATATGACCACAGCTAGAAGGCGGCAGCGGTCGGCGGGCGAAAAAGTGATGGTACTCTCGGCGCGCATACGCGCGACCCGCGCACTAACGCCCAACAGGAATTCCGAACAAGAGATTTCAAATGTCGGGTTTTTCTTTACTAGCGAATCTTTATTGCCGCACCAAAGAGCCGCAGCTTTTATGCTCGCCGACATCGGCTAGACAACTTTCATCGATGCTAACCTTGGAGGTCACACTACATTGGCTAGTATAACCTGGGTATCCCGATCACACGGTCACGTCGCCGCATTGTTCGGAGGCTATCGCCGATACATTTGCAGGGCAACAATACCGAGAGAGGCTAAGCTTACAATTTATATGTAACGCATGGTTGTTCCTTTTTATTTGATAAGTTACTGGAAGAGATGGAACAAATCTATTGCCCAACCTTTCATTGATTCTGAATGATCGATGTCGCTTGAAGGTATTTCTTCACTCATATGTCGACAGGTTTAATTATGTCGATGACGGTGCTGCTGTCTTGTGCTATGTTTCGTTCAGCCTGCTGCAAGAATTGCAGCGGTGGTGCCGGAGGCTGCCGATGCGTTACCTGAACTCCGCTCACTATATCGATGTGGTGGCCAAGACCGGTTCGATCCGCGCCGCCGCAGAATTGCTCGCCATAACCTCGACGGCGCTCAACCGGCGTATATTGGCGATGGAGGCCGAACTCGGCGTTGCGATTTTCGAGCGACTGCCTCACGGCGTGCGATTGTCCAGCGCCGGCGAACTTCTAGTGCAGCACATGCGCAACCAGTTATCCGATATGGAGCACGTGAAATCGCAGATTGCAGACCTTGCTGGCGCCCGGCGTGGCCATGTGGCGGTCGCCTGCAGCCAAGCGCTATTGCCCTACCATTTGCCGATGCAGATCTCACTCTACCGCAAGGAACATCCGAATGTGACCTTCGGAGTGCACCTGCGCGACCGGGAGGAGGCCGAGCGTGCCTTGGTCGATCACACGGCCGACATCGCCATCGTCTACGAGCCAACCCGGCTGGCTGCTTTCATGACGCTGATGCGGGTGCACCAGCCGGTGCATGCGGTTATGCGGCCCGATCATCCGCTGGCTTCTCACGAGACGGTGCGCTTGCGCGCTTGCCTCGACTATCCAATCGCGCTTCCCACATCAAGTTACGGCGTGCGCTACCTGCTCGACATCGGGGCGCAATCGTCATCGCTGCAGCTGGAGCCGGTGATTCAATCGGACAGCTTCGAATTCCTGCGCAACCACGCTATCTCGGAGGATATCATCACCTTCCATTTCCCAATTGGCCTGTCCCACCAGACGATGACCGGTGATATGATCTCCCGGCCGCTCGACCCGCGCGACGTGCCCGCTGGCATGCTCTATGTCGGCCAACTCAAGGGCCGCACCCTGCCGGTGGCCGCTGCCCGTTTTGCTGACCAGCTTTCCGACTCGCTGGCGCAGCAGTATGACGTGTCGTGATGGCACCTGCCACTCAGCTTGATGACTGGATTAAGGCTGTCGGGGTAAGCGTTGCCGGTGTATGCGCACCCGTCAGGTGCGCAGCGACACCGTCCGGGCCACGCTTCACCTACTTTCGACGTCCTCTTCGGGGCCGAGAGAAGACCGGCGGGTTCGGACTGCGAATCCTCGAGAGCTGACATTCAGGTTAGGTGGTATCGTCGAGACGTGGCCCGATGCCGAAACATGGAAGCAGGTGGCCACAATCGAGAGAGGAGGGGGTTGGGCATTCACGCAGCCTCCTGGAATCACACGTCGCTGAGCAAGGGCGCACTCCTGCGCTGCTTGGCTTGCGGGTTGACGATATCGGCATGTCCTTCGCCGCTCATCATCGCCCAGAGGTTCTTGGCCGCATGCCAGCCGATGGCCTGAGTTCCTTCAGTCGTCCAGGCCGCGACATGCGGCGTGCACAAGACGTTGGGTAGCGAAAACAGCGGATCGTCGGTCTTCGGCGGCTCCTGGTCGAACACGTCGAGCGCCGCACCAGCGGACTGCCAGCATCAGAGCGACCGCGTGCTCGCTGACCGTGAAGATCTGAAAATCGCACAGGCCCGAATCAGGGCGCGCAATGTTGTTATTGCGACCGGTCCGTTTCAACATCCGATTGTTCCGGGATACAGCCACGCAGTACCAGCCTCGATCTGTCAGATAGATGCGACTTGCTACCGAAACCCTCAACAGCTGCCGCCGGGGACTGTTCTTGTGGTAGGCAGTGGCAACTCGGGCTGCCAGATTGCAGATGAACTGTTGCGCAGTGGCCGACAAGTGTTTCTTGCTGTCAGCCGACACAGCAGAGTGCCTCGGCGTTATCGTGGTCAAGATCTTATCTGGTGGTACGAAAAGTTGGGCCGCTTCGACGTGACCATCGACTCGTTCCCCAATAGGAGGCATCCGCCGTCGGTAATCTTGACCGGCATGGACGGGGGCTATGATCTTGATCCGCGTCGGTTAGGCGTTGAGGGTGCTACTTTGCTTGGGCGATTGGTTGGGATTGCCGATGGTACAGCAATGTTTGCCGATGACGCTATGGAAACGCTTGCGGCTGCCGACAAAAGCTATGCCGGCTTTTTGGAGGCCGCAGACCATCTGGCCGCTACGGATGCGATGCAGTCGGAACTGGACCAGCAGGACCGCTCGCTGCCACCCCTGACTCTCCAGGTCGAGAGTATGCGCGCCTTGAAATTGAGTCAGGAGAACGTCCGCACGATCATCTGGGCGAGCGGATACGGCTATAACTACGGCTGGGTGAATCTGAAGATCATCGATGCTAACGGCGCTCCTGTCCAACAGCGCGGCGTCACCGCTTGTCAGGGAGTCTATTTTCTTGGGCTTCACTGGATGCAAACGTTCCGGTCGGCCGTCCTGTCCTTTGTCGGGCGTGACGCGGCTTACATCGCCGATCACATTGAGAGCTTGGCGCCGATTTAGATGATGAGCGACAGCCTGAGCAGGGAGTCGGACCAAACTGGTATCTGGGGCGTGGTCTCGTAGTTTGAGGCGCCAAGCTGCCGTCCACATGCTCCTAAACCCGAATCTGCTGTCTCGCTTTATCCATAAGCACTCGCAGTTCCGGCTGAGGCAGCGACCCAGAAAGTTCGAAGAGCTTTCCATGAACCCCAGGGGGTTCCGCTAGTGGAACTAAAAGCGACCGAATTTGCTGCTCCGCCACGGCACTCGCGCCTCGCTCGCTATCACCCCCTCAGTGGAAGCGGCTGGTCTCCAAGCAGCACCCTGACCACGACGTCACGAGCATCATTGGGATCAAGGGAGTGCCTTGCGATCAGGTCGCTGCATTCGGTGACGATCTGATCGGCGTCGTGCATGAGCTTGAGCTGCTTGTAGCGATCGTGGTGATGCAACCCCATGCTTTCACCAATCACTTCAAGGATATTGATGATGCGGAATGGCCAATCGCGCTCGTGAGCACACAGTTCGCGATGATCGGAATGATAAACCGCAACCAGCGCATCAACACCCGCGTCACGCGCCGCTTCAAGTTCTCTCAGCTGCAACTCACGCTTGAACTTAGGAAGCACACCGACATGCACGCTCTGCAGACCCACCGCCGGCTGATGCAGTTCCACAAGCTCAATGCCGGGGACCATCTTTAGGATTTCGGTGGCAGCCTCCACCACGCCGGCTACGCCAGGATGCTTGTGAAGCGCGACGCGAATGTCGACCCTGTGCTGCAGGTGCGGCCTCAACTGCGCCAGCCGGTCGCGGAGGAATCGCATAAACGGCTTCATCTCGAATGGGCGGGAGCCGCGCTGTCGTTCCACCGTTGGCAGGATGTTTTCTGTGAACTGGACGTAGCAAGTCGGACACCAGGTGATCACCTGTCCCAACCTGGAGTGCGACAACTTCTCCATCGAGCTGGACCCCATGCGACCGGTCATCTCGGCGTCGCCGGCCTTGAGTTGCGAAATGCCGCAACAATGGCTGGGACCGCCCATAACCTGGTAACTGATGCTGAGTTCGTCCATGATATCGAGGGCAAGCAAGGCAATGTGTGGCGTCTTGAGCACATTGCAGCCGGTGTAGAACACAAAGTCCGCCGGCTCGGTGGGCATGGATACTGACGCTGATTTTTGACCCAGCCGTTCCAGGACCTCCGTATCGAGTTGCAAACGCGACAGCATCGTTACACCGCGGCTGACCTCACGGTATCTCTCCACGCCTTGCCGGCGTCGTTCAGCAAGCTCCTTGTCAGCCTTCGCGACGCTAAGGCGTGCCATGGTAAGGAGAAAGCGTGGATTGACGCCGTAGTCGCACGCCTTGATGCATTCTCCGCTGAGCATGCAGGAGGCTGCCCATTCGCGCGACGTCTCCGGACCGTTACCGGTGCGGACAAGATCGAGGATACCACCGATGAGGTCTTCGGACTTCGCCTCCGGGATGCCGGCGGGCACCACGCTTGGGCAAACCTCAACGCACTTGCCGCATCGCGTGCAGGCATCAAGCATATCCTGGACGCGTTCGCCCAGAACCGTCTCGAAGGATGTCTCGTCCACCGGGAGCATCGCGGACTCCGAGCCTGCCTAAGAATGCGCCGTACGCGCGCATTGGCAGCTCGGAAATTAACATAGAAATCGGCAATCTTGAAGGACGAGGCTTTCGTACGCCGCGATGACTAAACTGCGTGAAGCGAGATCCGCGGCCTGTGAATTCGGCTGTTCGCGCTTTGACATCACATCCAGTACCTTCGCGAGCTGCCTCTCCCGGTGTCTCGGCCCTCACAACTCGCCATGTAGTAACCGTCTCACCCGTCATTTGTTCAACAAAATACTCTGGCATCGGGGGCGTTCCCTAGGCTGACTGGGATTCCAACTTCTGACGAAGCTGCCCTCGACCATGAAGCAGCCGGTCGAGGCGCTGGCGACGTGTGGACCTGGACCGCGCTGGATAGCGACAGCAAGCTTATCGTGTCGTGGCTGGTCGGCGGCCGTGACGGCGAATATGCGCTGGCCTTCATGGATGACGTGAAGGACCGTCTTGCCAACCGCGTCCAGCTTACGACCGATGGCCACCGCGCCTATCTCAACGCCATCGAGGAAGCCTTTGGGGCCGACATCGATTACGCCATGCTGGTGAAGCAGTACGGCGAGCCGGAAAGCAACAAGTCGCCAGAGCGCCGCTATAGCCCGGCTGTCTGCACTGGCGCGGTCACGACGCGCGTCGAAGGCAATCCCGATCCGGAGCATGTCAGCACGTCGCATATCGAGCGCGCCAATCTCACCATGCGCATGGCGAACCGCCGCTTCACGCGACTTACCAATGCCTTCTCAAAGAAGTTCGAAAACCACGTCCACATGGTCGCGATCTACACCGTCTGGTACAATCAAAATGCACAAGACGCTGAAAATGACGCCGGCAATGGCCGCTGGCGTGTCCAAGACGCTCTGGTCGATGGAAGACCTTTGCGAGAAGATGGACGCAGTTGCGCCGAAGCCCGGCAAGCGGGGCCCTTACAAAAAGTCAGTGGCCGAAATTTCAAACTGAGACACTACCAAATTGTCTGCAAGCGCTCAATGAGGGCGCCAGCCCATCGTTGACCAAGTTAGGGCGTGAAATGGCCGGCGCAGTCGGGCGCTCGTTGCTAGATCTATCGCACCGCGCCGGCCTTTGCGGGAAAGGAAGAAGCCCCAAACCCCGCTACGACTAATTTATTCGAACATTAGAGTTCACTCAATTAGGACCGAGTGCCCTGGTCACTCGGCCTAAAGAGCGTTTCTTGACTGCTGCACCCGTCCTGTCCCGTTCCACCGGATTGAACTCGACTTCCTTCCCGGTGCTTCCCTTCAATGGCTTACGTTGCCTTGTGCGGCACCAGCGGCGTCTTCCTCGTGAACTCTAACGCGCGGCGCGAGATGCTTTCCATGCGCCGAGTCGCGCCATCAACGCCGGAAAGTAGGCGTAAGGCAGGGCCTTTCGTGATGTTCTTGGCGACGGAACGTTGGTCCGACTGCACGTTGAAAGCGCTTTTTCGGGAATAAAAGGACAGGGCGCGGCGTTGAAGAGGTTAAGGGACGCCCGTCCCTGCCGGGCAACTAAAGGTAGCGCATCGGTCGGGACGTTGAACTCCAAACAAATGGAGACCGGGATGCGAACACTTATCATCATTGCAGCGTTTTCGCTGCTCGCCGGCCCTGCGTCGGCAGCCGATCACCTTTTTACCGCCACGGAGGCAGGCGGTTTGACGACCGACAGCCAGCCGTTCCGAAACGGCATAAACAACACGGCTCCGACAGGCGAGGACGTGCCTGGCGGGGGTAGTCCGCTGTCGGGTGATGACCATACCGTCCCGGCCACCGACACCCAGACAGGTGCGGCGACCAAGGACATGCCGGCGGCCACGCAGGACAAGACGGCTCCATCAGCCAACGCCCGCTGACAATCGCGTCGCTTCGTGACAGGCGTTGGCGCGGCAGCTCTCGCCCGTCCGGCTGATATCAAATTTTGATGCTGGACGGGCACGCGGTCCGTCAGAAGCGATGGAGCGCAAATCGGACGGCCACGGCAGTCGCGGGGGCTATGGCCTCGGCGGGAGATTGAGCGCGCTGGTTTGCCAGTAGAACTTCCATTCACCGGTTCGGAGCTTCGAAAAGATTTTGCAGACGCGACCCTTCCAGGGAAAATCAGCGCCAGTCGTTTTGTTTCGTCAAAGGGTATCGATGTCGACCACGGCGAACGCCGCGTCCTCTGTTGGGGCAACTTCGATTTTCGCGTCGCGCATTCACCTCGCTAGTTAATATTGATGAGCCCAAGTCATCCAACCGATGGATGGAAGCATCTTATGCCAGTGCTATATTGAGCGTGAGGGCGGCAACCCGGTTTTGCTTGGGGTTAATTATGAGCAAGACTCTTATTGCTGTAACCGCAATCGCGATCAGCATCGGCTATGCCGATGCCAAGGATCGCAGGGTACAAACTGCGACCCTCCTGCACACCAACGTGATGAACCACGCGGTTTGCAACGGATCAAGCTCCCTCTTCGAAGTCCTCGGCGGCATGTGTTTACTCGTCAAGGGCTCGACGATCTATGGCGACTTCGCAGACCTTTCCCAGATTAACGCTGTGGGCTGGTAGCCGGAGCAATCCGGAAGCGCGCAATTGAACTGCCATGGAGGGGTGGGTTGTGCGGCAGATTGCTATCCGACTGGCCGCCGAGATCGGGACGGCGATCGGCAACGCTTTCCGTTTCACGGGCTTCGGCGCCTGCGCTACTTGTTCACTGGCGGCCATGGCCGCGTCCGAGCAAGGAGCTGGCCATCGGCGGCTACTCCGTGCGGCTAACCATTCGGCTTTTCAGGGCCTTGCATTGGGCTACCATGACGCTCATCGTGTAAGAATGCTGGGCAGGGGGCTCACCCCGCCTTATGACCAGCTAGGCCCGGTCCAAGGCATCTCCCGTCACGAGATCCGAAGCCGGGCCGCCCTTTAGAATGGACAAGTCTCTGACAATCGCGCTCTTCATCGCGACCGCAAACTGGCGGTTCGCGGCATGCATTCTATAGCGCACACGAACGTAACGGTTCGCAGCCAGAACTGTCATTTGCGTACAAAATCAATGACTGAGATTCTTCGCGACCACCCTTCGAAAGTCGACACCTGAAATCAATTGGTCTGGCAATCTTCAACCCCTGATGGGACAGAAACGCATTATGATATGTGTTGTGGATAGTGACAGTTCGTTCACTATGAACCGGCCTTCTCATTGAAGGCGCCCATCGAGCGCCTAATGTGATCCACAACGCCGTTGTCGCTTGGGGCGGCCCCCCGAGCTGGCGACCGACAGTTCAGTTCCCGCCAGTCTGCGTTGATCACCGGCTTGTCCGTGATCGGAAAATGATTTGGAATCCGACAATCTCATTTTGCCCCGATGCTGCCGAACGTTTGCCACAGATGCCACCGGACGCGCCACCCGAGCGAGTTTGACCTGAAGCCGACCTTGACTTGGTGGCTACGTCTTATTCGATTGTTTCATGGTCAGCTGGCGATGCTGTCTTACGCGGAACGCAATGGTTACGAGTTCGATCGACCGGAATGCGGGCAATGCTTTGGCCCGGGCTACAACCCGAGGCGCATTCGTGACAAGGCGATCCGGGACCGTTGAGCCTCCCGATGCAGGGCGAGGGGTACATCATATAGACGAAATTTCCTTATCCGGGTGTTCGGTGGCTGATGAAACCGACAAGCCGAATGAGCATCGCGCATCGCGTATCATCGCGGGCTACATGACCGGCATCTCTAACAAAGGAGAGTTGATGGAGCTCTCCCGCAGCTTTGAGCCGTGAGAGCGTCCAAAGGTGCCGCGCTGCTGGGCGCCGCCGTGCTGTTATCGTTCCGTTCAGAAAGCCAGACCTAACTTCCCGGAGTTGCCTGTTGAGCAACGCGGCCGGCCTTCACTCTGATAGTCCTGCCTTGAGGTCGACCGCCATGTTCTCGTGCACGGCTCCGGCGGCGGCAACTCGGTCCCAATTCTCACGGCGGGACGGTAATGCGAAAGCCAGCCGAAGCATCGCATTGAAGTCGTCCTGCGCGCGGGTGGCCTCATCGAAGCGGCGCAAGACCCATGCCTCGCTGCGTCCTGCAGCAGGCCAGCCAACATCCCGCTGGCAAATGCCCCAATATTGTCAGCGTCTGAAGGCAGAACCTTCGGAAGGAGCTCGTCTTTCACGCTCTCAGACACGCGGCTCGCAGCCATCGCATAACCTCGGGAGTCCGGTCGTTCCACGTCTTGCGCAAAGGTGATGATAATTTCGAGCGGCGTTACCTCGACGGGGGCCGCGGCTGCATCCGCTAGCGGGCAGTCACATCGGTTGGCTCAAGCGGATCAAACACTCTGCGCATCGGCGCCAAGGAGTGTTCGTCCATAATCATCACTGAACGATTCATGCCTGTTGATCTACCCACCCAACTGCTCGCGAAACGCAGTCCCGGCAGGTTCATCAAAATGTGCAGATGCCGAAGCGAGCCGCTCGGCCGCCTGCTCTCGCCAAGGCGCCGCAAAATGCGCCCAGTGCCCAAGGAGCGAGGTCCAGCGAGCGGAGTCCTGGCCGGCTGCCTCGATCAGTCGCTCGATAGCATCATGTGCTTTAGCTAAGCCCGGCCTCGTGACGGGCTCCGGTGGGTCACCGGAATAATCTCGCCATAGCGGCATGGCTGATGGACTAGAGATGCCGTGATTGGTGGGCGCCAGCGCAAGAGCAACTCCCAACCCACACGATTGCACCGTTTAAGAATCAGATCGATCGCCGATCTTCAGCGGTTGCACAAGTCTGGGGATGCCATTGGACGCGAGCAGGAACCAAACGTAACGCAACGAGGCGAGCTTCCATACCGATCCTGAACGACGAATAGCTCCGTTGATGGCAGCCGCTAGCGGTGCCAACTCTGCCTCGAAGGCGTCATAGCCAACAGCCCCGAGGGTTTGGAGGATCTTCCTGTCGACGGGATTATCGTCCCGCCGCGAGCATGGCGGTCAAAAGTGCCAAGCTAAGCGGCGAATCTGCCCACTTGGGGGCGCTTGCTGGGGCTCGCTGACATCAACCCGCGCAGTACGGGCAAGCTGCGGCCGAAGGCGACGCGAACTTGTGTGCCTTTTGCGGTTCCAATCCGATATCTTCCAAGTTCGCGCTCGCTACCATAGCGCCAAGGCCGGGGAAGGCCGACAATCTTCCTTGGAAGGCCCACCTCCGATCCGAAGGCCACATAAACGTTGTGACCTTGCTCGCCGTTCTGGCCATCATCCTCGCCTGGCCCGGCTGTCGGGTCTGCGTCGGAAGGGATCGACCGCGCCAACGCCACTCATTCTAGCGAAGCGACCACAGCAACCAGGCTCCTAAACCATTGGCACGTGCAATAGTCGTCGCCCGGGCCAGGGAATACGCTCAGTCTTACTCAACGAGTCGAATGGAGGTGGTCGCCGGAATGTCTTTCATTCCCAGACTCGAGCAGTCCTGGTTGATGTTGGAATTGCCGGACCACTGGATGGTGTCGGCCACCACCTGCGTGCAGCCGTTCTTACCGGAGAAATTGCCTAGATAGTTGACCTGCTGCTTGGGAAAATAAATCGCTCCCG
>NZ_SRUX01000229.1:0-308 GCF_004791545.1 Mesorhizobium sp. M4B.F.Ca.ET.214.01.1.1
CTCATGGACCCATGCATCCAATCCGCAGAAGGTTTCTCTCAACGGCCCTGACCTAAGACCCTGAAGCTCCCCCAATTTTTGACGGACGAAAAAGGCTCCACGGTGGTGCGTAGGTTCGCCCGGCATAGTGGGGCAAGCCGTTCTGCCCGCACAACCTCCCCAGGTGCGCGGTGAACCGCTTCACCTGCGGCGCCACCGCTCCGACGTGCACTGTTCCTGTTGCAGCTCCATCTTCGGTCACGACACTTACAGACACAACCTACTATCTCGCTTGCCGCGCGGAATGCTTGCCATCTAGGCGGAACGCG
>NZ_SRUX01000230.1:0-308 GCF_004791545.1 Mesorhizobium sp. M4B.F.Ca.ET.214.01.1.1
GCGATGCAGCCGCCTGCCGCCAGCTCGCGGCCAGAGCGCGTGAGCATGTGCGCGAGGCGCGGCCGCGCTTCAAGGTCGAGAAGCAGCGCGGGCTGGAGATCGCCGAGGCCTTCTTCAACGCGTCACGCAGCGGCGACATGAAAGCGCTCGGCGCAATGCTGAGCGCCGACGTCACCGCTCACGCCGATGGCGGCGGCAAGCGCCCGGCGGCGACCGAGCCGGCCCTTGGATTCGAGGCGGTCATGACGCAATACGCAGCCGTCGCGGCGTGGCTCAAGGACAACCGCTCGATGCTGGTCCGGTACGGC
>NZ_SRUX01000231.1:0-307 GCF_004791545.1 Mesorhizobium sp. M4B.F.Ca.ET.214.01.1.1
GGAGCCGCGCGCCAGGATGGCGACGCCGTTCCAGGTCGGCTCGCCCTTCCACACCGCCCCATAGCCGGCCTTGGCGAGCCGGCTCAGCGGGAACTGCGTGTCGCGCGCCTTGAGTTCCTGCAGGCAGACGACATCGGGTTTTGCCTTGGCAAGCCAGGCCAGCAGGTTTTCGAGGCGGCTGTTGATGTTGTTGATGTTGAAGGTGGCGAGTTTCATTTGCCGGGGACGCTTTTCGCTTCGTCATCCTCGGGCTTGACCCGAGGATCCATGCCGTGACGCTCGCCGTGGAACGCGGCGGGGCAGAATT
>NZ_SRUX01000232.1:0-304 GCF_004791545.1 Mesorhizobium sp. M4B.F.Ca.ET.214.01.1.1
ATCGCGGCAAGGCGGCCTCGATCGCTACCGACACGCTGACCGCGCATCCCGATCTCGTCGCCATCTTTTGCGCCAATGACACTATGGCGCTGGGCGCCGTGGAATCGGTCTACGCGGCGGGCAAGGGCCAGCAGGTGACGATGATCGGCGTCGACGGCAATGTCGATGCGGTGAAGTCGATCAAGGAAGGCCGCCTCAACGCTTCCGTCGCGCAGCTTCCCTATCTCGTCGGCAAGCAGGCGGTGGAGAACGTCAAGAAGGCGCTCGCCGGCGAGAAGGTCGAGGAAAGCATCGCCGTGCCCAC
>NZ_SRUX01000233.1:0-304 GCF_004791545.1 Mesorhizobium sp. M4B.F.Ca.ET.214.01.1.1
CAGTAGAACCGGCCGAGCGTCAGCATGACTGCAAGGCAACCGAGACCGCCCGCAAACAGGAGATAGCTGAGGATATCCATACGCTCGATCACCTTCGCACGCGGCGGCGGTGTGACCTTGAGGACGTAAATCATGGCGAAGGAAATCAGCGCAAAACCGACTTCCATCGAATAAAGGGCATTCCAGCCATCGATCGCCAGCAGCGAGGGTGACACCATGCGCGCAAGCGGCGCCGACAACAGCGTACCTGTCAGTGCAATGCTGAATCCCAGCGAGAATTTTCGTGCGGGCGGAAAGGCCTCAA
>NZ_SRUX01000234.1:0-303 GCF_004791545.1 Mesorhizobium sp. M4B.F.Ca.ET.214.01.1.1
TCGACGTGGGCTAGGCCCGTATCACCTCAATCTCGACACCGTCCCCGAGCGCGCCTTGCCTGCAAGATGAACAGAAGGTTAATGCTGCAATGCAGCATTTGCATCATTGCTATGCAAAATCAGCCGTTCAAGTCCTCATCGATGATCACTATTTGAGCATCATCGAAACGAACCCAATTCAGGAGGACTACCATGAACCCGATCCGTGCTTTCCGTAACTGGCGCATGTACAACGAGACCGTTCGCGAATTGAACCGCCTTAACGCACGTCAGCTCAGCGACCTCGGCATCAACCGCGCCGAC
>NZ_SRUX01000235.1:0-303 GCF_004791545.1 Mesorhizobium sp. M4B.F.Ca.ET.214.01.1.1
CCAGCGACAGAACCGCAAGCCTGTTGGCGGCAAGCACGCGCCAAGCATAGGTCTCGGAGTGCGCATAACGCCGTGACGGTTGCAGAGCGAAAGCACCGCGGCCGGCAAGCCTCTAGACCGAAAATGCGAACAGCCCGTCCTCGGCTAGCATGCCGGCCACCGCGCCGACGATGCGTTCGAGCGCGCCGATATAGATGAACACGTCTGCCGCGACCACGATGTCGGCCCGCTCGCCGGCGCGAGTGAAATTCTGAAGATCGGCCTTGGCCAGCAGGTCGTAGATGCCTTTGGCTTTTGCCTTCC
>NZ_SRUX01000236.1:0-302 GCF_004791545.1 Mesorhizobium sp. M4B.F.Ca.ET.214.01.1.1
CGAGGACCTGCAGGCTCGCGCCATAGTTCTGTCCGACCAGCCAGCCAAGCAGCGGCTTGTCGTGGACCAGCGCATCGATCTTGCCGGCGCGCAGCGTGTCCAGGCCCTGCTGGACGGTGGCAAAGTCCTGATGCCGGATATGGGTCGAATCCAGATAGGACGCGGTCGAGGAATTCCGCACGGCGCCGACCCTGACCGTGCCGAGGTCGCTTTCGCCCTGCACCATGCCTTCCATCTGCGTCACGGTCAGCACCGATGTGACGCCCGCGGTGAACACCGCGATGGCGATGATCGATCCCATC
>NZ_SRUX01000237.1:0-302 GCF_004791545.1 Mesorhizobium sp. M4B.F.Ca.ET.214.01.1.1
GTTCGAAGTTGCCGTTCATGGCGCTTAGTTGCCTGATCTGCGCCAGGAACGGCGTGATGCCGATGCCTCCGGCAAGCAACAGGTGCTTTCGCGCCCGCAAATCCAGTGCGAAGAGATTGACCGGATTGGAGATGACCATTTCCATCCCCGGCCTCACCTGCCGGTGCATGAACAACGAACCGCCTCTGCCATTGTCGTCGCGACGGATCGAGATCGAATAGCCCTCCCGGTCGGTCGGATCGCTCATGATCGAGTAGGGATCGCGGCGCACGCGATCCTGGTCGTTCATCTCCACGACCGTA
>NZ_SRUX01000238.1:0-301 GCF_004791545.1 Mesorhizobium sp. M4B.F.Ca.ET.214.01.1.1
CCAGCGCCAGTCATACATTTGCTGATTGTTGTTGCCGCCGGCCCAATCGTCGCGAACAGGAATGATCTGCGGTGCGGCCGTGCTGCTCGCCGTCGATAGGTCAGGTTGAAGGATAGGACCGGCAAGCGACGACACCGTCAGGCCCGCAAGAAGACCCAGGGAAATCGCCCCGGATCCGAGAGAAGACAAGAGCGGTTTCATTTCACTCTCCAAGGACTAAGGGCCCCACGCCGAGCACACCCCGGAAGAGGCCTATTAATGGGACTTTTCATCTGAACGGAAGATGAACAGAAAGGTTCCG
>NZ_SRUX01000023.1:0-54390 GCF_004791545.1 Mesorhizobium sp. M4B.F.Ca.ET.214.01.1.1
CGGGGTCGATGGAACGGCGGACGAAGACCCTCGCTCTCCCACGGGCTTCAAGGCCCAAAGATGCTCCGGTCTCTCGTCCGCCACCGCACCTGCTGCAATAGCAGAGTCGGCAAGGGACAAGTTACAAAGGTGCCGGCAGGCGGATGAGGGGCAGCGCTTACGCTGAAGGGCTAGCTCCAATGCTCCTCGTAAGGCGGCCACTTGCCGCGCATGCCGGCTTCTTGTTCTGATGACCCAATGAAAATCGCCACCTTCAACATCAACAACATCAACAGACGGCTGGAAAACCTGCTGGCCTGGCTCGCCGAAGCAAAGCCCGATGTGGTCTGCCTGCAGGAACTCAAGGCGCGCGACATGCAGTTTCCGCAGACCAGGCTCGCCAAGGCCGGCTACGGCGCGGTGTGGAAGGGCGAGCCGACCTGGAACGGAGTCGCCATTCTGGCAAAGGGCGCAGAACCCGTGCTGACGCGCGACGCGCTGCCCGGCGACGAGGCCGATCGCCAGGCGCGCTACATCGAGGCGGCGGTCGACGGCGTCGTTGTTGGCTGCCTCTACGCGCCGAACGGCAACCCGCAACCGGGGCCGAAATTCGACTACAAGCTCGCCTGGCACGAGCGTTTCGCCGCGCATGCCGGTCAGTTGCTCGATACCGGCCTGCCGGTCGCGCTCGCCGGCGACTACAACATCGTGCCAGAGCCGCGCGACATCTACCCGACCCGCTCCTATGACGACAACGCGCTGGTGCAGCCTCAAAGCCGCGCCGCTTTCGCCGCGCTGATCGAGCAGGGCTGGACCGACGCGCTGCGCAAGGCCTTCCCGAAGCAGACGCTCTACACATTCTGGGATTACCGCCGCAACCGCTGGCCCCGCGACGCCGGCTTGCGGCTCGACCACATCCTGTTGTCGAAGAAGCTCGCCCGCAACCTGAAGGCGGCCGGCATAGACCGGGATGTGCGCGGGCAGGACGACGCCAGCGATCATGCGCCGGTGTGGGTGGAGGTGGAGAACTGACCTCGCGGCGGCCGCGATCCTTCGCGCCCCCCTGTGCAGCCACCACATCGCAAGCTAGGGTGCCGCAATCATCCCCGCCGAGGCTTCTACTTGCCCAGCCTGACCGTCGTCATCTCCTGTATCCTTCTCGCTGCCGCAGCGTTGCTTGCCTTTCTCGTCTGGCAGGCGCGCGAGCGCCGGCGGATGCGGCGCCGGGCCGATCCCAGTCGTGACTACGCGGTGCGCTCGACCTGGCAAGCCACCGGCGGCAAGCTCAACTTCTCCTCTTATGTCTACATGGATGTCGATGGCGACGGGGTCTATGGCCTCGCCGACCGGCCGATGGCCGGCATCATGGTGCGGCTTTACGACGAGCGCGGCGGCTTCATCGCCGCGGCGCGAACAAACCCCGCCGGCTTCGCCAATTTCCCGATGTCGTCCAGGCGCCGCAGGGCCAGGATCCGCGCGGCCGGCACCTACCGCTTCTCGGTCTCGGTGCCGCCCGGCTGGCGCGCCAGCAGCGCCAACGAGAACCAGTCGATACGCCTGCGGGAGGTGCCCGGCTCCGTGGCTGGCCTCGTCGGAGAGGACTTGCCGAAACCGGTCGGCCTTGCGCCCGGGCGGTTCCTGAACGGCAGGGTCCCGGCCGCCATAGAGGCGACGCTATCGGTGATGGCCAAAGGCCAGGTCCTTGAAAGCCGAACGCTTGTTCCCGGCGCAGGCTTCCGCTTCGCGCTTGCCGGCGAGGCTGATGCGATTGTGGTGACCGGCGGCGGTCTCGACCGGCAGCTAGCGCTGTCAGCCTATCCGACCGATCTTGGCCTGCTCACGCCCACCGCCCTCGCGCCTGGTGCGGCACTCAGCACCATCGGCTTCGACGACATCACCACGCGCGGCCTGCGCAAGGTTCCCACGGGCCATGCCGGGCTCTCCTGGCGCAATATCAACGCCATGGCGAGCGACAACACCAAGAACAGCGAGGGCTACGTCAACGGCAATGTCTCGGGCGATTACATCGCCTATACGAGCAGCGGCCATCAGGCGGAATTCGGCCGGCAACAGCCCTTCGGCCTGCATTCGATGATGCTGACCGCAGCTTGGCTGGCGTCGGAGGGGGAGACGGCGCTGGTCGAAAGCTGGCTGGGCGACGCGTTGATCGCGAGTGACGAGATCACGCTGTCGGCGCTGACGCCGTGTCACTACGCGCCGATGCTGAAGGCCGTGACCCGTGTTCGTCTGTCGACGAAACACCATTGGCAGCTTGTGGTGGATGACCTGGTGCTGGTCCTCTAGGGAGCAATTCCAGGAAAAATGCGTAGCGGTTTTCCGTCCGGAATTGCGTCAAAACAATATTTAGAGGCCGGCGAGGGATCAGATCAGGTTGTTCGAACCCGCGCCATTGGCGGTGATCGCCGAAAGCCTGTCCTTCTTGACGAGCACGGGCTTCACATAGGTTTTCTTCATGGTCTAGTCCTCGAAATGTGCCCGGATGGATAGTGTCGGCGTTTGCTTTGGCGCACTCGCGCCGGATCAGCCTGCCGGCCCTATCGGGCCGGAGCCGCCATTGCCCGCCGTCACCGCCGACAGCCTGTCTTTCTTGACCAGCATCGGCTTCTCATAAATCTTCTTCATGCCCACACTCTCCAATATCCGGAGCCACCTCTCGAAAGGCCGACAGTGCTCGCTTACCGACGAACACTGTCACTAGCCAGCGCTCTTGCTGGGTGGATCAGCCTGGGATCGGCGTGGAACCGCCGTTGCCCGCCGTCACTGCCGAAAGCCGGTCCTTCTTGACCAGCATCGGCTTCTCATAGGTCTTCTTCATTTCATGGCCTCCGACATTCCAACTGCATAATGTCAAATTGGGCCACGCCACGATGCTCGAGGCGCTAGCCGGCTGAAATCATTGGGGGATGGGGGTGGAACCGCCGTTGCCCGCCGTCACCGCCGAAAGCCTGTCCTTCTTGAGCAGGACCGGCTTTTCATAGGTCTTCTTCATATCCAACTCTCCATTAATCGCGGTCGGATGATGTCAGACTCTCGTCCCCTGTCAACCTGAAGGCCCGATGTTGCCGTCTATTCTTGGGGAATCCGGCGTTTCTTCTGTCGTTATCCCAGTTGCGTTGCATCAAAGACACTCCGTGAACCCGGATAGTCACGTCGGCTGGCGCGAAGGTCTGCCGGCTGGGGCACTGTTCTGCCGAGCGGATGCACGGATCACAATTTTAATCCTGCACGTGTGATTTCCGACACTTAGCCTGCGCGGAAAGCTGGGCTAGGATGTCGAGATGGTCTTCTCCATGCGCGGAGAGGGTGGCCGGGGGGCATCATATGAACAGATCGACGGACAGGTTGCTCTCGCTTCCCTTGCTGGCGGCGGCCATCGCCTGCGTCATGCATGCCTGGCCGTTTCTGGCCACCGGAGCCGGGAGCCTCGCGCATCCGCTGGCCGATTCCGCCTCGATGCGGCTGACCGGCTTCCTGGTGGCGGCGCTCGCTCTGGTGGTCGGCGCGTTGCTGTTCCTCGCCGGCCTTCTGCCGGGACGGCCGGCGCATCAGGCCGGAGCGCCACTGTTCGGCCGTGCGGCGGAGGTGCAGGAGCTCGGCCGGCCGCATCTCAGGCGCTTCTTCCAGGTCCTGCCGGCGGTCACTGTGCTGGCGCTGCTCGCCGACCAGCCTTGGCGGGGCGGCGAGGCGGCGAACGAACCGAAGGTCGGACAGGATGTCGTCAGCGCGCCGCCGGCCCTCGCAACGCCGCCGGCGGAGCTGGCTCTAGCGCCCGCGCCACCGGAGCAGGCGGTAAAGACGCCGCCTGCGGCTGAGCCAGCGCCGGCAAGTCCGGCCGTGCCGGCTTCGCCGCCTGCCGCGCCTGCCGAGCCGCCGAAGACCGTGCTGGCGCCTCCCGCCGCGCCACCCGAGGCTCCTTCGCCACCGCAACTGGCACCGCCACCCGCGACGGCCTCACCGCCCGAGACCGTCGCTCCGCTGCCGCCCGCGCCGCCGCCGCTGCCGACCCAGGCTGAGGGCCACCGCGACGCCGTCGTCTGGCTGGCGGTCTCGCAAGACGGGCGCGAGGTGATGAGCGCCAGCACCGACCGCATGATCAAGCTCTGGGACATCGACGGCAAGCGGCTGATCCGCAATCTGGGTGAGCACAAGGACATGGCGCGCACGGCGCTGTTCATGCCCGACGGCAAGACGGCGCTGACCGCTGGCGACGACGGCGAGATCGTGCTGCGCCAGCTTGCCGACGGCGCCGTGCTGCACGTCTTTTCCGCCGGCCAGAACGGCGGCGTCAGGAACATGGCGATCAGCCCCGACGGCAAGCTGGCCGTCAGCGGCCACGACACTGGCGCCGTCATCGTCTGGGATCTCGAGAAGGGCGACGTGCTGCACGTGCTGCCCGGCCATGACTGGTCGGTGAGCTCGGTCGCCGTCTCGCCCGACGGCACGAAAGCCCTGTCGGGCAGCATCGATGGCGAGCTGAAACTCTGGGACATCGTTGCGGGCAAGCAGCTGCGCAGCTGGCACGGGCACGAACAGGGCGCCTATGGCGCCCTCTTCACCGCCGACGGGCACCATGCGATCACTGGCAGCGGCGACTATACGATCAAGCTCTGGGACCTCGACAGCTTCAGGGAAGTGCGCCGCTTCGAAGGCCATTCCGGCACCGTCTATGAGATCGCGCTGTCCGCCGACGGCAAGCGGCTGGCATCGGTCTCGCTCGACGGCACGGCGCGGATCTGGGACATGGACACCGGCAATCAGATCGCCGAGTTCGACCCCGGCACCGGCCCGATCTATGCGGTCGCCTTCGCCGCCGACGGCACACTGCTGACCGGCGGCTACGACCGCACCATCCGCGACTGGCCGGCAGCCGGCGGGGAGGGGGTGGTGCTGTTTGCGGGGGCGCCGCAGGAGTGAGGCTTTGCTGCTCGGCGCCTAGGCACCCCCCTCTGGCCTGCCGGCCATCTCCCCCGCAAGGGGGGAGATCGGCAGTGCTGGCGGCGGCGCCTTTCTTGCACCGTAGGTGATTGGCGAAAGCATAGCGACATCCGATCTCCCCCCTTGCGGGGGAGATGCCCGGCAGGGCAGAGGGGGGTGTGACGGAACGCGACCTGCAAATGTATGCCTGCTATGCAGCAATGAACATGACGAGCCGCAATTCACCCATGACCGACTTCCACCTCGTCGAAGCCTCGATCGCCGACCTGCGCCGCGCGCTGGAGGAAGGGACCGTCACCAGTGTCGAACTGGTCGGCGCCCACTTGCGGCGCATCGCGCATTACGATCGCCATGGCATCGCGCTCAACGCCGTGCCGGTGCTCAATCCCGACATGTTCGCGGAGGCGGAGGCTTCCGACCGGCGGCGGCGTGAGGGCAAGGCACTCGGGCCGCTCGACGGCATCCCCTACACCGCCAAGGACAGCTACAAGGTGAGGGGCCTGACGGTCGCCGCCGGCTCGCCGGCCTTCGAGCATCTCGTCGCCAATGAGGACGCCTTCACCATAGCGCGCCTGCGCGCCGGCGGCGCCGTGCTGGTCGGACTCACCAACATGCCGCCGATGGCCAATGGCGGCATGCAGCGCGGGGTCTATGGCCGCGCTGAAAGCCCCTACAACAAGGACTATCTCACCGCCGCTTTCGGCTCAGGCTCCTCTAACGGCTCCGGCACCGCCACGGCTGCCAGCTTCGCCGCCTTCGGGCTCGGCGAGGAAACCTGGTCGTCCGGCCGCGCGCCGGCCTCCAACAACGCGCTGGTCGCCTACACGCCGTCGCGCGGCGTCATCTCCGTCAGGGGCAACTGGCCGCTGGTGCCGACCATGGACGTGGTGGTGCCGCACACACGCTCCGTCGCCGACATGCTGGAACTGCTCGACGTGATCGTCGCCGACGATGCCGAGGCGAGGGGAGATTTCTGGCGGGTGCAGCCCTGGGTGCCGATTCCGAAAGCCTCGGCGCTGAGGCCGGCGAGCTACGCCGGGCTTCCCCTGGCGGGAGCGCTCAAGGGCAAGCGGCTCGGCGTGCCCAAAATGTACATCGGGCGCGACGCGCAAGCGGCGAAGCCGATCGAGACGCGCGCCTCGGTGCTCGACCTCTGGCGGCAGGCGGCGGCGGATCTTGAGGCGCTCGGCGCCGAGGTGGTCGAGGTCGACTTCCCTGTCGTCTCCAACTATGAGCGCGACCGCCCCGGCGCGAAGACCATGGTCGAGCGCGGGCTGGTCCCGCAGGATTTCGCCGAGCGCGAGATCTGGGATCTTTGCATCTGGTCCTGGGACGATTTCCTGCGCGCCAACGCCGATCCGGCGATTCCCGATCTCGCTTCGGTCGACGGCGCAAAAATCTTCCCGCAGCCGCCGGGCGCGCTGCCCGACCGCTACGGCGATGACGGCTTCGACCTCGCCGACTATGTCGAGCGGGCGAAGCAGGGCGTGACGCCGTTCGAGCGCATCCCGACAATGCAAGCCGGCCTCGAGGGGCTGGAGGCGACGAGGCGCGTCGATTTCGAGGACTGGCTGGGCGCCAACAGCTTCGACGCCGTGGTGCTGCCCGCCGCCGCCGATGTCGGCCCGGCCGATGCCGACGTCAACGAAGCCTCCGCGCTGCTGGCCTGGCGCAACGGCACCTGGGTCGCCAACGGCAATCTGGTGTGGCGGCATCTCGGCATCCCGACGGTCACCGTGCCGATGGGCACCATGGCCGACATCGGCATGCCGGTCGGGCTGACCTTCGCCGGCAAGGCCTATGAGGATGTGGCGCTGCTCTCGATGGCCGGCGACTACGAGCGCGCCACGAGGCGCCGCACCACCGCGCCACGTACGCCGGCGTTGGCGGACGATGTGTTTGCGGGTGGCGGCGTCATTCCAGCACGGTCCGGCGACACGCCACTCGCCATCACGCTCACCGCCGAGACCATTCCTGCCGGCGACACCGCCGAGATCGTCGTCACGCTGGATGCCGGCGCTGCCGATGGGGCAAACGTCAAGGTTCACGTCAACGGCGAGCCGATGGCGATGCGGCGGGACGGCAACCGCTACACCGGCCGCGTCTCCGTGCCCGCCGCCACGCATCAGGGCTTCCACAGCGTCTGGCGCGGCGCTTATGGGTCGATCGTCACGGTCGTGGTGCGGCTGCCGGATGGGCGCAGCGCTGGCTCCTATGCTGTGGCGGGCGGGATCGGGTGAGGGGTTGAAGCTGCCAATCTCCCCCCTTGTGGGGGAGATGGCCGGCAGGCCAGAGGGGGGCGCTGCCCCGCCGACTTCTCAGCTAATCTTACGGCGCACGATTTAGGGTTCTGAGGAACAAGTGATCGAAGGCCGCGATCTTTCGCGCCCCCCTCTGCCCTGCCGGGCATCTCCCCCACAAGGGGGGAGATCATTTGTCATCGCCGCTTTCGCCAATCTCCGCCTTCGGGTGAAGCATCCATCCTTGACCCACCCTCCACCCACGCTATCTTCCCGCCCATGCCAGAATCCAGCCTTGCTCCGCTCATTGTCATCGATCTCCAGACCGGCATGTTCGACGGCCGCTTCGAGCCGCCGATCCATGACGCGGAGGGTATTGTCGCCCGTGCCCGCGCGGTGATCGACTGGGCGCGAGAATCCGGCCGCAAGGTCGCTTTCATCCGCCATGACGGCCCGCAAGGCGATCCGCTGGCGCCGGGCGCGAGCGGCTGGCCGGTATGGCCGGGGCTCGGCCAGGCCGATGACGAGCCGACCTTCGGCAAGCGTGTCGGCGATGCCTTCTCCAATGCCGCACTTGGCGAGTGGGTGGCCGGCCAGGGCGCCGGCGCTGTCATCCTGCTCGGCGCCCAGAGCGACTTCTGCGTCGCGGCGACCCTGAAGGGCGCGATGGCGCGAGGTCTCGGCGTCACCGTGGTGTCCGACGCGCACTCGACGCTGGATACGCCTGCCGAGAGCGCCGCAGCGATCATCGCCCGCCACAACGCGGCTTTCGAAGAGGCCGGCGCGAAGCTGGCGACGGCGGCGACGCTGAGCGGACGCTGAACCCTCTCCCGGAAGGGAGAAGGCAGGCGCCCTTCAACCAACCCGGGGAGGCCCCACCATGCCAAGCCTCAACCTGCCCGCCGAAGGCGGATGCCGCTGCGGCCGCGTTCGGCTGCGGGTCACCGCCCCGCCGCTGTTGACCATGGCCTGCCATTGCACCGGCTGCCAGCGCATGGCGGCCAGCGCCTATTCGCTGAGTGCGGCGATCCCGAGCGAGGCCTTCGTGGTCACCGAAGGCGAGCCGGTCATTGGCGGACTGCACGGCGCATCGCACCACTATTTCTGCCCGCATTGCATGAGTTGGATGTTCACCCGGCCGGAGGGGCTCGACTGGTTCGTCAACCTGCGCCCGACCATGCTCGACGATCCAGGCTGGTTCACGCCCTTTGTCGAGACCTGGACCAGCGAGAGACTGCCCTTTGCGGCGACGCCCGCCGTGCACAGCTACGCGGCGTTGCCGGCGATGGAGGAATACGGCGCGCTGATGGCTGAGTTTGCCCAGGCTCTCGCGAAGGAGGCTTTTGCAGCTGGTGGCTCCGCCGGCTGAGCGCATTGTTGGCGCCTTAACCGGCGGAGCGGGGGGCTGCCACCACTCAATCTCGTCGATGCTGCCCTTGGCATTTTTCGAACAGCAGCATTTTCGAATTGGATAATATTGCGGAACGTCCAGCGGACATTCCGTGAACCAATCGAAACCAAAACCCTCTACGACCGCGCCATGCCAATGGCGCGGGCCGTTTTGAAGAGAGCCGGCCGTGGTCGACGGGGCCGCGGGGGCGCATGTTGGGGTGCTTTCGGGCCCGCGTCGACCAGGGCGGCTCGTACCGCCGCGAAAACACCATCGCATATCGGCAACGAAGCGGAACTTCCGCGATAGCGGAATATGCCGGCGGGATTGTGCGGATTCGGGCCTGGAAGTTGCCACCCTGGCGCGAAAATGGCGATCGCCGGTTGCGTCATCGGCAAGAAACAGTTTCTCGGCCGGCTCGCATTGACCTTGGCCGGCCGAGCGGCGACGACTGGCGCAGCAACCAGACCGGACGGCGCCCTTGACCGAACAGACGATTTTCCGCAAAGCCAGGCTGGCCGATGGCTCGCTGGTCGACCTCCATGTTATGGACGGGCGCTTCAACGCCATCACGCCCGCCTCAGCGGCCGGCCTGTCGGCGGGCACGGATCTCGGCGGCCAGCTCGTGCTGCCGGGCTTCGTCGAGGGGCATATCCATCTCGACACCTCCTTCTACGGCGATGCCTGGCGACCGCACATTCCCTGCACCAACGGCTTCGACGTGCGCGAGCGCGTTGCCTTCCAGGCGCGCAACCTCAGCGCGGCCGCACCGATGGCAGAGCGCGCGAAAAACCAGCTCGAGCTGTGCATCGGCCACGGCAGCCTCGCCATGCGCAGTCACGTCATGGTCGACGGTTCGGTCGGCTTGAAGCATCTCGAAGTGATCCTCGCCATATGCGAGAAATATCGCGAGCTGATCGACATCCAGCTCGTCGCCTTCCCGCAGAGCGGCATTCTGTCGTCGCCCGGCACGCCGGAGTTCTTGGACGAAGCTCTAAGGCTCGGCTGCGACCTCGTCGGCGGGCTCGACCCGGCGAGCTTCGACCGCGATGTGAAGGCCCATCTCGACGTGGTGTTCGGCCTCGCCGGAAAGCATGGCGTCGGCGTCGACATCCATCTGCACGATGGCGGCACGCTCGGCCTGTTCCAGATCGAGGAGATCGCGGCGCGGACCACGGCATTGGGCATGGGCGGCAACGTCGCCGTCAGCCACGCCTACGCGCTGGGCGACATCCCGGCCGACGCGCTGGCCAGGGCCGGCGACATGCTCGCCGCCTCAGGCGTCGCCATCATGACCGACGCGCCCGGCAACCACGCCTTCCCGCCGGTGGCGGCACTGCGCAAGGCCGGTGTCACCGTCTTCAGCGGCTCCGACAACATCCGCGATTCCTGGTGGCCCTATGGCGATGGCGACATGCTGAACCGCGCCAGCATGATCGGCTACCGCTCCGGCTTCTACGAGGATTGGGAGCTGGAAGCCGCCTATGACGTGGTGAGTTATGCCGGCGCGAAGGCGCTTGGGCTCGAAGGCTACGGCATCGAAGTCGGCGCCAGAGCAGATTTCGTGGTGCTCAAAGCCGAACATGTGCCGGAGGCGGTGGTGGCGGTGCCAGGGGAGCGTACGGTGTACCGGGCGGGCAGGGTGGTGGCGAAAGATGGGGCGGTGTTGTAGGCCGCGCGTACTCCAAATCAATTTGTATGCAAATGTTTCGCGCTGGCCTGTTTTGTGAAGTCTTTCACCGTTCTCGTGCAATCGATCGGATACACACGCGGCGCAAAACCGGTGCGGCGTGAGAGGGCAGCATCGCTCTTTGCGCCGCAGCGATACGGAGGATATCGATGTTCAAAACCCTTCGCAGGCTTGGAGCTGCTCTCAAGCGAGCCTCCAGGCACAAAGAAACAATGCGTGAATTGAACGAATTGCCGCCTGAGACCCAGAAGGATATCGGCTGGACGGAATCGGTTCAGCCCCACGAAATACGGCTGCCGTTCTAGGAGGCCGGCGCGCGGCGATCGACATGCCGCCGCGCGTCCAGCCGAACGGCGACGGCCGAGCGCCCGGCGGCCCGGCCATCGCAGATTGGCGACGCGCCCTAGTTTATTTCCGCGACGACCGTCCCCGACACCGGGTCGGTCACGCCGAGATCGCCGCCGAGGTCTTCAAGCATATCGCGAAACGTGTCGAGGACGCCGATCATCGACGGGCGCGCCGCCGCGAGGCTGTCCATGTCGTCCCATTCGCCGACCATGCAGAACGTGCGCTCGCCGGTCTTGATCAGGGCGCCCTTGCGAAAACCCTTGGCCGTCAGTGAGATCTTCTCATGCGCATCGACGAAGGCCTTCTCTTTGCCTGGCTTGGTGCGAAAGCGGACGACGTTGTAGGCGGTCATGGCTTGCTCCGATCGGTTGCGGTCAGCCGGCTGGCTTGTAGGCGCCGGCAGCCTTGTTGGCGGCCGCGAGCACGGCCTTCATGTCGAGTTCTTCGAGGATGACAAAGTCGCTCAACGAGCCGCTTGCCCGCACGGCAAGGGCGATGCCCATCCCGGCAGCCTGGTCCGGCACCTCACCATTGACGACGACGTCATAGGCGCCGCGCGTGAACATCAAGCCGGTCATCTTGCCGCCGACGCTTTCAAAAAGCGCCTTGACTGCAGCTTGCCGGTCCGAGCCCTGCATCAGTCCTTTGGCGGCGTGGGATGCATAATTTGCCAACACGGTGACCTTCATGGGTATCTCCTCCAAATATCATTGTCCCGGGCTGCCGGATTGTTTGAGCAGCACCCGAGTTGCTTGTCCTTTCACTGACATTTGACGTGGCCTCGACCGCCCGGCAGCCATGCCGACAGCGCCTTGCAACCGGAGCGACGCTTCGGCCTTCAGCAATATGCGCCTATTCTAATATGACGACAATCCCGCCCAAGGCGCGGTTGCATCGACGGTCATGAAGCGCAACAACTTTCCATGCATCGTCGCTGATATGCTTTTTTCTCCCTGGGCCACGCGGAACGCCCTTCTGCCTATTCCAACCGGCGATGGAGCCTGATAATAGGTCAGCTACATTGACCTAAATGCGCATGATCGCGGAAACCGGGAACCCGGATTTGCACAAGATCATGCCCGAGCAAGAATGACCATCCACTGGGAGGTGGGCCTTGACCCTGATGAACCTGTTGGCGTCGCGCGCTTCGCGCATGAAGGCGTCAGAAATCCGCGAGCTGCTGAAACTGCTCGACCAGCCAGACATCATCTCCTTTGCCGGCGGCATTCCGGATCCGGCGCTGTTTCCGGCCGACGCCATCAGCGATGCCTATGCCTCGGTGCTCGGCGGCCCGGAGGCGGGCGCGGCGCTGCAGTACCAGGTGAGCGAGGGCTACCTGCCGCTCAGGAAATGGCTGGCGGGCCAGATGGGCAAGCTCGGCGTCGCCTGCGATGAGCACAACATCTTCATCACCTCCGGCTCGCAGCAGGCGCTGGATTATCTCGGCAAGCTGTTTCTTTCGCCGGGCGACACCGCGCTCGTCACCTGGCCGACCTATCTCGGCGCGCTGCAGGCCTTCAACGCCTATGAGCCGCGCTACGACCGGTTGACCCCAGATGGCGGCAACATGACGCCCGCTGCCTACCACGCAGCGGCAGCCGCCGCCGGCGGCAAAGTGAAGTTTGCCTATCTGGTGCCGGACTTCGCCAACCCGACCGGCGAGACGCTCAGCCTGAAACAGCGCGAAGCGGTGCTCGACCTCGCCGGCGAACTCGACATCGCCGTCATCGAGGACGCCGCCTACCGCGCGCTGCGCTATGACGGCGAAGGCGTGCCGCCGATACTGGCGCTTGACTGCCAGCGCTCGGGCGGCATCGACAATGCCCGCACGCTCTATTGCGGTTCGTTCTCGAAGATCCTCTCGCCGGGCATGCGCGTCGGCTGGGTCTGCGCGCCGCGCCGCGTGGTGGAGCGCCTGGTGCTGATGAAGCAGGCCTCCGACCTCCACAGCCCCTCGATCAACCAGGTGGCCATGCATCGCGCCGCCGAGGCGATCTTCGACCAGCAGGTCGACAAGCTGATCGGCGCCTATCGCGCCCGCCGCGACGGCCTGCTCGGCGCGCTGGAGGCCCATATGCCCGAGGGCGTGACGTGGAGCCGGCCGGATGGCGGCATGTTCGTCTGGGTCACCTTGCCCGAGGGCAGCGACGCCACGGCGCTGCTTGCCCGCGCCGTCAAGGAAGCGCGCGTCGCCTTCGTGCCGGGCAATGCGTTCCATGCCGACGGCACCGGCCGCAACACGCTCAGGCTGAGCTTCACGCTCGCCGACAGCCGCGCCGTGGGCGAGGGCATTCCGCGGCTGGCGAAGCTGCTGGGGTAGCGGGGCAGCGACACCGGAACCTGCAGGGGCGTCCTGGCGTTTCATTCGCACCGGGCTCTGAACCCAAGGAGAGCAGGGATGACGATGATCCTCATCGGTGCGCTGCTGGTCGTTGCCGGCGTCGTCTATATGGCCGGCGCGGCGCTCGGGCGCGGGCGGCTCAGCGAGCCGACACCGCTCGGCACAGCCACCGACCGGACGGCGTCAAGATTGGCCGCGCCGACACTCGAGCCGCGGCGGCGCGGACTCGGTTTCCTCGGTCTGTCGCGGAACTGGCCGGGCCTGCTGATGGCGGGCGTCGGCGCCATGCTGCTGCTGTCGGCGATGCTTTGAGGCGTCTCAGCGTTTCAGGGAAACGCTGAGACTGAACACACTTCCTGGAATTGCTGGGCCAAACTCCAATCCCGGAGATTGGCTCCTCATCCCTCAGCTTGCCTTGGCCAGAAGCTTGTCCTGCGTCTTCGTCTCGAAGTCGCTGGCGTCGTGGCGCTCGTGCAACTGGAAGGCCGGGTCGCCGGAGAGGCGGTTGACCATGCGGCCGCGCTTCACCGCCGGCCTCGCGTCGATGGCGTCGGCCCAGCGCTGCACATGTTCATACTCATGCACCGACAGGAACTGGTGGGCATCGTTGTAGCTGCGGCCCTTGGCCAGGCCGCCATACCACGGCCACACCGCCATGTCGGCGATCGTATAGTCCGGCCCGGCGAGGTATTCGCTCTCTGCCAGCCTGCGGTCGAGCACGTCCATCTGCCTCTTGGTCTCCATGGCGAAGCGGTCGATCGCATATTCGATCTTCTCGGGCGCATAGGCGTAGAAATGGCCGAAGCCGCCGCCGAGATAGGGGGCAGACCCCATCTGCCAGAACAGCCAGGAGAAGGTTTCGGCCCGCGCCGCCGGATCCTTCGGCAGGAATTCGCCGAACTTTTCCGCCAGATAGGTCAGGATCGCGCCGGATTCGAAGACGCGGATCGGCTTCTCGCCGCTACGGTCCATCAGCGCCGGGATCTTGGAATTGGGATTGACCTCGACGAAGCCTGAGCCGAACTGGTCGCCTTCGTTGATGCGGATCAGCCAGGCATCGTATTCGGCACCCTTGTGGCCGCGCGCCAGAAGCTCCTCAAGCATGATCGTCACCTTCTGGCCGTTGGGCGTGGCCAGCGAATAGAGCTGCAGCGGATGCTTGCCGACAGGCAGTTCCTTCTCATGCGTCGGGCCGGCGATCGGCCGGTTGATGCTGGCGAAGGTGCCGCCATTGGGCTTGCTCCAGGTCCAGACTTTCGGCGGTGTGTATTGGTTCATCGGGAGGCCTTATGGGGTTTGGCGGGGTGCGGGTTGATCGGTCGGTTCGAGCTAAACTTAGGTGCGACCGAGCGCGCGTCAAATAGGGAAGTCCAAAATTTGTTGAACTATTGTCGAGGCGCAGCCATTTCCGTTCTCACCCGCAAGGGGAAGGGGAGAGCAACCCTTGCGCCTCCCCCCATCCGCCATACCTATAGAGGAAACGATCTTGCCAGGATGAACCGATGACCATCGACCAGATTTCACGCTCCGTCGTGGCCGTCCGCGCCACGGTTCCCGACGATGCCTTCACCGCCAACACGCTAGGCACGCGCCGCGAGGGCAGTGGCGTCGTCATCCGCGACGACGGGCTGGTGCTGACCATCGGCTATCTCATCACCGAAGCCGAGGAGGTCTGGCTGACCGACCAGGACGGCCGCGTCGTGCCCGCGCATGCGCTGGCCTACGACCAGGAATCGGGTTTCGGCCTGGTCCAGGCGCTGTCGCCGCTCGGCCTGCCGGCGGTGGCGTTGGGCGACGCCCACAAGGCCAAGGTCGGCGACGCCGTGACGCTCGTCGACGGCATCGGCCAGAGCGTGCGCTCTCATATCGTCACCAAGCAGGAATTCGCCGGCTACTGGGAGTATCTGCTCGACGAGGCGATCTTCATCGCGCCCGCCCATCCCTCATGGGGCGGCGCGGCGCTGTTCGGCAAGGACGGCAACCTGCTGGGGGTCGGCTCGCTGCGCCTGCAGATGAGCCGCGCCGGCGAAGTCGCCGACATCAACATGATTGTGCCGATCAACCTTCTGCCGCCGATCCTCGACGACCTGCTAACGCGCGGCCAGGTGGTCAAGCCGCCGCGCCCGTGGCTCGGCGCCTTCTCGGCCGAGTCGAACGGCGTGGTGGTGGTGATGAGCGTCACCGAAGGCGGCCCCGCCGCCAAGGCCGGCCTGCGCCAGGGCGACATCATCTCCGACGTCAGGGACGGGGAGGTCGACGGCCTTGCCGATTTCTACCGCAAGCTCTGGCAAAACCCGGCCGGCTCCGAAATCCCGCTGCGCGTGGTGCGCGACGGTCGCGAGACCTGGCTCCGCGTGAAATCCGCCGACCGCAACAGCTTTCTCAGGAAGCCGCATCTGCAGTGAGGTTGAAGCTGCCGATCTCCCCCCTTGTGGGGGAGATGCCCGGCAGGGCAGAGGGGGCGCGAAGGATCGCATCCTTTGATCTATTCTCTACAGAGAATCATGAACGAAGCCGAGATGTAACTCGCTGATAGGCTGGCGGGACAGCGCCCCCCTCTGGCCTGCCGGCCATCTCCCCACAAGGGGGGAGATCGGCGGTTTCGGCGCTGCGCAACGAGGACCCGTCTGATGCCGCCCGTAAAAGTCGATCCCGGCAAGGTGCATGAATTCGCCGATGCCGAGCGCTTCCGTGCCTGGCTCGCCCGTCACCACGCCAGCGAGACCGAGGTCTGGATCAATATCCACAAGGTCGGTTCCGGCCTGCCCTCGATCACGCCGAAAGAGGCCATCGACGTCGCGCTGTGCTTCGGCTGGATCGACGCGGTGCGCAAGAGCCTGGACGACAAGAGCTACCTGCAGCGCTACACGCCGCGCGGCAACAAGAGCACCTGGAGCAGGATCAACGTCGACAATGTCGCCCGCCTGGTCGAGGCGGGTCGCATGACCGAAGATGGGCTGCGGCAAGTCGAGGCGGCCAAGGCCGACGGCCGCTGGGCGCGCGCCTATTCGGCCAAGGAAATGACCATCCCGCCCGACCTGCAGGCCGCCATCGACGCCGAGCCGAAGGCGAAGGCGATGCTGGCCGGGCTCAACGCCCAGAACCGCTTCGCGCTCACCTTCCGCACCCACAACATGAAGACCGAGGCCGGCCGCAGGAAGAAAATCGCCGACCTCGTCGAGATGCTGAAGCGCGGCGAGACGATCCATCCGCAGGGCAAGAAATAGCTCGGCCGGCGCAGCCCGGCATCAACGGAAAACGCCGCCTCGGGTCGGAGGCGGCGTTTCCGGGGTGGGATGGTCCAGGGGGGTCGGGACCATCCGGCCATGAAAAAGCAATCCCGGTGGGAGGAGATCGGGACTTAGGCCGCCTTCTTGGCGACGTGCTTCTTCACATGGTGCTTCTTCACGTGATGCTTCTTGGCGTGATGCTTGCGGTGCTTCTTCAGGTGATGCTTGCGGGCGTGATGCTTGTGATGCTTCTTGTGATGGGTGGCCTTGGCGGCGGGCTTCGCCGTCTCGGTGGTCGCGGCCGGAGCAGCAGTGGTCGTGGTGGTGGTCGTCGTCGCGGCAGGGGTGGTGGTGCCCGCGTTGGCGGCGCTGGTGCCGAGCGCCGGCACCGCGAAAGCGAGCGCGACGGCCAGGCCGAGAACGGAGAGAAGGGTCTTTTTCATAATCGGCATTTCCTTTTCGAAGATCGATATGTCGCTGGCCGCACCCGGCTGCTCCGGGAATGGTTATGCCACCCGGTTTTTTCGCGAGTTTTTCCCAACTGTTGAATCTTGTTTCTGGATTGTTTCCGCCGGGCGGGGCCACCGCTGGCGCCAGATGTTCGCGGCAGTCCAGCCGGAACTGGCGCAACGAACGAAATCTTTTCTCTAATCAACTGGGCGCGGCAGTTGGAATGTCGCATTCTGGTTGTGAGGACGTTGAGGGAACAACATGACCGGCACGACAGCACACTCCGGCAAGGTCGCCCTCGTCACCGGCGGCAATCGCCATATCGCGTTGGAAACCGGCCGCCGGCTCGCGGCGCTCGGCTTCACTGTGCTCGTCGGCGTGCGCGACCTCGCCAAGAGCGGGGCGGTGGCGAAGAAGCTCGCGGGCAATGTCGAGGCGATCGCGCTGGACCTTGCCGCGCTTGATGGACCGGCCCTTGCCGCGGCCGAAGTGGAGCGCCGTTTCGGTCGGCTCGACGTGCTCGTCAACAACGGCGCCATCCGCTACGACCTGTCCGCTCGGGCCTTGCTGCCCCACCGGACGTTGGGCCGCAAGGCCTTCGAGACCTATGTCGTCGGCGCCTGGCGGGTGGCGTTCGCATTCGGGCCGCTGCTCGGCGCCTCCGGTCATGGCCGGCTGGTCATCGTCTCTCCCGAGGCCGGTTCCTCGGCCTCGACGGACGTCGGCGCGCCGGCCTATTCGACCGGCAGGGCGACGCTCAATGCGCTCACCCGGATCCTGGCGGACGAATTGCGCGGCGCCGGCGTCCTGGTTAACGCGATCAGCTCTGACTGGGTGGCCGACAAGGGCAAGCCCGACGGCCGTCCGGTCGCGCCAGGGGCGGCCGGCATCGTCTGGGCCGCGACATTGCCGGACGATGGCCCGACCGGCGGCCTGTTCCGCGACGGCAAAAGGCTGCCGTGGTGAGCGGATATGCTCAGCCCACCGGCACCTCGAGCCCGACCTTCACCCGGTCCATCGCCACAAACGTGCGAAACCGCTTGACGTTGTTGTTTGCGAAGAACAGCCGCCTGGTCAGCGTCTCGTAGTCGGCCATGGTCGCCACGGTGACGACGAGGATGAAGTCGGCCTCGCCGGTCACGTAATAGCACTGCTGCACCTCAGGCACTTCGGCGAAGCCGCGCTTGGCCGCGTCGATCAGTTCGGCGCGCTCGCTCTCCACCTCGACCTCGACGAAGATCGTGATCGGATGGCCGACCTTGGCCGGATCGACCAGCGCGACATTGGCGCGGATGACGCCGGTTTCTTGCAGGCGCTTTATGCGCCGCTGCACCGCCGGCGCCGACAGGTTGACGGCCTCGCCGATCACCCGCTGCGGCGTCGTGTTGTTCTTCTGCAGGATGGCGAGGATCGCGCGGTCGAAAGCGTCGAGATCGGGTGAGGCGGACATGGCGAGGGTTCCAAACGAAACAAACTTGCATTTCAGGCAGCAAAACAGAGCGCCTTTCTCGCCCTCCTTGCAATAAATTTCAGCCATCAAGACGGAGGAAACCGCCCCATGTTCCTGCTCAACCGCCACCCGGATCATCGCCAGCCGCTGACCGAGGAAGACGCCGCGACGCTCGGCACGGCCGGGGCCGTCGAAGCGGAACGCTTCCTCGCCGCGCGTGACAACCATGCCGAGACGCCGCTGCACGCCCTGCCGGCGCTCGCCGGCGAACTGGGCATCGGCGCCCTGCACGTGAAGGACGAGGGGCAACGCCTCGGCCTCGGCAGTTTCAAGGCGCTGGGCGGCGCCTATGCCGTGATGCAGCTGGTGCTGGAGGAGGCGGGCAGGCGGCTTGGCCGCACCGTCGATGTCGCGGACCTGCAGAGGCCGGACGTGAGAGCGATTGCCGCCGGCATGACTTTCGCCTGCGCGACCGACGGCAATCATGGACGCTCGGTCGCGCAGGGCGCCGGCCTGGTCGGCGCGCGTTCGGTCATCTTCGTCCATTCGGGAGTCAGCAACGAACGCGTGGCGGCCATTGCCCGCTTCGGCGCCGAGATCGTGCGCATCGCCGGTGACTACGACCAGTCGGTCAAGGAAGCCGCCCGCGTCGCCGCCGAGCGCGATTGGACGGTCGTCTCCGACACATCCTGGCCGGGCTACGAGCGCATACCGGGACTGGTGATGCAGGGCTATACCGTGATCGTGCGCGAGGCGCTGAAGCGCTTGGCCCAGCCGCCCACACATATCTTTCTGCAGGCCGGCGTCGGCGGCTTCGCCGCGGCGGTGGCCGGCCATTTCGCCATCGTGCTTGGCGAGGATCGCCCGCGGGCAATCGTGGTCGAGCCCGCGCGGGCGGCCTGCCTCTATGAAACCGCAAAGGCAGGACATCCCATCGCGATAGCGCACAGCAAGCCCACTGTAATGGCGATGCTCGAATGCTATGAGCCGTCGCTCGTCGCCTGGCGGGTGCTGTCGCGGATCGGCGATGCTTTCATGACCGTGGACGAGGACGAGGCGGTTTCGGTGATGAGCCGCCTGGCGCGGCCTTCAGGCGATGATCCGGCGATCGTCTCCGGCGAGAGCGGCGGGGCAGGGCTCGCCGGGCTGATCCGCGCTGCCGGCGATAAGAAGCTGCGGGCCGCCCTCGGGCTCGATGCCGGTTCGCGCGTGCTCATCGTCAATTCCGAAGGCGCGACCGATCCCGGCCGCTATGCCGACCTGGTCGGGATGGCGCCGGAGGAGGTTGGCAGGGCGAGGCAGCCGGCATGAGCAATCTGACGATAAACGCCGACCGTCTTCTGCGCCGTATCGATGAGCTCGGCAGCATCGGCCGCGATGCGCAGGGCCGGCTCGTCCGCGTCGCCGCTTCCGATATGGACAGGCTCGGCCGCGACCGCCTCGTCGGCTGGCTGCATGAGGCAGGGCTCGAAGTCGCCGTCGACCGCATCGGCAACATTTTCGGCATCTGGCAGGGCGATGCCAATGCCGGCCAGCTGCCGGTCATGCTCGGCTCGCACATCGACACCGTGATCGACGCCGGCATCTATGACGGCTGCTATGGCGTGCTCTCGGCGCTCGAGGCGATCGAGAGCCTGAAGGAGGCAGGTTTCGCGCCGGCGCGCCCGCTCGCCGTCGCCGCCTTCACCAACGAGGAGGGCGTGCGCTATTCGCCTGACATGATGGGTTCGCTGGTGTTTGCCGGCGGCATCGGGGTGGACGAAGCGCTCGCGGCAGTCGGCACCGACGGCTCGGTGCTGGGCAAGGAGCTGGAGCGCATCGGCTATGCCGGCCGGCATCAGCCGGGATTCCTCAAGCCGCAGTCCTATGTCGAGCTGCATGTCGAGCAGGGGCCGGTGTTGGAGCGCGAAGGCATCGCCATCGGCGCGGTCGAGAACCTGCAGGGCATTTCCTGGCAGCGCATCACGATCGAAGGCCAGGCCAACCACGCCGGCACCACGCCGATGTCGATGCGCCGCGATGCCGGCGTCGCCGCCGCGCGGGTGATCGGCTTCCTGGCGGACCGCGCCGGCGCCTCGCCGACGCCGACGGTCGCCACTGTCGGCACCATCGCCTTCGAGCCCAACGCCATCAACGTCATTCCGTCGCGGGCGACCTTCACCGTCGATCTCCGCGATCCCGACGAAACGCACCTTCGCGAGGAAGAGGCGGCGCTCGCCGCCCTTCTCGACGACCTTGCAGCAGGCGCCGGCGTCACCGTCCAGGCCGAAAGCCTGGCGCGTTTCGAGCCGGTGACCTTCGATGCCGGCATCGTCTCGCTGATCGAGGAGATTGCCGGAGCCGCCGGCCTTTCCTGCCGGCGCATCACCTCGGGCGCCGGCCACGACGCACAGATGATTGCGCGCATCGCGCCGTCCGCGATGATCTTCGTGCCGAGCCGCGGCGGCATCAGCCACAACCCGGCAGAGTTCACCGCCGCCGGCGAACTGGTTGCCGGCGCCAACATTCTGCTCGGCGTCGCCGCGCGATTGGCGGCCGATTGAGCAGCAGAAAACGCGGATCGCCGGCTTCGGCGGCACAGTGTTGCCAAGCCATGACACCACCAAAAATAGTCAGGCCGAAGGCGTCGAGTCTCGCAGGGGTTCGCATCCGGCGACATCGGGCCGAAACAAACTTCAATCATTCAGCGAGTTTAGACGGCGAATTTTCGCGCGCGCCAATAAGTTCAGTGCCTCGAAGAAAGAATGCCATGCTGCTGCTCAACCAACGACCCGAACACAACCAGCCGTTGGTTGCGGCCGATGCCGAGTCCCTCGGCGTGGCGGGAAGCGAGCGGGCCGAGCACTATCTCAAGGCGCGGCACAACCATGCCGAAACCCCGCTGCACGCCTTGCCGGCACTGGCTGATGAGCTCGGCATCGCGGCACTGCACGTCAAGGACGAGGGCCAGCGTCTCGGCCTCGGCTCCTTCAAGGCGCTGGGTGGCGCCTATGCCGTCATCCGGCTGGTGCTGGAGGAGGCAGGCAAATGGCTCGGTCGCACCGTCGATATCGGCGAGATCAACGACGCCAAGGTGCGGGAGATCGCGTCCAGCATGATCTTTGTCTGCGCCACCGACGGCAATCATGGCCGCTCGGTCGCGCAGGGCGCCGGCCTGGTCGGCGCGCGCTCTGTGATCTTCGTCCATGCTGGCGTAAGCCGTGAGCGTGTCGCTGCCATCGCCCGCTTCGGCGCCGAGATCGTCCAGGTCGAGGGCGGCTACGATCATGCGGTGCGCGAAGTCGCCCGCGTCGGCGCCGAGCGCGGCTGGAAGATCGTCTCCAACACGTCCTGGCCGGGCTATGAACGGGTCCCCGGCCTGGTCATGCAGGGCTATACGGTGATCGTGCGCGAGACGCTGCGGCACATGGCCGAGCCGCCCACGCATGTCTTTCTGCAAGCCGGTGTCGGCGGCTTCGCCGCGGCGATCGCCGGCCATATGGCGATCATGCTTGGCGGGCGGCGGCCGAAGGCCGTGGTGGTCGAGCCGGTGCGCTCGGCTTGCGTCTACGCCTCGGCCGAAGCCGGACGTCCGGCAACGATCGCGCATCAGCAGTCGACGGTGATGGCGATGCTCGAATGCGCTGAGCCGTCCCTGGTCGCCTGGCGCGTGCTGGCGCGCGTCGGCGATGCCTTCATGACGGTGGAGGAAGAGGATGCGGTCGCCGTGATGAGGCGGCTGGCGCGACCTTTGGGCAACGATCCGGCAATCATCTCCGGCGAGAGCGGCGGTGCGGGGCTCGCCGGACTGATCCGCGCGGCAGGGGACAGGCGTATGCGGGCGGCGCTCGGCCTCGACAGCCATTCGCGCGTGCTCGTCGTCAACTCGGAAGGAGCGACCGACGCCGGCCGCTATGCCGAACTGGTCGGCGTGAGGCCGGACGACGTGCTGATGCAGCTTGCCTGAAGCTTCGCCTAGCAGGCTTGGCGACTCGCCGTAGCAGGCTCGGCGACTTCGCGGTAGCAGGCTTGGCGACTTGGCAGTAGCTTTCCGTCCGGATGCGTAGAGAACAGACTTAGGACGAAGATGGCCAAGCTCGACGAACAGGCACTGCACCGCGAGATGACGGCGTGGCGGCATGATCTCCACACCCATCCCGAGTTCGGTTTCGAGGAGAAGCGCACCGCCGCTTTCGTCGCCGAAAAACTGCGCGAATTCGGGCTGGAGGTCGCCGAGGGTATTGGCGGCACCGGCGTCGTCGGCACGCTGACCAGGGGCAGCGGCAACCGCGCGATCGCGCTGCGCGCCGACATGGACGCGCTTCGCATCGCCGAGCAGGGCACGATGGACTACCGCTCGCAGACGCCCGGCACCATGCATGCCTGCGGCCATGACGGCCACACCTCGATGCTGCTCGGCGCGGCCAAGCTGCTCGCCAATGAAGGCGGCTTCGACGGCACGGTGCGCTTCATCTTCCAGCCGGCCGAGGAGTGGGGCAGAGGTGCGCTCGCCATGCTGGACGACGGGCTCCTCGAGCGCTTCCCCTTCGAGGAGATCTTCGGCCTGCACAACATGCCTGGCCTGCCCATTGGCCATTTCGAGACCCGCGTCGGGCCGATCATGTCGGCCGAGGACAATTTCGAGATCGTGCTGAAGGGTGTCGGCGGCCATGCCGCGCGTCCGCATGCCGGCCAGGAGACGCTGGTCGCCGCCTGCGCGCTGGTCGTCAATCTGCAGACCATCGTCTCGCGCCGCTTGAGCCCTGCCGACATCGGCGTCGTCTCGGTCACCGAGCTGATCACCGACGGCACCCGCAACGCGCTGCCCGGCCTTGCCCGCATCCTCGGCGACGCCAGGAGCTTTCGCCCCGAGGTGAGCGCGGCGATCGAAAGCGAGATGCGCTGCATCGCCGAGGGCACGGCGCAGGCCTATAACGTTGCCGCCGACGTCACTTACACGCGCGAGTTCGTGCCGCTGGTTAACGACGCCGGCCTGGTCGACGAGGCTTTTGTCGCGGCCCGAAGCGTGCTGGCCCACGACGCCGTCGGCGTCGCGGCGGAGCCGATGACCGGCTCGGAGGATTTCGCCCGCTTCCTCGCCCACGTGCCCGGCTGCTTCGTCTTCCTCGGCAATGGCGCCAGCGCGCCGCTGCACAATCCGTCCTACGACTTCAACGACGAAGGCCTGCTGCACGGCGCGCGGTTCCATGCGGCAGTGGCGCGGCGGCGGCTGGCGGCGGGGTAATAGGGGCTCCTACGCCCCATCCGCCTTCTCGATCTCCTCGAGATAAAACATCTTGCTCGGCTGCAGATGGTCGACGCAGAGCTGCGCCAGCACCCAATTGTCCCGGCGCTTCATCGCCTCGATCATGAACCAGTGGTGCTGGCGCGAGACTTCGAGCTTGTCCGGGTCGGCGAGCGAGTTCGCCCGCACCGGCAGGCTGAGCCGCATGTAATGGTCGATCGACGACACCAGATAGTCGTTGCCGCAGGCCGAGAACATGGTGAGGTGGAAACGGTCGTTGGCCTCGTGGATGCCGCGCAAATAGTGGGCGTCGACATGGGCGCTGTAGATCCGGTGGATCTCCATCAGCTCGTCGATCAGCGCATCGCTTGCCGGCAGCGGGATCATCAGCGCCGCCTGCCGCTGCAAGAGCTCTCGCACTTCGTAGATCTGGCGCACCTCTTCCTGTGATAGCCGCCTCACCATCGCGCCCTTGTTGCGCTCGCGGGTGACGACGCCGAGCTTCTCCAGCTGATAGAGCGCCTGGCGGATGGTGTGGCGCGACACCGGGAAGCGGCCAAGCAGCACGTCCTCGACCAAACGCGTGCCGGGCGCCAGGCGGCCGAAGATGATGTCCTCCTCCAGCGCCCGCACGACGTCGGCTTCCTTGCCGCCATAGTCTGCCACGTGGAGCATTTCCTTGTCCTTGCCGCGTCCTCTGCGGTCACTCTAGCCGCAGACAGAGCCTTTCCGCAACTGGAGCGAATGGTCACGATAATTGATAATACTACACGCATTGTAAGTCGAAATCGCCGAATCTTGGGTATTGTCGCCGGAATATAGATCGTGATTATTGACAATATGAGCGGTTCGCCTATGGTTCCGGTCAGCGGCGACCCACCCGGGCGTCCGCAGTCAGCGTGAGATTCAGCCCAAAGGTGCCGATTGCCGTATCGCGGCCTCAGGAAGAGAGTGACCAGCTACGGCGACGCGGCCTTCTCGCTGTTCCTGCGCAAGGCCTTCATCAAGGCGGCCGGCTATTCGGACGATGCGCTGGAGCGGCCGATCGTCGGCATCGTCGACACCGCCAGCGACTACAATCCCTGCCACGGCAACGCGCCGCAGCTGATCGAGGCGGTCAAGCGCGGCGTCATGCTTTCGGGCGCGCTGCCGATGGTGTTCCCGACCATCTCCATCCACGAATCCTTCGCCCATCCGACCTCCATGGTGTTGCGCAACCTGATGGCGATGGACACCGAGGAGATGATCCGAGCGCAGCCGATGGACGCGGTTGTCGTCATCGGCGGCTGCGACAAGACATTGCCGGCGCAGATCATGGGCGCCATCAGCGCCGACCTGCCGGCGGTCGTGGTGCCGGTCGGCTCGATGGTCGCCGGCCACCACAAGGGCGAGACGCTGGGCGCCTGCACCGACTGCCGGCGCCTGTGGTCGAGCCACCGCGCCGGCGATATCGACGCCGCCGAGATCGACCTCGTCAATGGCAGGCTGGCGCCCTCGGTCGGCACCTGCATGGTCATGGGCACCGCCAGCACCATGGCGATCGTCGCCGAGGTGATGGGCTTCTCGCTGTCTTTCGCCGCCTCCATTCCGGCGCCCCATGCCGAGCGCGTCCGCTCGGCGGAAGCGAGCGGACGCGCCGCCGCCACGCTTGCCGTCGCCGGCGCACCGCTGCCCGGCGCCATCGTCACGCCGGCATCGATACGCAACGCCATGGTCGTCACGCAGGCGATCGGCGGCTCGACCAACGGCATCATCCATCTCGCCGCGATCGCCGGCCGGGCCGGGCATCCGGTCGATCTCGCCGAGTTCGACCGGATCGGCCGCGAGGTGCCGGTGCTGGTCGACCTGAAGCCGTCTGGCGAACACTACATGGAACATTTCCACCAGGCCGGCGGCGTGCCCAGGCTGTTGGCCGAGCTCGTCGACGTCCTCGACCTGACGACGCCCATGGTCGAGGGCGGCACGCTTGGCGACCGCGTCATGAAGCCCGAGGACATGCATGCGCAGGACGTCATCCGGCCGCTCGGCCGGCCGGTGACCGGGCAGGGCGCCATGGCCGTGCTGTCGGGAAATCTCTGTCCGCGCGGCGCGGTCATCAAGCATTCCGCCGCCTCGCCGGCGCTGATGCAGCACAGCGGGCGCGCCGTCGTCTTCGAATCCGTCGCCGACCTTGCCGAGCGCATCGACGATCCGGCGCTCGACGTCACCGCGGACGACGTGCTTGTGCTGCGCAATGCCGGACCGCGCGGCGCGCCCGGCATGCCCGAGGCCGGCTACATCCCGATCCCGAAGAAGCTGGCCGCGCTCGGGGTGAAGGACATGGTGCGCCTCTCGGATGCCAGGATGAGCGGCACCGCCTTCGGCACGGTGGTGCTGCATGTCTCGCCGGAGGCGGCCGCCGGCGGTCCGCTCGCTTTGCTGCAGAATGGCGACATGATCCGCCTTGACGTGCCGGCGCGGCGCATCGACATGCTGGTCGACGACGCCGAACTGGCGCGCCGGGCGGCGATTGCCCGCCCGGCGGTGGAGCGGCCGGCGCGAGGCTATGCCCGGCTCTACCACGACCACGTGCTGCAGGCCGACCAGGGCTGCGACTTCGATTTCCTGACCGCGTCCGGCGCCGCCGGGGAGGGGCCCGAATGAGCGCCGCGCATCTCCCGGCGGGGACGGAGCCCCGGCAGTGCCTGCCGCCGCTTGCGCCGGCGCGGCGTACCGCCCTGCGCCTGCCGGAAGGCAGTTGCGACGCCCATGCCCATGTCTTCGCCTCGGCCTGTCCGCTCGACCCGGCGCGCGGCTACACGCCGGCGATGGTCACGGTCGCCGACTACCGCCGGGTCATGGAGGCCTATGGCATCGATCGCGCCGTGCTGCAGCCAAGCGTCTACGGTTTTGACAACAGCGCGCTGCTGTCGGCGCTCGCGGACAACCTCGGCACGCTGCGCGTCGTCGATGAGGCCTATCGCTGGCGGCGCCCGGCCTGATCCAGGCGGTAACGGTTTCTTCTCTGGTTTTGTGCACACTGCCCTCCAACAGGGCGGATAAAAACCGGGCATGGCGGACGACAAGACACGCAAGGGGGAGTTCTGGGCGCTGGCGCTGGAACGTGCTCATCTCGGCGTCTGGGACTGGAACGTCGCCAGCGGCGATTGCTACTACTCGCCGACCTGGTTGAAGATGCTCGGCTACGCCGAGGGCGAGCTTGCCGCCACGGCGGATCTCTGGCTGACGCTCACCCATCCCGACGACCGCGAGCGGGCACTGGCCAGCGGCGAGCGCCACATCGCCGGCCTGACGGAGTCCATCGAGACGGAGCTGCGCCTCAGGCACAAGGATGGCCACTGGGTCTGGGTGCTCGACCGCGGCGGCATCGTCGAGCGCGACGCCGAGGGCCGGGCGCTGCGGCTGATGGGCGTGCAGACCGATATCACCCGGCGAAAACAGGCCGAGGCGGCACTCGATGAGGTCAATGTGCGCTTCCGCCTGGCGCTCGCCGCCAGCGGCACCGGCATCTGGCACTATGACATCGCCACCAACAAGAGCTTCTGGGATGCCCGCAGCCGGGAGATCTTCGGCCTGGTCAGCGATACCGACGAGGTCTCGGCCGGCCTCTGGCACACCTATCTGCATCCCGATGACAAGGAGGCCACCGAGCGGGCGCACCTGCCGCCGCCCGGATCGGAAGCGGTAACCGCCTCGCAATACCGCATCATCAGGCGCGACGGCGAGATCCGCCACCTTGAATCGCTGGTCCGCTTCATCGCCTGCGCCGGCGGCGCCGGCCAGATCCTCGGCACCGTGCGCGACATCACCGAGGACAAGAAGCGCTCGCAGGAACTCACCTACGCCGCCAACCACGACGCCCTGACCGGCCTGCTCAACCGCGCCGCCTTCGACCGGCTGCTGGCTGACCACATCGCCACGCAGCGCCGGCTGCCGCTCGCCGTCTTCTATGTCGACCTCGACTACTTCAAGGCGCTGAACGACTTCGCCGGCCATGCCGCCGGCGACCTCGCGCTGAAGAGCATCGCCGCCGGCATCCTCGCCAGCCTGCCGTCATCGGCGCACGCTGCACGCCTTGGCGGCGACGAGTTCGCGCTGCTGGTGCCGAACTGCGGCCAGGCCGAGGCCGAGCGGCTGGCCGGCGCGGTGCTTGCCGCCGTGCGCGACGCCGAGCTCGGCGCCACGACGCGAAGGCTCGCGGCCAGCATCGGCATCGCCTTCGTCGCCCATCGCGACACCACGGTAGCCGATGCACTGGCCTGCGCCGACGACGCCTGCTACGCGGCCAAGGCCGCCGGCCGCAACCGCTTCGCGGTGTTCTCGGCCGAGACGGCTTCCGGCTCCGGCGGCCTCAACGCGGCGCGGCTTGCCGCCGACCTCGTCGATGCCATGGAGGACGGCAGGCTGAAACTGTTCGGCCAGCAGATCCATCGGCTCGGCCAGCCCTGGCGCTACAGCCGCCAGGTCGAGGTGCTGGCCAGGCTTTCCGCCCGCAACGGCAAGATGATCCCGCCCGGCGAGTTCATTTCGGTGGCGGAGCGCTTCGGCATCGCTTCCAGGCTCGACCGCTGGATCGTCAGGGCGGCGCTGGAAATGCACGGTCCGGCGATGCGCTCGGGCGCCATTTCGCTCGGCTTCAACCTTTCGGCGCAGACGCTGAGCGACCCGCAGCTCTGGGAGTTCGTCGATGCCGTCATCGCCGAGACCGGCGCGCCGCCGGCCGGCATCGGCTTCGAGATCACCGAGACCGCCGCCGTCACCAATTTCGACGCCGCCGAGGCCTTCGTGCGCAAGGCGCGCGAGCGGCATTGCCGGGTCAGCCTCGACGATTTCGGCGCCGGCATGAGCTCGTTCGAATATCTCAGGCGCTTTCCGATCGACGCCATCAAGATCGACGGCTCCTTCGTCGAGCACATCGCCGAGAGCCGCTTCGACCGCGAGATCGTCTCGGCGATTTCCGGCATCGCCAGGAGCCTCGGCTGCAGCGTCGTGGCCGAGAAGGTCGAACAGCGGGTGGCGATGGACATCCTTCGCGACATGGGCGTCGCCTACGGCCAGGGCTTTCTGCTGCACCGGCCGGAGGCGCTGGAGGCGATCGTCGCTAGGGCGGTTGGCGAGGCGGCCCTTCCGGCTCGGTTGACCCGGTCGGCCTAAGAAATTCTTAATCGGGGTCAGGCTAATGCTCTGCCGGACCGATTGTTCCGCTCAAGGCATGATGTCTTGGCTCGATGTGCGGTGCCCCGTTGCATGACGAACGGGCGTGCCCGAGAGACCGGCAATGTCCTCACTGTCCGCGCTGAACAACGCCGCCCTGCTGGTCCTGCAGCAGCAACGCCCGCAATCGGCGGTGGCTGAAGACAGTCTCGTCGCCGGCATCAATGGCGTTTCCAGTCCCGACGGTTCCGGCTCGGGCTCGCCTCTGATGCAGGCGCAGGCCAGGATCTCCGGATCCATGTTCAGCGTGAACAGCCTCAACATCACGGCAATGAAGGTCCGGCTGATGGAGCGCGTCGGCAAGGAATTCGGCATCGACCAGGGCGACTACCAGTCCCTGTTTTCCTACGGCACGGCCGTCAAGAACGCGGTCGAGGCGTTGAAACAGAAATCCGCTGCCGAGATTATCGCGATCGAAAAGAAGCTGGGGTTGGACCAGCTCGGCGTTTCGCTCGACACGCTCGTCAATGCGATCATCGATCCGCAAGGCAGCGATGGCGACAGGCTGGACGCGGCGCTGAGCAAGCAGGCGGGCGATCACGCCAAGGGCGAGGGGAAAGCCGCCGGCCCGATCCAGCCGGACGAGATCGGTCTCTACGGCCGCTGAACGGTTGCGCGTAAGGACGGCAGGCCTGGTGCCGGCTTCCTCATCGGGTCACGAAAATAAGCGACTGCTAAAATTGAAGCTACGCATTTAAGGGCGCCGTAATCCGGCCGAATAAATGATCCGCCATCGACAATGGCGGCCGCGTGCCGGGTGGGAGACGATGATGAAGCCTTTTCCTTTGCTGCTGGCCGCCTCGGTCGGCCTGTTCGGCATTCTCGCGGCGCAGCAATCCCTCGCGGGCGAGTTCTCGGACCATGGCGGCCCGGCGACGGCGACGCTGCCCGACGAAGTCGACGAAGGCACCACCGCCAGCCATGAAGGCGACAAGGGCGATCACAAAGGCGATCATAAGGGCGAGGGCGCCGGCGCCGGCTCGCATGAGGGCGACCAGGGCGACGGCGACCACGATGGTGATCACGAGAGCGGCGATCATGAAGGCGATGGCCATGATGGTGGCGGTGACGGCGGCAGCGGCGGTGACGGCGGTGACGGTGGCGGCGGCGACGGCGGCGGCGATGGCGGCAGCCATGAAGGCGGCGGCGACGCCTGAGTCACGGCGCTGAAACTGCCAATCTCCCCCTCGTGGGGAGATGCCCGGCAGGGCAGAGGGTGCTGTCCCGCCAGCCTAGGTGACTACCCCATCAACCACCGCAACACCCCGGACGACGCCACGCCGATCACCACGGTCGGCAGCATCGACAGCCGGGTCGCCGCGAGCAGCGTGATGGCGAGCGCTGCCAGGTCGGCGGGGTTCTTCGAGACGAAATCCGGCGCAATGACCGAGATCAGCACGCAGCCGGGCGCGGCTTCCATCACCGCCGTGGCGCGGCGGCCGAGCGTGCGGTTGCGCAGCACGACATAGCCGCCGATCCTGGTCAGATAGGTGACGCTGGCCATCAGCACGATGGCGATGAGGTTGGCCGGATCGATCATGCCTGGTCTCCCGAAAACATATAGGCCGCGACCAGGCCGGAAAGCGCGCCGGCCGCCACATACCAGGCGCCGGGAACGATGAGATAGGTGAGCGCCGCCACCACCAGGCTGACCAGCCACGGCCGCGCTGCGGCAAAGCCCTTCCACATGCCGCGCATCAGCACCAGGAACACCGCCGGGAAGGCCATGGCGAAACCGTAATCCTCGACATTGCCGAGCACCGGGCCGAGTGCTGCGCCGGCGGTGGTGAAGGCCACCCAGGCGAGGTAGAAGGGCAGGGCGGTGCCGGCATAGTAGGGCAGGCTGAAGGCCGGGTTCAGGCCCGCGGCCGCCCGCTGCCTTGCATCCGCCAGGCCCAGCGCCCAGCTCTCGTCGCACATCAGGAACAGCGCCGGAAACACCTTGCGCAGGGGCAGCTCGCGCAGGAACGGCGCGAGTGCCGCCCCCATCAGGAAATGGCGGCTGTTGACCAGCAAGGTGATGGCAGCGATCAGAAGGATATGCGGCGGCGAGGTCCAGAGCTGGATCGCCGCGAACTCAGAGCCGCCGGCGAAGTTCATGCCGGTCATCAGCGGAACCTCGGCGACGCTCAGGCCCTTCTGCGCGGCCTGCGCGCCGAGCACCAGCGCATAGGGAACGATGCCGAGCAGCACCGGCGTCGAGGCGGCCACGCCGCGCCGGAATTCGGACCGCTGGCGGTAAGGCGCCTCGTCCAGGGTCAGGCTTGCTTGCGAGATGCTCATGGGACTCCTTGCGCGAACGAAGCCGGGCGCGCCTCGCGTCCGCCTGCGTCCGAACCATCCGATGTCGATGACTATATGCCGGTAAGCATAGGCCAAACGTCGAGCAATTTGGTTGCGAAGATTCGCCTTTTCTGCCAGGAATTGGCATTGGATATCGCAATCAGGCAGAAAGATGGAATTCTGAGCCATGAAGCTGGATGAGATCGACAAACGCATCCTGCGCGCCCTGCAGCGCGACGGGCGCATGGCCAACAACGATCTGGCGCGGGAAGTCGGCCTGTCGCCCTCGCCGTGCCTGAGACGGGTCAAGCTGCTGGAGGAGGCCGGCGTCATCGACCGCTATGTCGCCGTGCTCAATCCGGCCAAGGTCGGCCGCGGCCACACCTTCTTCACCCGCATCTGGCTGAAGCAGCAGGACGAGGACACGATCGAGCATTTCGCCGCCGAAGCCGCCAAGCTGCCCGAGGTGATGGAGTGCTACCTGATGCTCGGCGACTGCGACGCCATGGTGCGTGTTGTGGCCGCCGGCATCGACGAATACCGCCGCTTCCAGTCGGAGCATCTCAGCCGCATCAAGGGCGTGCAGAACGTCAAGACCGAGGTGCCCAGCCAGACGATCAAGCAGACCTCCGAGATGCCGCTTTAGGGCGATCTCCGCCCTTGTGGGGGAGATGCCCGGCAGGGCAGAGGGGGGCGCTGTCCCGCCGGCCTTAGCTTCGGCGTCGGCCCCTAATGATGCGTGTGGCTGTCGTTGCGCTTGCGGGTCGCCGCCGCCTTCTTGGCCGAGGCCGACCGGCTGGCCGCCGGCCTCTCGCCGGAGGCCTTGCCGCCCATCCTGCCGCCCTTGTGCGCGGCCGGGTTGCCGGTGTGCTTGCCGCGTCCCGAGCCGCCTTCCTTCTTGCCGCCGCCATCGTCCTTGTTGACGGTCGCCCAGGCGCGCCGCTCGGCCTCCTTCTCGGACACGCCGCGGTGCTCGTACCCCTCGGCGATATGGTCGGCCTTGCGTTCCTGCTTGTCGGTGTATTTCGATTTGTCTCCGCGTGGCATTTTTCTGCTCCATTAGATGCCGATCAAGGGGAACGGCCGGCGTCGAGCCTCGTTCCGATTCTGCTCGTCCCGGCACGTCTCTTTGGTGGAATGGTCTTGGCGCCGCGAAGCCGGTTGAGGACGCGCAGGCCGGTTTCGTATTTCGCGGTCGAAACACCGGCCTGGCGCGCCTGCCAGAGATTGTCGTTCAGGTCGGCCCGCTTGACCGGCAGCGCAAGCCGGTTCGACGCGGCCCTGCACAGGAACCCTTGCTCGGTCTCGTCCAGCCTTCTCGTCAGCGCATCGACGGCGGCGACGACGGGCGAGCCGAAGCCGGCCGTCCTTAACCGGCCGAGGGTCCAGCCTTCGCCTTTCTCGACGACGTCATGCAGATAAGCGACGATCTTCTGGTCGAGCGTCTCGACCTGTTCGGCGACGCGCCGGCTGTGCTCGATATAGGGTTCGCCGGTCTTGTCGGTCTGCGACCGATGCGCCTCCTCCGCGATCCTGGCCGCGCGGTACAGCATGCTCATTCTCTTGTTTCCTTGCCTGGTCCTCGGTCAGCCCTCAGCCTTCATCGTGCGCGCTATCTCCAGCAGCCGCTGCCGGTCGTGGCCGTGCTCGCGGATGAGTTCCCGGGCCTGTTTCGGCGAAAGGTCGGTGTTCTCCGCCAGGAACCGCACCAGCGGATCGTCGCCGCCCTTGGTGGGCAGCCCCGTCGACTCGGGAGCATGGCCCGCACCCGGCCGCCGCGGAACGGCGCCGGTGGCGCCAATATTGTCGCGAGCATCCTTGTCGTCCTTGTTCATCGCGTGCTCCTTCCTGTTGGGAGGAGAACCCTTCGCGAAGCATCAGGTTCCCCCGCAGGAACTTTGCCCGCGCCGTCGCATTGCAACGAAGCCCGGCAGGTCGCACGAGCCGGACTGCGGCACCCGTCGAAAGCCGCGCAGGTCGCGGGAGAGGCGATGCAAGAGAATACGAAGAACGAGATCCTCCGTCCGATCCCGGCAAATGCGATCCACATCTGCGTGGATATGCAGCAAATGTTCATGCCGCCGGGCCCGTGGGCGGTCGACTGGCTCCCCGAAACATTGCCGAAGGTGATCCAGCTTGTGGAAAGGCAGCCTGCGAGAACGGTCTTCACGCGGTTCATTCCGGCCCGCAGGCCGGGCGACGGCACCGGCCAGTGGCGCGACTACTATTTGCGCTGGGCCGATATGACGCTCGAACGCGCAGGCGCCGACATCATCGAACTTGCACCGGAGCTGCGGCGGTTCGTTCCGCCCGCGCGCCAGTTCGACAAATTCGTCTATTCTCCCTGGTTTGGCGGCCGGCTGCAGCGGGCGCTGGCGCAGGACGCCGTCGACACGGTGATCGTGAGTGGCGGCGAGGCCGACATGTGCGTGCTGGCAACGCTGCTAGGCGCGATCGACTTCGGCTACAGGACGGTCCTGGCTCAGGATGCGATCTGCAGCACCTCGAACGAGGCCTACGACGCCATCGTCAGCCTTTTCAGCAAGAGATATTCACATCATGTCGAGGTCGCTCCGGTCGAGGTCATCCTGGAGCTTTGGCGCTAGGCTGAACCGCCATATCGCTTCGCCTTGACCCACTTGCGGAACGGCTATTCGTTCTTCTGCGCCTCCCGGGCGGCAGCCTCCTTCTTCTGCCGCAGCACCTCATCGGTGCCGACAATCTCCTTGGCCCCGCCGGAAATGGCAGTGGAGACCACGGCCGGCGGATCGCTGGCCGGAAAACTGTCCTCCAGGCCCGCCTCCAACTGCTCCTCGAGCGTGTCCGGACTTTCCGAACGGCCCTGGGTGCGGCGGCCGGCGATCTCCTCGAGATCGCTCTTGGAGTCTGGGTGGTCGCGGACGTTCTTCATCGTCGACACCACCAGTTCGATCGCGAACTCCTTCATCGCCTCGACCTGCGGTGCGGCGACGTCGGAGTCTTCGACAAGGCGGATGAGCGACTTCTCCACCTCCGCCAGTTCCTTCGTTCCCTGGCAGCGGGCCAGCCGCAGCGCCAGCGAATTGAGAAGGGCAGGCGCGAAGGTCGAATAGGCATTCATGCGGGTTTCATCGACATGTTCGGGATGAAGGGTGTGCAGCGACATCGGTTCCTCCGGCAAAAAACTGTCCTCGGGCCTTGTGCAGCCGAGCCATTTTTGGCCGGCAACCCGCGAGAGACGTCCTAATGGAACTGAGGGAGGCGGAACTGGTTCCATTGAGGCATTGCGCTCGGCCATCGCGGCTGCCCAGACCCGGCCGCCGGAAGAGAAGTTGGACTGAAGTCCGATCGAACTGCGCAGAGGGCCGGTGTCCGGTCCGCTCCATCATTTGTTATAGTGCCGTGGCCCCCAACCGGCCTATCCTCCACCATCGGCGGTAATTGACACGGGCATCGCCGACAGCAAGCGAACAGAGCGCTTCCGCCCAGCACGAGGCAGGAAGCCATGTTCGATCCCACCAAAACCAGCGGCGTGGCTTACCCGGAGGATATGGCCCTCCTGCAGAGGGTCTATGATCGCATCTGCCAGGAACTCGGTATTCTGCCCGGCACCCGCGAAGCGAATACCCTTGCCGCGCAGATAATGGACATTTTCACCAGCGGCGTATCGGACGAGGAGTCCCTTCTCCAACTTCTCAAGCGCGAATTCTGACTATCGTTCGTGTTCCCTGAAATCCCCGGGCGAGGCTGCGACCGACCTGCGTGACCGGAGGTTGCGCATCCCCTGCGTAACCGTTCCGTTGTGTCCGCCCTCTTTACAGTTTGGAACTCATATAGGATTATTATCCTATATGAGGCGATGCTCGGGGGATCGCAATGGTCAGGCGCAACAAGCCCAGGCAGCTATCCGGTCCGGATTTGGAGCGGTTCCTACAGGCAGCGGAGGCGCTGCATAAGAGCATCGTCGGTCCGCTGATATCGCCGCAATGCGATCACTACCGCTCGCTCCAGCTTCTGCATGAGGCGCTGTTGAAGACGGTGCGGGAGGTCACCGGCAAGGAGGTGGCGTTCATCCGGTGGAACGGCACAGGACCAGCCCGGCGCCTTTAGCGACAACTAACGTAGCTAGGAACGCCTGCCGGACGTTCCGTGAACGAAGGGCTGTCAGTCTAGCTCCAATGGGCTATGTTCGCGGCATGAGCATCAAGGACGACATCGCCAGGGTCGAGCAGCACATCCGCGAGATTGAACAGCGGTTGGAGCATCAGCTCGAGGTCATCGCCCAGGCCGAGCAGAGCGGCTTGCCGACAGAGAGGGCGCGCGCCTTCCTGGTGGTTCTGAAGCAAACGCTGGGCTTGAGCCGTGACCATCTGGCCAGGCTTCTGTCGGATGAGATGGAAGAGGGCAACTCCGGAACGGGAGGCGTCCGGTGAAGTCGCCTCAGAGAGCTCTCACTCGGCCATGGCCGCGCGGCGTTTTAAAAACAGCCGGCGCAACGCGACTTCGTCGCAGATGCCGTTCTCGAACGCCTGGATGACTTCGTAGGCAAGCTGCTCCCGCTGCTCCTGGTCTTTAAGGGCCAGACGGCGCTCCGCGCATAATTGGTCAAAAACCCTCTGGAGAATCTCCAGATCGACGGGCGTGAATATGCTGCTGTATTTTTTGAAAGCCATGACGCTTTCTCCCTCACCCGGGCGAAGGCGTGATCTGCTCTTTCAAGCATCCGCTCGCCTCGGTTGGGTGCGGACGACGAGGTCATTATATTCCTGCAAAGTGACGTTAGCGAGGGGATTCGGCGCGAAACCGAATAGCCCGGCTTTGCTCCTCCACGGAGTGACAGGAGTTAGGGAAACCGGGCTATCCAGCAACCCCGCTGCCATCTGAAGGATGGGTGGCGACGGGATTTTTGGGACGTGACTAAACGCATGCCCCGCCGCACGGTTCCCCGACATTGGGTCTGTCAACATTGCGCTGGAAAATGGATCGATTCATGGGCCGTTTACACCAGCAGGAAGCCGGCAATGAGCACTGTGAGAACCAGTGAAGCGGGCACGGCGAGCAGCCATCGGGCCTCAAGAACGCTGTTATCTCTGTCGTCCATCGTTCCTCTCCCAAATAGACATCCCTCCGTTGCGCAACGGTGCCTGCCTGCATTCGTTCCCGGGCTCGGGCCACGGTCTATGGCTTGGTCCGACTGAGGTCTCAGCTCCGGCGGCAAAGGGCCCAGGCGCGGCAACCAACATCCCGGCAACACATTGGTAGGCACCGTCGACAGCTAGCCCCTAATCGGCGGTCATTACGGGTGCCCGCCATGTTTCCCTTTCAGCATGGTGGGCGCTTGCGGCAGCAGCCCGAAGCAAACCCTGCATCCGGTAATGGCGACTGAGGTCCGATGGCCGCACGCAGAGGTCCGAACACGGGAAACAACGGCCCGCCAGTCCATTGGTAGAAGTCGCAGGAGATCATCCCCTCCATCTGCGGCAACCCTGAACTGCCCGCCGCTAACTCCTTGGCGGCGGGCTTTTTGGATCTGACTCTGAAATCCTGAGGAGAGGCCAGCCACCCGAACCCGGAATGGCGGGTTCAGTTTGGCCGCCATGTTCCCATTGCCCGGCCGTTGCTTATTCCATCGCGCTCCAGGCTCGAACAGAACCTCCTGGTCGGTCCGATCGCAAGGTCTAAGCCTTGAGCCATTTCGCCTGGAACCGGGGAACGCTGCTGCTTTGCAAAACCCAATCCAACAGGCGCTGGTCGACATCCTTTTTGCCGGTAAGCTCGCGGATCAAAAGCGCGGCGTGGGCCGCCCATCTGTCTTCAGGAATTCCGTCTTCGATGACCGATCTTACGAAGGCACACCGAAGGACCTCGCAGTCGAAAGACGACACTGCTCGCCGGTTCATGATGCAAATCCCTCCGACTTCAATGCTCCGCAAAACGGGGCCTGATGTCATTCGTTCCGATGGGGGACTGCAGTCGCAAGCCCGCTGCGACTGAAGTCGCAGCGACCAAGGCAAAGGGCTGGAGGCTGCAACCGGCAAACCGCTACTCCATTGATTGCGGGGGCCGCCGACAAATCCGACCCACTCCGTCGTCGGTCATCTTGGGGTGCCTGCCATGCTTACCTTTCGAACATGGTGGGCGCCTTGGCTTTGCCAGCAACATGCGGTGTCTGACAGCGAGACGAATATGACCCTTGTCCAGAGCAGGCCGGACCTACCTGACGTCGCAGGTCGGCTCGCAAACGACACACCCACCCCGGCGGGCCAACGGTAAGCGATCCATATTAGCATCCGCTTGCTAACCAAGTCGCCACGCCCGTTGGCGATGAGCCTGGTTCGCGAGGTCCTATTCGGGCGAGGTCCATGCAGCAAGCTCATAGAGGTTGCAGAGCACTCTTGACGACAAAAGTCCTCAAACCCATATCGCCGCTGGGCCAGGGACACTGCCGGTAGGTCCCGGCCCTCCTGACACTCAATTGTTCGTTCGATTTGGAGGATCTTATGAACGACCGGATGTTCGACAGCCCTGTTTTCGTCAAGAGCGGAAACAGCCTGATCCAGGAAATCGCATGCATCGAGGACGCCCTGGAATTTCTCTACGAATGGCCGAAAAATAGGCGCGGCCCGATTTACGACACTGCGCTGCGAGCCTGCCAAAAGGCATTCGACAGCGATTACCCGCGAAACGCCGCAAGGGAGGCCTTCTGCGGTTTCGCAAAATCAGCCAAGGTTCTTGAAGAACTGAGCGCACCGCCGCCATGGATGGCCAGCGTCGGCGGCCGCGGTGGGCTAGCCGCTTGAAGTCGCGCGATGGAGGTCGCGATGCTCTCAAAGCCATTCGAAAAGCCGATCCGAGTTTGGGTTGGAATGGGTTTTCCCCGTCAGCTCAACACCGTGGTTGACGCATACCAGTTTGCCACCGATTGGTGCGGCAACAGTCCCGAGCAGAAAGCTGCCATCCGCGCGTGCAAGGCGGCACTGGTCGGAGACATCGACGCGGAGACGGCCAGGGGAATCTTTGCCGCCTTTGCCCGGAAGAAGGACATCCTTATCGAGGACGGAAATATGCCGCCGCCTTATTGGAAGGTGCGGCCTTCGCACGTCTAAGCTGGTGAGGCGGCGGTCAACGTCGCCTCACCATACTTCAGAGCCTGTTCCCCTATGACCGCCTCTAGGGTGTCCCTACCTCGCGGAAGTCCTGCAAAGACGCGTGGCGCAGATCGTCCTCGCCCCGCAGATGCTTCACACGGCCAATCAGCCCTGGCCTTACCCACTGCGTCGCCGGCCGCTTCATGCCGTTCGGCGCCGTGCCTGCGTGCTCCAGGGCGCGCTGCCACAAGCGTTCCCGCATTTCCCTATTCAGGGTGATAAAGGCGCTGCCGACATAGCGCCCGGTGCCGCGCTCCGCCAGGAGGGCGAAGGCAGGCTTGCCCGCCTCGCGCTCGACGCCGAGCAGCTCGTATTCGTCGATCGCGTAGCACTTAGCCTTGAGCCAGGCCGTAGAATTGCCGGATCGATATTTGCTTTCCTTGCGCTTCGAAACCATGCCCTCAAGGCCGGCTTGATCGATGAGATGGAAGATGGATTTGGCATCGCCCGGCAACGATTGACTGAACTGGATGCGCCCGCCAGGCGGGATCATCTCGGCTAGGATCTCGCGCCGGTCCTCCAGCGGGATGTCGCGGAGGTCGCGGCCATTGAGGTGGAGAAGATCGAAGGCGACGAAATAGAGGTCCTGTTGCCGACTTGTGATGGCCTTGCGCAGCGCCTTGAAGTCGGACAGCCCTGCCTCATTCGTGACGATCACTTCGCCGTCGATGATCGCGTCCTCAGCGTCGAGCTCGCTCGCGGCCTTGGCAAGGTCGCGATATTTTGCAGTCCAGTCGAGACCGCGGCGGCTGAAAATGCGCACGCCGTCTACGTCCCGAACAATTTGGGAGCGATAGCCGTCGAATTTCACTTCATGAATCCACCCGTCGCCTTCCGGTGGCTTGTCGACGAGCGTCGGCATCAGCGGCTCGATGAATGACAACCGGTCCCTGCCGGCGGGCTTAGGCATCGGGACTCCCCGCGCGATGCTCGAATTTGATTCAATATCGCACGGCCGGTTGTGTTCCGTTAGCGATTGCTTAAATAAATTGTCGGCCGACGTCACAGACGCTCCGGCCTTGCCATGCCGAGCCCCATGGTCAGGGCTTCTTCCAGGCTGGTGGTATAAAGGGCCGTCTCTTCAGTAGGCGTCCTCAGAACGCAGTTGAGCCTGCTTGGCCTCGGCGCACCGATTTCTGAATTCCTGCACCTCGGCTTCCGTGAGGTGCTCGATGCCGATGAAGTCGTTCTTTCCCTGTCCGGACCGTATGAGTTCGTCGAGCTTCGCCTGTATGGCTGCACCATCGCGGTTCTGGGTGTTCTGGATCAGGAACACCATCAGAAAGGTGACGATGGTGGTCCCGGTGTTGATGACGAGTTGCCAGGTCTCCGAAAAGTCGAACACCGGTCCGGACAAGGCCCAGGCGACCACGCAGGCCAGGCATGAGGCGAAAGCCCAGGGGCGACCCGCGGCATGGGCGACCGCCTCCGCGACACGGTTGAATATTCGTTCCAACCCTAAATCCTCCGCCTGCTGCGCCATGCTCGATGGCGTCGTGCCAAAGCTTGAGCCCGTCGGCAGCAGGTTTGCGGCCGATACGCCCGGTTGTTCATGGAATCCTGGTGATCGCACGCGGCCCCGGCGCCGACCGGGACCGCAATTGCGGACGATCGCGTGCGCGGCGGTTCAGGCGGCCGCCTGCAACGCCCGCTGGTTCGCGCCACTTTCGCCCAAAGCGCTGAGCGCCTCGTCGGTGGCGGACTCCTGCGCCAGCGTTTCGCGCAGCAACGGCACTGCGTCCTTGAGGCCCAGTTGCTCCGCCCAGGCGACCAGCGTGCCGTAGCGGGCTATTTCATAATGCTCGACGGCCTGGGCGGCCGCCACCAGGCCCGCGTCGAGCGCCGGCTCGTCCTGGTACTCCTCGAGGATTTCCGAGCCTTCTTCGAGGATGCCGTCGATCGCCGGACAGGTCTTGCCCCTTGCAGCCTTGCCCATCAGCTCGAACACTTGTTCCAGGCGATCGACCTGTCCCTCTGTTTCCATGCGATGCTTCTCGAAGGCTGCGCTCAGTTCCTTCGACTGGGCGGCCTTCGCCAGCTTGGGCAACGTCTTCAGGATCTTCTTTTCCGCGTAGTAGATGTCCTTCAGGCCGTCCACGAACAGGCTCTCCAGGCCGTTCGCCGCGCCAGACGAATTCTTCCTTGCCATCACTTTGCTCCATCGTTTGATGCGACTTGAGGGGGCAAAGAAACGGCGCTCGTGAAATCGCAAGCGCCGTTTCCTTGCATCACGATAAGCGCGGCCGGGAACGGATGTTCCATCCGAAATATTTCGTGAACCCAAGTCGTGGACGGCGCCCGGCGCGCAGGTCTGGACGGCTCTCCTGTCTGCAAGTCTCCCGGCGCGCCTGCCGATCGTCAGCCGCGCTGGCTGCAACCAGGCGCCCGCTGCGGCGTTTGCTCTTGGCGGTGCACGCAGGATCGGAACCGAATGCTCGAATCCCTCTATCTGAACCTTGGCCAGCACGACCTCCTCTCGGAGGCGGAAAAGGAATTGCTGGCGGGTGCCATCTCGACCGAACGACATGTCGCCACGGGGCAGGACATCGTTTCCGAAGGGTCGAGGCCGATCCACAGCACCCTTATCCTCGACGGCATCGCCGCGCGCTACAAGGTGCTGGAGGATGGCGGACGGCAGTTCACCTCACTGCAGGTCCCCGGCGATTTCGTCGACCTTCACGCCTTCCTGCTGAAGACAATGGACCATGGCATCATCGCGCTCTCGCCCTGCCATGTCGCCGCCGCCGACCACGCCAAGCTGCGCGCCATCACCGAGCAGGCGCCCCATCTCACCCGGCTCCTGTGGCTGGACACGCTCGTCGACGGCGCCATTCACCGAGAGTGGATCGTCGCCATGGGCCGGCGTTCGAAGACCTCGCATCTCGCCCATCTCATCTGCGAGCTGTTCGTCCGCCTCCAGGTCGTCAAGCGCACGTCCGGGATGAGCTTCCAGCTTCCCTTGTCGCAAGCCGAACTGGCCGACGTGCTTGGGCTTTCGGTCGTCCATATGAACCGGGTCATCGGCATGCTGCGCAATATCGGCCTGGTCAGCTGGTCGAACTATACCGTGACCATCCTCGACTGGGATCTGCTGGTGGCGATGGCCGAGTTCGACCCGACCTATCTCAGCATGAACCGCGAGCCGCGATAGGCGTCAGGGCGGATCGCGAAGCACCGACTTCCAGGCAGCGACCGACGCTATGTCGACGGTGACCAGGCCGCCCGCCTTGAACGTCACCCTGCCTTTGTCGTGGTCGACCTCAGTGACGTGACCCGCGATGGTGATCCGATCGCCGGCCTTGGCGCCGGCCGGCGGGTCGATCGCACAGGGATAATTGTGAGTCGGGATGCGGACCCGCGCGCGACCGCTGCCGAGCAGCGTAAGCACGGTGGCGTTCACGATCACTTCGTCGCCGATCCGTACATCCCAGGCCATGGCGTGGTTCAATCGGGCTCTCGGTCGGGCTTGCTGCCCGGCGACCACAACTGGTCCAGCATGGTAAGCGCGGCACTCGGTGCGGCCGGCCTCAGTAGTCCTTGCTCGGCGGCGGCCTTCTTGAACGCTGCGAAGGCGACGGCGGGCCGGCAGATCCCTTCGAGCGCGTCATCCACCAGACGCGCCGCTGCGACATAGGCCGGCGCGTCCTTGTCCTTCCATGCCCTGGCGAGTGCCTTCTTCGCCTCGGCGATGGATGAAACGACCATCGAGCCGCCGTCGGCGAACCTGATCGTCAGGGGCAGGAACCGGCTCATCGCCGTTCACCAGCCGAACCACTCCCTCGTTCGCCACAGCAGCCCCGCGAAGGGCGCGATCGTGAAGGCGGCGATGCCAAGCACCAGAAGCGGATGAGTCATCTCAAGCGATCTCATGTTTGCCGATTTCATCTCTGCCGATTTCATGCCTGCCCATTTCATGGTCTGCTTGTCTCCGCCTTGGCTGCGTCGGTGGCTACATGTTGCTTGCCGGCCGGATCGGCGGCTGCGGCCGAAATGGTGGCCGCGGTCGCGGCTTCAGCGGGACGTCGGCGAGCGCGTCGCGGCTCGGCCTGAAGGCAGCCGGCGACGCGGCCGCGCGCTGGCGCAGCAAGGTGGAGGACAATCTGCCGATCAGATTTCGAACGTCCATGGGCTCCTCCCAGTGCCCCCCGCCGCCAGTGACCTACCACCTCACGCCTGTCGGCCGCATTTAACTTTGATGTATCCGTCGGACGGGTGGACCCGGTTCATTTGCGACCAGGTTTTCGCCCGCCAACCTTTTCGGCCGGCATGCGTTGTCCCTTCGAACCGAAGGAGAAACCGATGCTGACAAGGTCCGACACGTCGAAAGCCGCCCAGAAGCAGCGCCGGGTGCAGCGCAAGGTCGACGCCCGCGACCGCCGCAGCCCGAAGGCTAAGGAGCCGGCCGCCATGCAGGCCGGCGCACGCCGCTATCCCGAACCGCCTTTTCCGAAGCAGCATCATCCGAAGCCCGGCCAGGAGTGGGCGATCGAGCCGGCGCCGCTCTACGACGCGCCGTTCTGGCAGGGCTCGAAGAAACTCGACGGCAAGGTGGCGCTGATCACCGGCGGCGATTCCGGCATCGGTCGCGCCGTGGCGGTGCTGTTCGCGCGCGAAGGCGCCGACGTCGCCATCGCCTATCTCAGCGAGGATCGCGACGCGGAGACGACGAAGCGCGCCGTCGAGGCCGAGGGCAGGCGCTGCCTGGCGCTGCGCGGCGACGTCGCCAAGCGCGCCTTCTGCCGCAAGGCGGTCGAGCAGACGGTGAAGGCATTGGGTGGCCTCGACGTGCTGGTCAACAACGCTGCCTTCCAGATTCATTCGACCGATTTCGCCGACCTCACCGAGGAGCATTTCGACACCACGCTGAAGACCAATCTCTACGGCTATTTCCATATGGCGCAGGAGGCCGTGCCGCGCATGAAGCCGGGCTCGGCCATCATCAACACCGGTTCGGTCACCGGCATCGAGGGGTCGAAGCATCTGGTCGACTATTCGATGACCAAGGGCGGCATCCACGCCTTCACCCGCGCTCTGTCGGGCAACCTGATCGGCAAGGGCATCCGCGTCAACGCGGTGGCGCCGGGCCCGGTCTGGACGCCGCTCAACCCTTCGGAGAAGGAGGCCGAGGATGTCGCCCAGTTCGGCGCCAAGACGCCGATGAAGCGGCCGGCCCAGCCGGAGGAGATCGCGCCGGCCTATGTGTTCCTCGCCTCGCCGCAATGCTCAAGCTACATCACCGGCGAGATCCTGCCGATCGTCGGCGGCTATTGATGGGGTCAGCCGCTGGCAAGCGCGGGTGCCTGCGCATCGAAAAAGTTTCGGGAGGGGATTGCCGTCTGGCCTAACCCTTGCCCTTGCCTTCGGAGGGTGCCTTCACGACGACCTGCGCCTCGCGCATTATCCGGAGCGCCTCGTCGCGGGTCAGGCCGCATTTGCGGGCGAAGTAGGATGCCTCATAGGCCTCGGCCGCGGAGGCGGCCGGGATCGCGGAAAGCATCGGTCTTGGTTTCTTCTTGGCCATCGGTTCACGATACCACGAATCGTTTAGTCAGCTAATATGGCAACTTTGTTTGCCAATGCAAATTTTTGCTATTTGCAATGCGGTCATGGGCGAACGTGCTGATGGCCCGAGGGCTCCTCCAAAAAAGCGACGCATCTCCAGCCGGCGGCACGGAGGCCGCGGGTCAGGCAAAAGTAGCCTAAACCTTGAAGGATTTTGAAACGTAATTATATCAATGACTAAGCGTGCTCTTGCACGCGAAACGTAGTGCTTTGGTCAAGCTTCATCTTCATGGAGGTTGTCTATGGCAATGATGATGGAAGGAAAGAGGGGCCAGGATTGGATCAATCTTGTCCTCGCGATCTGCCTGTTCATCTCCCCCTGGATCATCGGGTTCGCCGCTGAGACGATGCCCGCGTGGAACGCCTGGATCGTAGGCGTTGCGCTCGGCGCGCTGGCCTTGGCGACGCTTTCGGTGTTCGCGGAGTGGGAAGAATGGGTCAATCTCGTCCTCGGCCTTTGGCTGATCGTCTCACCCTGGCTGCTGGGCTTCATGGCAAACGCCAACGCGATGGCGACCCATGTTGTCCTCGGCATTCTGGTGGTTGCCGCATCGGCCTGGGCGGTCTGGGATGTCCATCATCCGCACGCGCATGCGTGACGGGTGATTAACTGGGAGCCCGCCGCGCGAGCGGCGAGCTCCTTTGAAGCAATTCCAAGAGTATCGGAGCATGGGCGGGCAGCTTCGTGCGCATCACGAATTGCTGCAACCGGAAAGCTTTTCGTGCATTCTTGGGAATGGCCACGATGCTCTACCCCGAAACGCCTGCGAAATGCTGCTCCTACTGCGGCGGCCGCGACCACGATTTCGAGGATTGCCCGAAGCGCAAGGCCGATGCCGAGAAGCAGAAGGAGGAGGCTGCCAGGCGCGAGGCCCAGAATTCGAAGGTCCCGTCCGGCTAGCATCGGCCCGGTCAATCCGTGCCTGCATCCAGCAGCGCAGTTCGCCCGGCCTCGCTCGCGAAAGCCGCCAACAGTTTCATTCCCTCGGCCCAATCACCCAGTCCGCTGTCGCCATTGATGTGGCCGAGCGCTCCCGCAACATGGAGGCCGCTTCCCCATTGCGCGGCCTTTGTCTCGGCATGATCGAGCGAGCCGTAGGGGTCGTCGCTGCTGGCGACGATGAGCGAGGGAAAGCGGAGCCGTCCCGCCGGCGCGCCGGCAAAACCGCGCACCGAGGCCGGAAAGGCCTGGCTCGCCGGATCGGGAACCGCGACCAGGAAGGCGCCGGCGCAGGCATCCTTCGAGACAAGCTGCCAATGCGCGACCAGCAGGCAGCCGAGGCTGTGGGAAATCAGCACAGGCGGGGCATTCGCCGCCGCCACCGCAGCGTCGAGGGCGCCGATCCAGTCGTCGAGATCCGGCTGCTCCCAACTTGCCGGGCTGAAGCGGCGCATGGCCGGGTTCGCCCGCTGCCAGCGCGTCTGCCAGTGTGCTTCGCCCGATCCGCCGATGCCGGGCACGATGATGAATTCGTTCATGGACTGCCTATTCCTGTCGATGCGATGCCGGCAATTCTAGGCCTTCCGCCAGCCGGCGGAATGAGAGATCATCGGAAAGCAGGCAGGTTTCCCGATGGATTGAAGGCAGGCATGGCAAACGGCGAGACAAGAGCGAGGCTCGACCCCACCGACATGGCGATCGTGGAGATCCTGCAGGAGGACGGCCGCATCGGCATTTCCGCGCTTGGCCGGCGTGTCGGCCTGTCCCAGCCCGCTACTTCCGAGCGGGTGAAGCGGCTGGAAGAGCGCGGCATCGTCTCCGGCTATCGCGCGGTGGTCGACCCGACCGCCCTCGGGCTCGGCACCATGGCCGTCATCCGCCTGCGCACCACGCATGAGCACATCCAGGCCTGCCTGAAGAAATTCGCGCAGATGCCGGAGGTGATCGAGGTCCTGCGCGTGACCGGGGAGGACTGTTTCCTGGTCAAGGTGCTCGTCCCGTCGCCGCCCGATCTCGAGGCAATCGTCGATGGCATCGGCCGCTACGGCGCGGTGACCACGAATGTGGTGCTGCGGGCCGAGCCGCCGAAGCGGCTGGGGCGGGAGCTGGTCATGAGATGAGCGCCGAGGTGCAGTCTACCGCCGCCAGTGGCGCACCGCGCATCGGCCACAAACGCGGCCTCGAGCCCTGACTTTTTCTGGGGGGAGTTGAAAAACGGGCGTCGAACCGGTCTATATCGGGGCGGGGGTGCGCGGGTGACGGATATCGTCTCGATCAGGGTGAGTGCGGAGCCTGCCGGGCGGCTGTCGGCAGGGCGCTTGCGGTTGTTCGCATTCATCGCCATCGCCGCGTTCATGATCGCCGGACCGGTAGCGGAGCAGGTCTTCGGGGTCCGATCGGCATGGCTGCGGTCCTGGACCATGTTCAGCGCGATCGGGATGGGCGTGATCGACGCTTCCTTCGAAATCCGCCTGCCCGACGGCGCGCTTGTCCCGCTCGACCGCTTCGAGATGCTCGGCGCCTCTCGCAACGGCAGGCTTAAGCGGATCGAAAGCCGTGACGAACTCGCTTCCGTCATCAAGCGGCTCTGCACGGCCGCCGGGCAGGGCGCCGACATCCGTGTCCGCGCGCGCCAGGCCACCCGCGGCGGCTGGCAGATCATCCATACCGATGCCGAAAATGCCTGCGCCGACTGACGCCATCGCCGGCTGGCGTCCGATCGATGCCGTGGCGGCACGCTTCGTCGGCTGGGCGGTCGACACCGAGGGCTCGTCGCGTTCGTCCGCGTTGATCCGTATCGGTCTGGCAATGCTGTTCTGGTCGCGCTGGGCGGGCGAACTGCTGCTCTACATCGACCAATCGCCGGCCGGCCTCTTTCTGGCCGTCAACTTCTTCATGGCGACAGCGCTGCTCTTCGTTGGCTATCACAGCCGCATCGCCGCCGTCTGGGCCGGCTCGGTCGGGCTGGCGATGTACTATTATTTCGGCTTCCAGCTTGGCCACGAGCCCTGGACCCACCATCATGTCTATCTGCTAGCCATCGCAGCCCTTCTGATCGCGCTCACCCCCTGCGGCCGCTCCTACTCGCTGGACCGCTACCTGGCGGTGATGCGCGCCGAACGCGCCGGCCTGCCACCGCCGGCGGAACGCGGCAATCTGTGGGGGCTGCGGCTGATCGTGGTGCAGCTCTCGGTGCTCTATTTCTTCGCCGCCTTCGACAAGTCGAGCTACGCCTTTTTGAGCGGCGCGCGGATCGAGCAGATATTCCTCTGGTACTACGCCGGCTCGGACTATCCGGCCGGCCTTGCCTGGATCGCAATCATCGTGTCCGTCGCCGTGGTCGCGCTCGAATACTGCCTTGCCTTCGGCCTGCCGTTTCGCCGCAGCAGGCGCTATCTGATCCTGCCGGGCCTGGCCTTTCACGCCATCATCTATCTGACGCTGCCGGTCTATACGTTCAGCGCCACCATGGCGTTGCTCTATCTCGCCTATTTCGATGCCGATGCCGTCGACAAGGTCATTGCGCGTCTCGAGGGGATCGGAATGGCAAGGACTGCCGGAGAGGAAATTTCGTGAAGCGTGGTTTGTTGTTTTCGGGCGCTCTCGTGGCCGCGGGGGCCATCGGTCTGGCCATGATCTGCGGCGCGGCCCGTGCCGGCAGTGCTGAGGCCTATTATCCCAAGCGCGCGTGGGGGTCCTTCAACGGCGGCCAGATGAACACGTCGCTGCTCGTGTTCCGCGACCTCAACAGGAACGGCGTCTACGATCTCGGCGACCGGCCTATGTCGCGCGCGGCCGTCGAGCTCGACAGGCCGAACGGCAGCACCATCATGCGGTTGACCAATGTCGACGGCTTCGCCAATTTCCGGATGTCGGTCATCCAGCGCGATCTCGAAGTCGTCGACCCCGGACATTACGCGTTCCGGGTCGTGCCTCCGCCGGGCTTCTCCGTCACCACCGGCAACGCCTCGCAGGAAAGCGACTATGTCGTTTCGCCCGGATCGCCGGGCGACATGATCGCGCTGCGCACGACACACCCGGTCGGGCTCGCGGCGGATCTGACGATCAGCGGCGCGGTCGCCGCCGGATCGCGCGTTTCCTTGACAGGGCCGGACGGCGTCACGGCCGCCGCCAAGGTCGGTCCAGACGGGCGCTTCAGCGCACCCGCGACATCGGGCGAATGGCTGGTCGACGTGTCGGTCGGCGGGGCGACGCAGCGCCGGCGCATTGTCGTCGGCGCGGCGCCGGTGGTGATCTCAGCGGTCTCGGGCAAAGGCGGACCTGAGGAGGAGCCGCTGCCCAACCAGCATATTGTCGGCTTCGACGACCTGATGACGTCGCCCGGCGTGTTCGAAATTCCGTCCGGTTATGGCGGGCTCAACTGGTACAACCTGGTTGCCATGCACCAGAGCTTCACCGCTGGCCCGGGCTACATCAACACCACCATGTCGGGCGAATTCATCGCCTACAACAGCTCGGGGCACCCGGCGCAGGTGTTCAGCGATAAGCCGTTCGATTTCACAGGCGCCTATTTCGGCGTGGGCTGGGACGACGCGGAGGGCGAGACGCTTATCGTCAAGGCCTGGCGGGGCGATGAGCCCGCATATGAGGATCAGTTCGTGCTGTCGGCGAACGGTCAGGTCTACTTCGCGGCCGACTACAGACGCATCACGCGGCTCGAGATCCGGACACTGCATTACTGGCAGGCGGCGATCGACGATTTCGCCTACCGCACGGGTCGCTAGCGGTCCAGGGAGCGACCCGCCGCGTTCCGACGTTCGCCCGGGTTCCGGGAGCCTGATGTTTGTCGCGCGGCTGCACGGGCGCCATGCATCAAAACAGGAACCTGAAGCGCGTCATCCGCACCCGCTTACGCGCGACGCCCGTCAAGGACAGGCCGGATCAGCAAGACGATCCCTGGGAGGTTGCGCAGGAACGCGGGCCGCCATCCGAATGGCCGGTATCGTGACGGCTGCCGCCATGGCCGCCGGAGTTGCCGTTGCCACCCGAGCTGCCGTTTCCTCCTGAGCTGCCATTACCGCCGGAACCACCGTTCCCGCTGGAGCCGCCGTTTCCTCCGGAACTGCCGTTTCCTCCGGAACCGCCGTTGCCGCCGGACCCACCGTTTCCGCCGGAACCACCGTTTCCACCGGAGCCGCCGTTCCCGCCGTTGCCACCGTTTCCGCCATTGCCACCTGCGGAGCCACCGTTGCCGCCGTTCCCGCCATTTCCACCCGCGTCGCCACCATTGCCGCCTGCGCCACCGCCATTTCCACCGGCGTCGCCGCCGTTTCCGCCGGCGTCGCCACCATTGCCACCTGCGCCACCGCCGTTGCCGCCTGCGTCACCGCCATTGCCGCCTGCGGAGCCGCCATTCCCACCGTTGCCACCAGCGGAACCGCCATTGCCGCCGTTGCCGCCATTACCGCCTGCGGCTTGCGCCAGAAGTGCGCGCTTGGCCTCCTGCAACCGGGCAGCCTGATCCATCGACCGTTGGAATCCGTCGCGCGGCCCCGGCAGGACCGACGCCGCCCGAGGTGCCGTCGGCAGCAGCATGGTCGACGCGAGCAGCGCCGCCGCCAGTGCACGGCGCGCGTTGATGGCATTCGCCTTGAATGCGAAAAGCCGCGGCAGTCCTGTCATCGCCCGACCGGCAGGCTCCGCACTCATTCTGATCGAGATCACATCCACCACCCGCGAATCCCCGTCCCTACATAGACCGGTTCAACGCCCGTTCCGAAACCCTCCCAGAAAAAGTCAGGGCTCGACGCGGGCCCGTGCGGCCGGCATCCGCGGCTGGTCCGGGGTGAGATCGGGCCTCAGGCCGGCCTTGGGCCATTTTCCTGGCGGACAGGGGGATGCTGCTCTCAAGTCATCTGGTTTGTGCGCTCATCTCCTCAGCGCATGCGTCGCCGCATCGGCAAACGAGATATCGCCCTTGATCTCGCGCATCGCCATCGAGGTGATGGTACGGCGCACGCCGGGCAGCCGGCTGAGCTCCTCGCGCAGCATGCGGTCGAGCGCCATCATGTCGACGGTCACGATCTGCAACAGATAGTCGGCCTCGCCGGTCGTGGCGTAGCAGCGGCGGATCAGGGGGTGCCGCTTCACCGCCGCCTCGAAGGCATCCGACACCTCGAAGTCGATCGACACCTGGATGAAGGCCTCGATGCCGAAGCCGATTGCCGCCGGATCGACGCGGGTGGAATAGCCGCGGATGACGCCGGCCTCCTCCAGCGCCTTGACCCGCTTCCAGCACGGCGTCTTGCTCAGCCCCACCGACTCGGCCAGCTCGCCGAAGGACAGGCGTGCGTCGCGCTCGAGCGCCGCGACGATCTTGCGGTCGAGGGTATCCAGCATGGATCGTTCTCCAGATATCGCCAGATTGAAGGCATTCGTCCTTCAATTTTTGCTATTTGGATAACAGAAAGGAACAATGTTCAAGCCCAAAGGGTCTATCTTCGATCTAAGGATCCAACACATGCCCCGGGCCGGGCAGGGAGAAGAACCATGCTGAAGTCGGAATATCACGCCCGCATCGAGACGCCGGAGATGCGCGACTACGGTGTCTATCTGCAGTGCGACAAGCTTCTGCAATGCCAGAAGCCGCTGGCCGAAATGGTCAATGCCGACGAGCTGCAGTTCCAGATCGTGCACCAGGTCGAGGAGCTGTGGATGAAGCTCATCGCCTACACGCTGGCCGACGTCCTCGACTATCTGGAGAAGGCGGACACGCACCGCATCGTCACCCTGATGGGCCGCGTGCACCGGCTGATGCGGCTGATGACGGCGCAGCTCGACGTGCTCGAAACCATGTCGCCCAAGGAGTACCAGCAGATCCGCCTGCAGCTTGGCAATGGAAGCGGCCAGGAATCGCCCGGCTTCAAGCTGCTCTTGCGCATGCCGCCGGACCTCTGGCGGGCCTTCAAGGCTGCTTATCTCGACGGCCGCGGGCTTTCCGTGGAGGATGTCTATGACGCGCGTTACGATCATGGCGACGCCTATGTCGTCGCCGAGGCGTTGATCGAGTTCGACGAACTGTTCCAGAAATTCCGCGCCAACCACCTCTACCTTATCCACCGTTCGATCGGGCTCGGCTCCAGGTCGCTGAAGGGCCGCCCGGTGGAGATGCTGGAAGGCGGCGCCCGGCACCGCTTCTTCCCCGAGCTGTGGGATATACGCTGCGACATGACCGACCGCTGGGGCGCCGAGTACGGCACGGTCAGGGAGTCGATCAGCCATTGTCCGCACGCGAAGGCGGGGTAGGGCGGCGGCGCGAGACGATCGTACGCCGAGTTCCTTCGCGCCCCCCTCTGTCCTGCCGGACATCTCCCCCACTTGGGGGGAGATTAGCTGTTTCGGCGCCCCCGCTTGTCCTGCAACGTTGGCGATTGGCGAAAGCTGGCGTCACATCTGATCTCCCCCCTTGTGGGGGATCTGTCCGGCAGGACAGAGGGGGCGCTGTCCCGCCGACGTCGGCCTTGTTTGGCCTCAAGGGCAACAAAATTTCCCGACCCTGTCGGAACCATCGCCCTTCCTCCGTCCTTGGAGCATCAACAAGCTTCAATCCGGAGGACTATCGTGGAAAATGTTCAATCGACCTGGCAGACCGCAGTCATCCTCATCGCCCGCCTGATCTTCGCCGCCATGTTCGCGATGGGCGTGGCCTTCAAACTCATGGATATCGGCGCCACTGCCGGCTACATCGCCGCCGCCGGCTTCCCGTTCCCGCTGTTCCTGGCCTGGTGCGCGGCGATATTGGAGACGCTGCTGGTGATCGCCTTCCTGACCGGCGCCTTGCTGACCCCGGCGGCGCTGATCGGCGCGGTCTACGTCACCTTTCTCGGCTTTGCCTTCCACGGCCCTTCGCACTGGGCCGGCAACCAGGCCGAGTTCGGCGCCTTCATGTCGCATTTCCCGTTCGCCGCCGGCCTGCTCTTCGCCGCCGTTCACGGACCGGGCAGCGTGCTTTCGCTGCGCCAGGGCTGGCCGGGCAGGGCGTGAAACTCATTCCTTCTCCCCGTTAACGGGGAGAAGGTGCCCGAAGGGCGGATGAGGGGCCGCGCCGGCATCGACAGTTGGCCGCCCCGAGATGCACCCACTCCCTCACATCTGATCGTTGTAAGGTTCCTTCATCTGGCCGACCATGCGGGCGAGCTTCGAGAAGGACGGCATGTCCGCCTCCGGCTGGCAGCGGTTGGCGAGCTCCAGGAGCCGGATCGGGAAGTTGACGGCATCGCGGCTCGATGCCGACATGCCTTCGGAGCGTTCCTCGCCGGTCTCGCTGGCCTCGGCCCGGCGCAAGGCGATGTCGATCTCATCGACGGTCAGCACTCCCTTGCGCACCAGCACCTGGTTGATCGACGCGACGGCCATCAACAGGCCCTCGAGCTGCAGATTGGCGACGTTCATGGCGGTTCCTCCCCATTGGTTTGCGCTTTAACGCGCGAAGGGGCGTTTCCGATCCGATGTGGGTGGGTGGCTCACCCTACGCCTCCAGCAGGCGCTCGCCATATTCCTGCCAGAGCGCCCTGACCTCGCGGCCGCCGAGCGGCGGGGTGGCGCGGTCGCCGTAGGAGATGGCGACGGCGCTGAGGTCGTACTGGCCGTCGGACCGGACGATGAAGCGGATCGCCTCGCCGAGCGGCCTCGAGTGGAAGACCGGATCGGCCTGGCCCGTGCCAAGACTGCGAACGCCAGAAATGATTGCCGGCTGATGCCGCATCCTGAAGACGGATGCCATGGCGGGTCTGTCCATGCTGCTTCCCCCGAGTCTCCGGGGCAAAATGATCCCATAAGCGCCGGCTAATGGCCAGACGGGGTCAAAACCATGTTGTGAATACCGCAGTGCCAGCAGGGGCGGTGAGGGGGGAGCAATTATTCCTAGGAAAATTTACCCATAACCTATTGCCCGCTGCAGGCAGCTATGCTACTCTTTTGTCCATGGTGCTGATTTGCGCCAACGACCCGCCGCGAGGCGGGTTTTGTGTTTCAGCCTTCCTCGATCTTAGCCCTCCGGGTCAAAGCTGGCGGGACAGCGCCCCCCTCTGTCCTGCCGGACATCTCCCCCACGAGGGGGGAGATTGGCAGCTTTGCCGCCGGCTCTCACCTTTGCGACCTTGGAGGTTGGCGAAGGCCGTCATGATTGCTGATCTCCCACCCGTGGGGGAGATGGCCGGCAGGACAGAGGGGGTGCGAAGGACCGCGCCTCTCAGATCAATCCACACCACCCACGAGCGCCCCATGCCCCGCTACGCCACCATCATCACTGCCGACGACGGAAGCGACACCGTCAGCGCCATCGGCATCTTCGAGGGCGCCGCCAGGCCGCTGCGCCCCGGATGCGTCGAGGAAGTCGCGCCGGGCGTGCTGATCGGCATGGTGCGCGGCGGGCCGGTCGACCCGGTCGGCGGTTTCGGTTTTCCGTTGGGGGCGCAGGGCGGTCGAATGATCGGCATCGCCAGGATGGCGAGGCCCGACAGGCGCGAGCCGGCCGCCGCCCCGATCGAAGCCGCGCCGACCGGCGCGGCGGCATCTGCCGAGGGCGATGCGCCCAAGCCGGTGCGCAAGCCGGCCAGGCCAAGGCGCGCCAAATCCGGCAAGCGCCGGAAGCCGGCCGGCAAAACCGCCAAGCCGGCGGTCGCAGCTGCGCCCGGCAGCAACGAACCGGACGGGTCCCATGGCTGATGCGCCGTTGCGGTCGCGCCGCGCGCGCGAGCCGGCGGGCGTTGCTGGCCGCCCGAAGCGGACGAAAAGAACCATCGGCGATGATTTCACCGCCGCTTTGCGCCAGGATTTTCGCGATCATGGCGCCGGGGTCATCGCCAAGGTCAGGGCGGAAAAGCCGGACCAGTATCTGAAGATCGTGCTGTCGGTGCTGCCCGGCCCGAAGGACCCCGATGCCAACACTCTGGACACGCTGAGCGATGAGCAGATCCGCGCCCGCATCCGCGCCCTCGAAGCGATCGTCAGGCCGTTCCTCGGGGACGCAGTACCTGGCGCTGCTGACGGAGCTGGAGCGCCGCCGCCGCGCTAACCTTTTGGCCGCCTACCGGCCGTATCCCAGGCAGGCGGAGTTCCATGCCGCGGGCGCCTTGAACCGCGAGCGCCTGTTCATGGCCGGCAACCAGCTCGGCAAGACCAGGGCAGGCGGCGCCGAATGGGCGGTGCATCTCACCGGACGCTATCCGGACTGGTGGCGTGGCAAGGTGTTCGACACGGCCGTGCGGCTTTGGGCCGCCGGCGTCACCGGCGAGGGAACGCGCGACAACCCGCAGCGCGTGCTCATCGGCCCGCCGCAGCAGCAGGCCGACTGGGGCACCGGCATGATCCCCGCCGACGCGATCGCCCATACCGTGATGGGACGGGGCGCACCGGGGGCGCTGGACAGCGTCGTCGTGCGTTGGGGCGGCGGCGGTGACGTCCAGGCCTCCGAGAGCGTGCTCTCCTTCAAGTCCTACGAGAAGGGCCGCGAGAAATGGCAGGGCGAGACCCTGCACGGCGTCTGGTTCGACGAGGAGCCGCCGCTGGACATCTATAGCGAGGGCCTGACGCGCACCAACGCGACAGGCGGGATAACGATCGTGACGTTCACGCCGCTCTTGGGCATGTCGGACGTGGTGCTGCGGTTTCTGTCGGCGCAGGAGGTGGAGAGGATGGGGAAGGGGTGAGGCGCGGACTCACCTTCTCCCCCTGTGGGAGAAGGTGGCCTCGCGAAGCGAGGTCGGATGAGCAACTGTGTTCGTCAGGACCTGTTTGGATTCCAAGGTTCGTTGTTTTGGATCATCGCGCTGAGGATGGTCAGGATCTTTCGTGCCACGGCGACGAGAGCGACCTTCGGCTCCTTGCCCTTGGCGATGAGACGCTGGTGGAAGGCCTTGAGGACGGGATTTGAGCGACTGGCGGTGAGGGCAGCCATATAGACCACCCTGCGCACGGCGTGACGACCGCCCCAGATAATGCGGC
>NZ_SRUX01000239.1:0-301 GCF_004791545.1 Mesorhizobium sp. M4B.F.Ca.ET.214.01.1.1
CAGGCGGCTGGCCTGCCGGTGGCGGAGGAGCTTATACGCTCCGGCAATTTCCACGAGATCGACGGCTATAACGCCACCATGCAGCTTTTGTCGCTGCACGACCGGCCAAGCGCGATCTTCTCGGCCAACAACCCGATGGTGATCGGCACCATGAAGGCGATCCGCGACATCGGTCTGTCGTGCCCCGAGGACATTTCGGTCGCCTGCTTCGACGATTTTCCGTGGTCCGACGTGTTCGTGCCGCAACTGACAACCGTGGCGCAGCCGGTGCAGGCCATCGGCGAGCAAGCGGCCAATCTCC
>NZ_SRUX01000240.1:0-301 GCF_004791545.1 Mesorhizobium sp. M4B.F.Ca.ET.214.01.1.1
AGCCACTAAGGAGCGCCAGTTCAGGGAGGTTGGGCGTGACAATGCAGCAAAGCGGCATAAGATCGCGCTTCATGGCAGCGATAGCGCCTGCTTGCAGAAGTGCGCGGCCTGAGGTGGAGGCCAGCACAGGGTCGAGTACTGCGGGGACATGCGGAAATTTGCGCAGCACTGCGGCAACGGCAACAATGATCTCGGCAGTCGCCAGAATGCCGACCTTGATTGTGGCCACGTCGTTGGCCTGCAGCGCGGCGCGCATCTGATTGGCCACCAGGCTAGGTGGCGAATAATAGATTTCAATCAC
>NZ_SRUX01000241.1:0-300 GCF_004791545.1 Mesorhizobium sp. M4B.F.Ca.ET.214.01.1.1
AGATCACCAATGTCGGCGGTGCCGGCGGCACGGTCGGCCTGCCGCAATTCGTCAACCAGTGGAATGGCAAGGCCAATTCGCTGATGGTGGCCGGCATGGTCATGGTCGGAGCCATCATCGCCAACAAGTCGGCCAACAACCTGACAGAGGTGATCCCGATCGCCCGCCTCACCGGCGAGTTCGAAGCGCTGGTGGTGCCGGCGGCGTCGCCGTTCAAGACCGCCGCCAACTTCGTCGCCGCGCTCAAGGCCGATCCGACCCAGGTTCCGGTGGCCGGAGGCTCGGCCGGCGGTTCGGACC
>NZ_SRUX01000242.1:0-300 GCF_004791545.1 Mesorhizobium sp. M4B.F.Ca.ET.214.01.1.1
AGCCGTTGCCGGAATCCTTGATACCGCCGAAGGGGCTCATCTCGATGCGGTATCCCGGCACTTCCCAAACGTTGACGGTGCCGACCTTCAGGCCGGTGATGTATTTCTGCATGCGGCGGAAATCGTTGGTGCAGACGCCCGACGACAGGCCGAAAGCCGTCGAGTTCGACAGCTTAATCAGCGCCTCGTCATCGTCAGGCGCGCGCACGATCGGCACGATCGGCCCGAAGGTCTCCTCCATCACCAGCTCAGACTGGTGCGGCACGCGGTCGACGACGATCGGCGGCAGCAGCGCCCCCT
>NZ_SRUX01000243.1:0-299 GCF_004791545.1 Mesorhizobium sp. M4B.F.Ca.ET.214.01.1.1
GTCGCAGCATGGCAGCGGCGACATCGCTTCCCCACTCGGGGCTCGGCTCGGAAACGATCCCCGCTTGCAACTCCGACTGGCGCACCTAGTGCCCTCCCAAAAAAAGGTTATTTAAGAAGCTAAATTTCATATGCATTATGATAGCTTTCTATCGTCCTAATGTGCAATAGCGGTGTGCATTCCATCGATCAGCGGCCGCCGTTTGGCCGCATCGACAGGACTCGTGCTACCGATAAGCAGCATCGGGGACCTGTCGATCCAACTGTCGAACACTCCGATCCGTCGACGCTATATTCGGC
>NZ_SRUX01000244.1:0-299 GCF_004791545.1 Mesorhizobium sp. M4B.F.Ca.ET.214.01.1.1
CTGCTCTTTTTCGTTGCTGCCGGCGCGCTCTATCTGGCGCTGACGCTCTTCTCCAACCTGATCATCGGTCGCGTCGAGGCCCGGTCGCGGCGCGGCATGCCTTCCGTCAAGGAGGCACGCTGATGCCGGCCGAAGCGACCGCGATCAACATGGCGGCGCGTGCCTCGCTCTGGCTGAAGCCGCACCGCATCGTGCTGATCCTAATCGCGCTGGGATTGGTCCTCGGCGCGGCCTTCGTCATGCGCTGGGACTGGCTGCCGCAATATTGGCAGATGGGGCTGCTCGGCATCTGGCGGTCG
>NZ_SRUX01000245.1:0-298 GCF_004791545.1 Mesorhizobium sp. M4B.F.Ca.ET.214.01.1.1
GCCGGAGCCGCCGACGACCGCGAGGCCGACAAGCGACAGCCAGCCCGGGTATTCCTGGAAGAACAGCGCGCCGAGGATCACCGCCCAGACGATCTGCGAATAATGCGTCGGCGCGATCCGGTTGGCGGGGGCGTATTTGGCGGCCAGCAATTGCAGCAGCTGCCCGCCGGCGGTGAAGAGGCCCGCTATCATCAGCCAGACCAGTTGCCCGATATTGGGGAGCGAGAACGACGTAGCGGCCGCGCCGACGCCGTTGAAAACAAGCCCGTAGCCGACCAACGCGCCGAGGATCGTCGTG
>NZ_SRUX01000246.1:0-297 GCF_004791545.1 Mesorhizobium sp. M4B.F.Ca.ET.214.01.1.1
TATTTTTGCAATTTTTACAGCTTTAGAGCCTGATCATATTGGTGCTACACTTTCTTCACATAATCTTGCTGCTGGATTGAGTAATTTTATTGCACCATTAATTGCCACGCTTATATTACCGTTATTCAACGAAGTTGGCGTCGTATGGGCTTTTGCTATTTGTTATTTCATAGGTGCAGCAATCACTTATTATATTAAAGTTCATCAACCAGGCATTGGGGACGATAAAGTTGAAGCATTAAATGCATAAATTGAAAATTATTAAGAAAGGAAGATGTAAATTGGAACAGGTTGTAC
>NZ_SRUX01000247.1:0-296 GCF_004791545.1 Mesorhizobium sp. M4B.F.Ca.ET.214.01.1.1
GCCGGCTATCTGGCCGGTCTCAACGAGGCTGAGCGCGGGGAGATAACGTTGCGCCTAACCTCAGGAGGCGCAGTGCTGGCCGAGCAGCGCGTTGCGGTGCGCCTGCTTGCCCGCGACGAATGGGGTGGCGTCGTCGATATGGCGCAATTGCTCGCCGCATTCGTCATGCCGAACGACCCGGCGATCGCAGGACTGCTGCGTTCCGCAGCGGAGCTGCTCGCAGCGCATGGTCATCCTTCCAGCCTCGATGGCTATCAAAGCGGCAATCCGCAACGCGCATTCATGCTGGCGGCCGC
>NZ_SRUX01000248.1:0-295 GCF_004791545.1 Mesorhizobium sp. M4B.F.Ca.ET.214.01.1.1
CCAATACTAGCAATTAAAATAACGGTACTTAAAATCATTACAATCCATTTGTGCGCTAATGACCAGCGCAATATACGTTTATATCCTCTACCTACCATACCTAATGTTTCTTCTTTACGTTGTTTAACACCTTTTTTGAAAAAAGTAGCACTTAAAGAAGGCACGATGGTAATCGAAACAAGTAAAGAAGCTAGTAAACTAAATGCAATCGCTAATGCAAATGGTCTAAACATCTCACCGACTGATCCATTGACAAATGCCAATGGTAAAAAGACTATAATGGTAACGATTGTCG
>NZ_SRUX01000024.1:0-50432 GCF_004791545.1 Mesorhizobium sp. M4B.F.Ca.ET.214.01.1.1
AAGCAGAAATCCTCGCGAATGCCGTCCATGCCCCAGGGTTTGGCCACCGGCTCGAAGGCGCCGAGCATCATCTTGCCGGCATCTTCCTTGTAGTAGGCGCACTCGTCCGGCACGCGCAGCACGGGCAAGCGGGTCAGCCCCGGGATCGGCTCAGTCACGAGATAGAAGTGCTCGCAGGCGTGCAGCGGGATGGTGACGCCGTTCTGGCGGCCGAGTTCGCGCGCCCACATCCCGGCGCAGTTGACGACGATGTCGGTCTCGATCGTGCCCTGTTCGTCGCCCTGTGCCCACGACACGCCGGAGACGCGGCCTCCCTTGGTGTGGACCTTGGTCACCTTGACGTTCTCGATGACTGTCGCGCCGCGCTGGCGCGCGCCCTTGGCCAACGCCATGGCGATGTTGGCGGGGTCGCACTGGCCGTCGAGCGGCAGGTGCACCGCGCCGACGACATCGGACACGTTGAGATGCGGATACATCTGCTTGACTTCGCTGGGCGAAATCTCGCGGACATCGACATCGAAGGCGCGGGCCAGCGAGGCCTGCCGGTAGATCTCGTGCTTGCGCTCTTCGGTCAGCGCCACGGTGATCGAGCCGACCTGGCGCATACCGGTGCCGACATCGGTCTCGGCTTCGAGCTTGACGTAGAGGTCGGCCGAATATTTCGCCAGCCGGGTCATGTTCTGCGAGGCGCGCAACTGGCCGATCAGGCCGGCGGCATGCCAGGTCGTGCCGCAGGTGAGCTGCTTGCGTTCGAGCAGCACGATGTCGGTCCAGCCGAGCTTGGCCAGATGATAGGCGACCGAGCAGCCGGAGACGCCGCCGCCAATGATGACAGCGCGAGCCTTGCTGGGAATGCTCTTGGTCATGCGGCCTCGCGGCGGTAAGCGGAAGCGAAGCGGCGCAGGCGAAGCGCTGCTTCCTTGAGGATGGGCTCCGGCTGGCAGAGGCTGATGCGGATATGTCCGGCGGCGGCCTCGCCGAAACTCGAGCCCGGCATGACGCCGACCTTTTCCTTGTCGAGCAGCGCCCAGGCGAATTTCTCGTCGTCGCGTTCGACGGCCGAGATATCGAGCATCACATACATGCCGCCTTCGGAGCCGCGCACGGTGACATCGTTCATGCCGCGGATCGCTTCGAGGAACAGCGTGCGCCGCCCCGCGTAACGCTCGGCGATCTCCTTGACGCCGTAGTGGTTTTCAAGCGCCTCGGCGCAGGCGATCGAGATGAAGGCCGGCAGGCCGTAGGTTGTCACCAAATTGAGGTTGATGAGCAGCGTGATCATCTCGCTTGGGCCGGTCAGCCAGCCCATGCGCCAGCCGGTCATGCCGTGGCTCTTCGACATCGAATTGATGACCAGCGTGCGCTCGGCCATGCCGGGCAGCGAGCGCGGCGAGATGTGCTCGCCGCCGCCGAGCGTCCAGTAGACCTCGTCGGAGAGCAGCCAGAGGTCATGCTCGCGGCAAACTTGCGCCAGTTCCTCCAGCCGCTCGCGCGAATACACGGCGCCGGTCGGGTTGTTCGGTGTGTTGATGAGGATGGCGCGGGTGTTGGGTTTGAGCGCCTCGCGGATCATGTCGGCCCGCGGCTGGAAGCCGTTCTCGGCCGGGGTTTCGACCACGGTGAATTCGGCGCCCGCCGCACTGAACGTGTTGGGGTAGGTGGCGTAGTAGGGCGCGACGACGATGGCATGGTCACCGGGATCGAGCACGGCCTGCACGGCGGCGTAGAGAGCCGCCTGTCCGCCCTGCGTGGCAATGACCTGGTCGGGTTCCGTCAGGACGCCGGTGCAAGCGGTCGAAGCCGCCGCCATCGCCTTGCGCAGTCGCGGCAGGCCGGGCAGCGGCGTGTAGTGGTGGTTGCTGGCGCGAACGGCGCTGACGCAGGCTTCGATCGTCTGCGAGGGCGTGTCGAAATCATGGTCGCCGACCGACAGCATGATAATGTCCTCGCCGGCCTGCTTGCGGGTCCAGGCGGCGAAATGCACCTCCCAGCCGTCCTTGCCCGAAGGCACGATGCCGGCGATGCGCGATGAGGGTCTGGGCATCATTGAACTCCCGAAATCCGGTGGCCGGCCTCATCGAGCCGGTCGCGCAGGGCGGCGATGTGGGCGGGGCCAACCTCGCAACAACCGCCGACGATGAGGGCGCCGGCCTCGACCCAGCCGATGGCCTGGTCGGCATAGGCCTGCGGGTCGAGGTCGTGGCGGGCATGCAGCACGTCGACCGTGCCGCCATGCTTCAGCGCCTCGATCGAGGTGAAGCCGTTGGCGTAGGCGCCGACCGGTCCGCCGAGCGCGATCAGCTCGGGCAGTGCGGCGCTCACGGCTTCCGGCCGACAGCAATTGACCAGCCTGGCAGCGACCGGCAGGTCGCCGAGCGCGCTCGACGCCGCGGCGATCGTCTCGCCGCTGCGCAGGCGCGGCGTGCCGTGGTCGGCGAGCGTCCACGACACCCAGACCGGCTTGCCGCTTTCCGACGCTGCCGTGACGGCGGCGCGCGCCTCGTCGGCGGAGGCCATCGTCTCGCACAGGAAGAGGTCGACGCCATCGGCCTGCTCGGCGACGATGCGGCGGTAGGTGTCGAGCGTCTCCTGGTAGGAAATGGTCAGCGCAGGCGCGTAGCTGCCGAACAGAGGCGGCAGGCAGCCGGCGACGGCTGCATCGCCGGCTTGCTCGCAAGCCTGCCTGGCAAGCTCGACGCCGCGCTTCTGCAACGGCTTGAACAGGTCTTCCGCGCCTTCGCGCGCCAGGCGTTCGGGCGTCGCGGAATAGGTGTTGAGGGTGATGACGCGGGCGCCCGCCTGGATAAACTCGACATGCAGGTCGCGCACCAGGTCCGGTTCGTCGATCAGCACCCTGGCCGACCACAAGGGCGTCGGCTCGGACTTGCTGCGCCGGACCAGTTCCTGGCCCATGCCGCCGTCGGTGAGGATCACTGATTTCATGTCCGCAGTCTTTCGTTCTTCGGGTCCCAGAGCGGTTCGTCCTTCTGCACCACGGCCTTGAAGCGGTCGCCGAAGATCTCGACCTCGACCGAGGCGCCGGGCTCGGCGAGATCGGCGCGCAGCATGCCGAGCGCGATCGACTTCTCGACCCGGTGGCCATAGCCGCCCGATGTCGTCTCGCCGACGACCCTGCCGTCATGCCAGAGCGTCGACATATAGGGCGCGTCGCATTCGCCGGGGCTCTCGACGACCAGGGTGACGAAACGCTTCTTCACGCCCTGCTGCTTCTCGTTGAGCAGTGCCGCCTTGCCGCGGAAGTCTGGCTTGTCCCATTTGACGAAACGCTCCAGCCCGCCCTGCAGGATCGTATAGTCGGTCGAAAGGTCGCCCTTCCAGGCGCGGTAGCCCTTTTCCAGACGCAGGGAATCGAGCGCGTACATGCCGAAGGGCTTCAGTCCGTGCTTCTGGCCGGCGGCCCAGACAGCATCGAACACCGTCGCCGTGTCTGCGACCTTGGTGTGGATCTCCCAGCCGAGCTCGCCGGCGAAGGAGACGCGCACCAGCTTCGCCCAGCGTCCGGCGATCGTCGTTTCCTGATGCGTCAGCCACGGAAGCGTCAGGTCGGCGGCGCAGACCTCGGCAAGGATTTTTCGCGACTTGGGGCCGGCGAGGATTTGCGTCGAATAGTCCTCGGTGCGGTCGGTCAGGGTGAAGGCTGCGTCTTTCGGCATGCGCGATTTCAGCCATTCGAAATCGTGCCACTGGGCGACCGCGGCGGTGATCAGCGTCATCTGCTCCTCGCCGTGGCGCACGACCGACATTTCAGTGACGATGCGGCCCTTGTCGTCGGAGAAATAGACGAGGCCGATGCGGCCGGGCTTCGGCACCAGGCCGGTGACCTGCAGCGCCAGCCAGTCGGCGGCGCCCGGGCCCTCGAGATTGAAGCGGGAGAAGCCGGGCAGGTCGAGGATGCCGGCGGCGTCGCGCACCGCCAGGCATTCCTCGCGCACGCGGTGCTGCCACGGTCCGTCGCGGCGGAAGGTCAGCGTCGATTGCTCCGATGTGTCGTCACCCTGATGCGCGTACCAGGTGGCGCGCTCCCAGCCATTATAGGCGTCGAACTGGCCGCCGAGCGCCTTGATGCGATCGTGCAGCGGCGACAGTTTGCGGTTGCGCCCCTCCGGCCAGGCATGGCGCGGGAACTGGATGGCGTATTCGTTGCCGTAGATCTCCATGCCCTTGGCGACGCAATAGTCGGGCGCCGCGGCAAAGGACGTGAAGCGGCGCGGGTCGCAGGACCACATGTCCCATTCGGTCTGGCCCTCGGTGATCCATTCGGCCAGCACCTTGCCAGCGCCGCCGCCCTGGGCGATGCCGAAGGTAAAGACGCAGGCCTCGAAGGCGTTCGGCACGCCGGGCATCGGGCCGATCAGCGGGTTGCCGTCCGGCGCGTAGGGGATCGGTCCGTTGATCACCTTGGAGAGGCCGGCAGTGCCAAGGATCGGCACCCGGGCGACTGCGTCGGCGAGATAGTGCTCCAGCCGGTCGAGATCGTCGGGGAAGAGCTGGAAGGAAAAATCCTCGGGCATCGGGTCGTTGTGGGTCGCCCAGTGCGCGCGGCAATTGCGCTCGTAGGGGCCGAGATTCATGCCGCTCTTTTCCTGGCGCAGATAGTAGGAGGTGTCGACGTCGCGCAGCAGCGGCAGTTTCTTGCCCTGTTCCCTGGTCCAGGCGGCAAGCTCGGGGATTTCCTCGAACAATATGTATTGATGGCTCATCACCATCATCGGCACCTCGCGGCCGAACATTTTTCCAACCTCGGCGGCGCGGTAGCCGGCGGCATTGACGATGATCTCGCAGCGGATGTCGCCTTGCGGCGTCGCAACCACCCATTCGCCGTTCTCGCGGCGCACGCCGGTGACCGGGCAGAAGCGGATGATTCTGGCGCCCATGTCGCGCGCGCCCTTGGCCAGCGCCTGGGTCAGCTGCGCCGGATCGATGTCGCCGTCGCTCGGGTCGTAGAGCGCGCCTTTCAACTCATGCGTCTCGATGAACGGATAGCGGCGCTTGATCTCGTCGAGCCCGACGACGTCGATGTCCATGCCCTGGTAGCGGCCCATGCCCTTGGCGCGCTGGAACTCCTGCATGCGCTCCTTCGAATGGGCGAGCCTGAGCGAGCCGGTGACGTGGTAGTTCATCGGATAGTCGACTGCTTCGGCAAGCCCGCGATAGAGCTCGGTCGAATAGCGCTGCATGTTCATCAGCGACCATGAGGATGAGAAGGTCGGGACGTTGCCGGCGGCATGCCAGGTCGAGCCCGAGGTCAGCTCGTTCTTTTCCAGAAGCACGCAGTCGGTCCAGCCCGCCTTGCAGAGGTGGTAGAGCGAGGAGGCGCCGACGACACCTCCTCCGATTATCACCACGCGTGCCGTGCTCGGCAAACCCGCCATGTTCTTCCCCTTCAATCAATAGACCGGTGGCGAAACCACCCAGATGACCACCGCCGGCTCGGCGCCCGGATTGCGCCAGCGGAACGGCTTGCCCTCGAAGCGAAAGCTGTCGCCTTCGCCGAGCCGGTGCCAGACGCCGGCAATCTCGATCTCGAAAACACCCGACACGACATAGCCGGCTTCTTCCGTCGGGCGGCGCGCCTCGGTCTTCAGTTCCGCTCCCGGCGCGAAGACCGACCGCAACATCTCGAAGCTACCGCCGAGATCAGGTGACAGAAGCTCCTCCACGAGGCCGGATTCGCTTGTGCCAAGCGAGCGCCGGCTGCCGGCGCGCACGACCACGCCGCGCTCCTTCTCGGAAGGCACGTCGTGGCCGAAGAACAGGCTGAGCGGCACGCCGAACAGTTCGGCGAAGGCCCTGAGGTCGCCGAGCGAAGGGACCGACAGGCCGCGCTCAACCTGGCTGACCCAGCCGACGGAACGGCCGAGTTTCAGGCCGATCTCGGCCAGCGTCAGCCCGCGCGCCTTGCGCAGCGCACGGATGTCGCCGGCCAGCAGCCGCTCGCCATTGTCCTGTTCCGATCTGAGGGTGGTCGGGGTCATCGGCCTCCCGGTGAAAAAATTCAGATTAATTTCATGAGAGGCCAGCCGCATGAAAAAATCAAGAGTATTTTCATACTCCCACAAGATTTGCTTGCGCGTTTTTTGCGGTTCATGCAAAGGCTCGGCCACGAACGGCGGGTGGGGACGTCCGGTCGTGGACCAGGTTTCAAGCAGTCTGCGCGTGGTCCTTCGCGGGAACCGGTTTCGGTTTCCGGCCACGCGCAAAGGGACGACCCATGCTGGAGAACAACAGCCGGATTGCCAAGGACGCGGCGATCGTCGACGAGGCGATCACGTCGCGCCGCTCGGTGCGCGCCTTCCTGCCCGACATGGTCGACGACGAGACCATCCGCGACGTCCTTTCCGTTGCCTCGCGCGCGCCTTCCGGCACGAATATGCAGCCGTGGCGGGTCTATGTGACCAAGGGCGAGGTCAAGCAGCGCATCTCAGACGCCATCCTCAATTCCGGCATTCGCGCCGAGAAGGCGGAGTGGGACGAATATCGCTACTACCCCGACCAGTTCTTCGAACCCTATCTCACCCGTCGCCGCGCCAACGGCTTCGGCCTCTACGGCGCGCTCGGCATTGGCCGGCGCGAGGTCGACAGGATGCGTGCCCAGCACGACCGAAACTTCGTCTTCTTCGATGCACCCGTCGGCATGATCTTCACCGTCGACCGGCGGCTGAACAAGGGCTCGTGGATCGACTACGGGATGTTCCTGCAGAACATCATGGTGGCGGCGCGGGGCAGGGGCCTGCACACCTGCCCGCAGGCGGCCTTCGCGCCTTATCACCGGCAGATCCGCCCGGTTCTCAACATCCCGGACGAGGAGATCGTCGTCTGCGGCATGGCGCTGGGCTACGAGGACACGTCGAAGCCGGAGAACGAATTCCGCACCGACCGCGCGCCGCTCGAGGAATGGGTGACGTTCAGCGAGTAAGGCTCGCGACCGCCACGCCTGCAGCCTACTCGGTGTTCATACGCACGCCATGGCCGCTGACATGGGCGCCGTCCTGCGGCGTCAGCCGCAGATAGGCGAACAAGGCGCAGAGCGTGATCAGGCCTTCGATAACGAACAGGATGCGGAAATCGTTGACGCTCGCCTGGCCGCCGCCTGCGAGCAGCGACAGAAGTGCCGCCGCCAGGCCGACGCTGACCGCCACCGCGAGCTGCCAGAGGATGTAGTAGAGCGCGCTGAAGCGGCCGAGTTGCTCGGGCGCGATGTCCGAGTAGGACAGGTTGCCGGTCGAGGCCCATTGCACCGAGCGGAAGATGCCGAAGATGAAGATATAGGCGAGCACGATCCAAGCGGGCAGGCTTGCCTGCATCAAGGCGAAGCCAGCGACCAGACAGGCGACGATCGGCGTGTTGGCGACCAGCACGCGGCGGAAGCCGAAGCGGTTGAGGATGCGCGGCATCATGAAGCGCGTCAGCAGCGAGCCGATCGCGGCAACGAAGGTCAGCGATCCCGCCTGCACCGCGCTCATGCCGAAGCCGAGCTGGAACATCAGCGGCAACAGGAAGACGACCGAGCTCAGCCCGATCGTATCGAGGCCGCCGCCGGTCAGGAAGCTGACGCGGAAGGTGCGGATGCGCAGCAGTTTGAGGTCGAGCAGCGGATTGCGGACGCGCAGGCAATAGAAGGACGCGACGGTCAGGATGGCGGTCGCCAGCCCGAGCTCGGCGGCGATGATGCCGGCGGCGGCGTCCTTGGCGGCGAGCGAATCCATGCCGAAGACGAGCAGCGCCATGCCGCTGCCGACCAGCAGGAAGCCCGGAAAGTCGAACGGCGTGCGGACCGGCTTGGTCGCGGAGGGGAACAGCGAGGCGGCGAGCAGCGCGGCAATGAGCGCAATCGGGATGTTGATGTAGAAGATCCAGCGCCACGAGACGTAGGTGGTGAGCGCGCCGCCGACCAGCGGGCCGACCAATGGTCCGGACTGGCCGGCCAGCGAAATGTACATGTTGATCTTCAGCGTGCGGTCGCGCGGAAAGCTCGACAGGATCACCACCTGGCCGAGCGTGCCCATCAGCGCGCCGCCGAAACCTTGCATGGCCCGCGAGGCGACCAGCATCCAGATGTTCTCCGAGAGGCCGCAAAGTGCGGAGGCGCTGGCGAAGACCAGCAGGGCAAAGCAATAGACGTTGCGCAGGCCGAAGCGGTCGGCGGCCCAGCCGCCGAGCGGCATCGAGATGATGAGGCTGGCGACATAGACGGTGATCAGCAGGCCAAGCTGGCTCGGCGGACGGGCCAGGCTTTCACCGATGCCGGGAAGCGCAGTCACCACTACATTCTGATCGAGACTGGTCATGAAGACGCCGCAGGCGACCGTCGCCGGCAAAAGCATCGACGCTTCGCCCGCCGGGGCAAAGCGGGTTGTGGCTGTCGCCGAAGTCTCTGCGGTCATTGGAGGATATGGTCGAACGGGTTGCCTGGACGGGCACCTGCCCCGACAGGAGCCCGTGATTTCCTATCTATCGTCCCGGCTGGCCTAAGGCTCAAGCAGCAGTTGCAGCCGTCCGTAGTGCCAGCTGCGTGTTTTTCCAGAATTGTCCTCTTGTCTTACGCAATTCCGGATGGAAAACCGCTGCACACTTTTCCTGGAATTGCTCTACTGCACCTCGTAGCCGACTTCCTCGCTGGCGTGGCACAGCGCCTTCCAGAACGAGCGGGCGAAGGAGCGGAAGACGTAGATGTCGAACTGGTCGCCGCCGCTGCGCTGGATCTGCGCGAAGACGTCGTGATGCGTTGTCGAGCGGCCGGCGCCGACCGGGAAGGCCGTCAGGGCGAAATCGATGGCGAAGAACTTCGCCAGCACCCATTCGGCCTTCGGGCCGGCGATGCGGATCGCGGTGCGGCCGTGCGACAGATCGGTGACGGTGCCTACGTCCGGCGTGACGACGCCGCAGAACGCGGCCGCAAGGCCCTCGGCTTCGTCGACGACGGTGAACTTGCCCGGGGCGAAGCCGAACGCCGCTCTTACGCCGTTGGCGACGCCGCCGCCTGCGCCGTCCGGAAGGGCAAGGCCCGCAACCTTATATATGGCCGACATCAGCCGCTTCTCCTCGCCCGGCCAAGCGGCGAGCTGCAGGATCGACCCCGGCCGCGTCTCCGACAGGATGACGTCGACGCCTTGTTCGAAATTGCCGTGCGAGCCCGGATGGTACTCCGGCTCGAGCGGAGACAAGCGCACGGGTAATTGGCGTTCAACCATGCATGCGGCTCCCGTCCGGGTCGTAGAAGTGGTTGGAGACGATCTCGATCGGACCGAACCGGTTGCGCAATGGGTCGGAGACGAAGGCGCGCGTGCCGTGGCGGGCCTTGCCGCCCTTGACCAGCGCCAGCGCGATATGCTTGCCGAGCGCCGGCGAGTAGCAGCAGGCGGTGATGTGGCCGATCGAATTGTGCGGATTGGCTTCGTCCAATTCCTCGACGATATGGGCGCCGCCGTTGAGCGGGCGGTTGTCGAGCGAGACCAGGCCGACCAGTTGCAGCCGGTCAGGCGCGATCAATCCTTCGCGGTCCATCATTGCCGAGCCGATGAAGGGCTTCTTCTTCGACAGCATCCAGTCGAGATGCAGGTCGCGCGCCGTGGTGCGGCCGTCGATCTCGGCGCCGGTGACATGGCCCTTCTCGATGCGCATCGTGCCCAGCGCCTCGAGCCCGTAGGTGACCAGGCCGAACGGCTTGCCGGCCGCGATCAGCGCCTCCCAGACATGGGTGCCGTAGCCGGCGCCGGAATAGACCTCGAAGGCCATCTCGCCGGAGAAAGAGAGACGGCAGATCATCACCGGCACGCCTGATATCTGGCCGTAGACAATGCCCATGAAGGGCAGGGTGGCGTTGTCGACGGCGCTGCCGGTTACGCAGGCCGCAAGGATGGCTCTCGCCTTCGGCCCGCCGATGGCGGCGCCAGCCCATTCGTCGGTCACAGAGGTGACGGTGACCTTCAGCTCCGGCCAGATGACGTCGAGGAAATATTCCAGATGCTGCATCACCTTGCCGGCATTGGCGGTGGTGGTGGTCATCAGGAAGTCCTGTTCGCCAAGCCGCCAGGTGGTGCCGTCATCGAAGGCAAGCCCGTCCTCGCGCAGCATCAGGCCGTAGCGCGCCTTGCCGACGGCAAGCGTGGAAAACATGTTGGTGTAGACGCGGTCGAGGAGCTCCGCCGCGTCCGGCCCCTGCACCGCGATCTTGCCCAGCGTCGAGACGTCGACGATGCCGGCGCTGTCGCGGGTGGCCTTGGCCTCACGGACATAGGCCTGCTCGACCGTCTCGCCGGCGAGCCCGTAGATCATCGGCCGGTACCAGAGTCCGGCCGAATACATCCTCGCGCCATTGGCGATGTGCCAGTCATGCATCGGCGTCAGCCGCTCGGGCTTGACGTCGCCAAAACGCTCGGCCGCCAGCGAGCCGATCGACACCGCCGTATAGGGCGGGCGGAAGCGCGTCGTGCCGACCTCGGGGATCGGCTTGCCGAGCGCCTCGGCCATGATGGCGAGGCCCGGCACGTTTGAGCTCTTGCCCTGGTCGGTGGCCATGCCGAGCGTGGTGTAGCGCTTCAGATGCTCGACCGAGACAAAGCCCTCGCGATGCGCCAGCCGCACATCTTCCGCCGTCACGTCGTGCTGGAAATCGACGAAGCTCTTGCCCTTCGCCTTGATCTCGAACACCGGCGCCGGATCGGGCTCGCCGGGCGCTGCTTCGACGTCCGGCAACGCCGCCGGCGTGCCAGGGCTGCCGGCGGCGGCGAGACCCGCGGCACGGCCTTCGGCAATGGCCTCGGCGGTCGAGAAACTGCCGGTGAAGGCACCGGCGCCGACCCAGCGCTGCGTCGGCTTGGGCGGCAGGAAAGCTTGGCGGGAAGCGTCCCACTCGGCCCTGGCGCCGGCCTGGCTGGCGAGGTGGATGGTCGGCGACCAGCCGCCAGAGATCAGCAGGCAGTCGGCGTGGATGCTGCGCGCATCGCCGGTGAGCGCGCCGCTCAGCATGTCGAAGCGCTGCACCTTGAGGCCGTTGAGCGCCTTGCCGCCTTCCGTCGCGATCACGGCATGGCCGGACAGGATTTCCGCCTCGGCTTCGGTGGCCAGCCTGCGCATCTCATCCGACAGCTCGGCGCGAACGTCGATGATGGCGACGATCGCGGCCCCTGCCTGCTTCAATGCCTGGGCGGAGCGGTAGGCGCTGTCATTGTTGGTGAAGAGGGCAATCCGCTCGCCTGGCAGCACGCCATATTCATTGGCGTAACGCTCCGCCGCATGCGCCAGCATGACGCCCGGCCGGTCATTGCCGGGAAAGACGAGCGGCCGTTCGAAGGAACCGGTGGCGAGCACCACGGTCCTGGCGCGGATCGCCCAGTAGCGGTGGCGCGGCTCGCCCCTGGCGGGGCTCTCCTTGTGGTCGGTGACACGCTCCAGCGCGGCAAGCGTGTTGCCGTCATAGTAGCCCCAGACCGTGGTGCGCGGCAAAAGCCGCACATTGTCGTTGCCTTCGAGCTGGCCGGCTGCGCGCGCCGCCCAGTCGGCCGCCGGCATGCCGTCGATGGTCTCGCCGGACCAGTTGGCCGAGCCGCCGAAGCGCGGCTCCAGCTCGGTGAGGATGACCCGCGCGCCCTGGTCGGCGGCAGCCTTGGCGGCCATCAGGCCGGCCGGACCTGAGCCGACCACCAGCACGTCGCAGAAGGCGTTCATGCGCTCGTATCGCGACGTGTCGGCGGCGGTGCCGGCCCTGCCGAGGCCGGCGGCGCGGCGGATGAAATGCTCGCAGAACATCCAGAAACGCGTGCCCTTGAGTGGGCCGATCACCGGCCCCATGAAGGTCTTGTAATAGAAGCCGGCCGACAGGAGCTTGCCGCCGAGCTGATTGACCGCGCTGACGTCCCAGGCGAGCGAGGGGAAGCGGTTCTGGCTGACGGCGGTGAGCCCGTCATAGATCTCGACCATGGTGGCCGGGATGTTCGGCTCGCGGACCTCGCCGCGCAGCACCGTCACCAATGCGTTCGGCTCCTCGACGCCGGCGGTGAGCACGCCGCGCGGGCGGTGGTATTTGAACGAGCGGCCGAACAGCGTGACGCCATTGGCGAGCAGCGCCGAGGCCAGCGTGTCGCCGGCATGGCCTGTGTACGAAGCACCGTCGAAGCTGAAGCGGATGGTGCGCAGGCGGTCGACGCGACCGCCGGTCTCAGTGCGGCGCGGGCTCACGACTTCGCCTCCGTCCTGTGCCGCGCGGCGGATTTGTGGCCGCCATGCGCGAAGGCGGTGCTGGAGATGTCATGCGTCAGCGTGTTGCGCACGACCCTGACATGGGCGCGGCAGCCGCCCGAATGCTGCCAGATCTCATTGTGGTCGCCGGCGGGGTTCAGCCGGTCGTAGACATAGGCGTTCCAGGCGTCGATGTCCTGCGAGGCAGGTTGCGGGCGCTCGCGGTTGCCGTCGCCCTGATAGGTGAATTCGATGACGTCGCGCGGGCCGCAATAGGGACAGGTGATGAGCATTTATCTAAACCCTAATGCAGCCGAGGCGTCGCGCCCTGGCCTTTGTCGTCGATGACGAGGCCGCGATAGAAGCGGTCGAGCGTGAAGGGCGCGTTGAGCTCGTGCGGCTCGTCCTTGGCGATGGTCCAGGCAAAGCACAGGCCGGAGGCAGGCGTCGCCTTGAAGCCGCCGTAGCACCAGCCGCAATTGAGATACATGCCGGGCAGCGGGCCGGTTGTGATGATCGGCGAGCCGTCCATCGTCATGTCGCAGAGGCCGCCCCAGGAGCGCAGCATGCGCACGCGCGCCAGGCCCGGGAACAGCGCCAGCATCTCGCTCATCACCTCGTCGACGATGGGCAGGCTGCCGCGCTGGGCATAGCTGTTGTAGCCGTCGAGGTCGCCGCCATAGACCAGGCCACCCTTGTCGGACTGCGAGATGTAGAAGTGGCCCATGCCGAAGGTCAGGATGGTGTCGATGATCGGCTTCAGCGATTCCGACACGAAGGCCTGCAATACGTGGCTCTCGATCGGCATCTTGTCGATGCCGGCCAGTTGTATGACGCGGCCGGTGCTGCCGGCGACGGCAAGCGCAACCTTCCTGGCGCGGATTTCGCCGCGCGTCGTCGACACGCCGGTGATGCGGTCGCCGTCACGCAGGAAGCCGGTGACCTCGCAATTCTCGATGATGTCGACGCCGCGGCGGTCGGCGCCGCGCGCATAGCCCCAGGCCACCGCATCGTGGCGGGCGCTGCCGGCGCGCCGCTGCATCAGTCCGCCGATGACCGGAAAACGCGCCGAGCCGGAGACGTCGAGCACAGGCACCAGCCGCTTGATCTGGTCGACCGTCATCAGTTCGGCATCGACGCCGAGATGGCGCATGGCGTTGCCGCGCCTGGCATAGTCATCGAACTGGGCCGGCGTATGCGCGAGGTTGAGACAGCCGCGCTGCGAGAACATGACGTTGTAGTTCAGGTCGTGCGACAGGTTCTCCCACAGCTTCATCGAATGCTCGTAGAAGCGCGTGTTGGACGGCAAAAGGTAGTTCGAGCGAACCGCGGTGGTGTTGCGGCCGACATTGCCCGAGCCGAGCCAGCCCTTTTCCAGCACCGCGACGTTGGTGATGCCGTGCTCCTTGGCGAGGTAGTAGGCGGTCGACAGGCCGTGCCCGCCGCCGCCGATGACGATCACGTCATAGGATGCCTTCGGGTCCGGCTTGCGCCAGGCCGGCTTCCAGTCCTGGTTTCCGCTGAGCGCGTTCTTGAGGAGCGAAAAGGCCGAATATTCCGCCATGTTTCATGTCGTCCGGTTTGTGCGATGCGGCAGACTATAGAGCAGGCGGCGGGCGCAAAGCCAAGATTGCGCCATCGCTTTTCGACTGGCCGACTCCGGTCCGTTCGGCGGCTCTGGACGGGGACGGCTTGCCGCATGGTATGGCGGTCTTTATCAAGAACGGAGTTTTTCCAAGTCTTTCGGCAGCGAGTCGCCAACAACGTCATGCTCTTCCGGTTGCTTCGCCTGATCCTGGTCTTCATGCTCGTCGTGTCGGCGCAGCCGTCGTTCGACGCGATGGCGCAGGCGATCGGCCAGGGTTCCGCCCAGCTGATCGCCGACCAGCAGAAGGTCGTCCAGGACCTGACGGCCAAGACCGATGGTCTCGAAAAGAAGGTCACCGACGATGCCGAGGACGACGCCGCGCTCGTCGACATCCGCCTGCAGCTCGAGGATATGTCGCGGGCGGCGCTGAACAGCGCGCTGGCCTTCCGGTCGCGCCTCACCGACATCAACAATCGCATCGAGGTGCTGGGGCCGCCGCCGGCGCAGGGACAGCCGCCGGAGCCCGCGATCGTCACCAACGAGCGCAGTGCGCTTGCCGCCGAAAAGGCGGAGATCAACGCCGTCATCGCCGGCGCGCAGAACCTGTCGATCCGCATCAACGGGCTGATCGACAAGATCGGCATCATGCGCAGCGAGCTTTTCCGCAACGTTCTGACCAAACGCTACGAGCTGACCGACGCACTCAGCCCGCAGGCCTTTTCCGATGCTCACGATCAGTTCACCGGCCTCTACAAGGCGGTGGTGTCCTGGCTGAGCTTCGCCTTCAAATTCAAGCTCCAGGCCGTGCTCGCGGCGGCCCTGATGGCGCTGGGGCTGGCGGCGGTGCTGCTGGTCGGCGGCCGGCGACTGTTCGGGCGGATCTTCGAACCCGACCCGTCCATCGAGGAGCCGTCCTATCTCAGCCGGCTTTCCGTGGCGTTCTGGTCGACGCTGCTGCCGTCCGCGGCGCTCACAGTGTTCCTCGCCTCGACTGTGTTTTTCTTCAATTATTACAATGTGCTGCGCGGCGACATCGGCGTCTTCCTCAATGCGCTGCTGGCCGTCATCGCGGTGGTGTTCTGCGTCAACCGGCTGACCAATGCCGCACTCGAGCCGCGCCTGCCGAACTGGCGCCTGATCCCGGTCGCAACTGGCCCGGCGCGCTGGCTGGTGCGGCTGACCACGGCGATGGCTGTGGTCATCGGCTTCAACAATTTCCTGGCGGTCGTCAACGACAAGATGGGCTCGCCGCTGTCGCTGACCATTGCCAGAAGCTTCGTCGCCACCATCATCGTAGGCGTCATCCTGATCCTGATGGCATTGCTGAAGCCATTCCGGGCGAGGGATGGAACATGGCGCCCGTGGCCAGCCTGGCTTCGCGTCACCGCCGTGGCGCTCGGCCTGTTCACCATCGCCGCGGCGCTGCTCGGCTATATCGGCCTTGCGCTCTTCGTCTCCCTGCAGGTGGTGGTCACCGGCACTGTCCTCGTCACCGCCTATATCGGCTTCCTGTCGGCGCGGGCGATCGGCGAGGAGGGCGGCTTCGCCGACACATCGATAGGGCGCTGGCTGACCACCAATTCCAGCTATGACGAGACTGCGCTCGACCAGCTCGGCCTGGTCGTCAGCATCGCCATCAACCTGATGATCGTGCTGGTGTTCCTGCCGCTGATCCTTTTGATGTGGGGATTCCAGCCCGGCGACATCCAGGCCTGGGCCTACAAGCTGGCGACGGGCGTCACCATCGGCTCGGTGACGATTTCGTTCACCGGCATCCTCAGCGGCATCGTCGTCTTCGTCATCGGCTATTTCCTGACGCGCTGGTTCCAGGGCTGGCTCGACGGCTCAGTGATGGCGCGCGGCAGGGTCGATCCCGGCGTGCGCAACTCGATACGGCTGGCGGTTGGTTATGCCGGCGTCGCCATTGCCGGCCTCGTCGGCGTCTCGGCGGCCGGCATCGACCTGTCGAACCTGGCCCTCGTTGCCGGCGCCCTGTCGCTCGGTATCGGTTTCGGCCTGCAGAATGTCGTGTCGAACTTCGTCTCCGGCCTGATCCTGCTCGCCGAGCGGCCGTTCAAGGTCGGTGACTGGATCGTCGCCGGCGACACCACGGGCACGGTCCGGAAGATCAGCGTGCGCGCCACCGAGATCGAGACGTTCCAGCGGCAGTCGGTGATCCTGCCCAATTCGAACCTGATCAACAATGCGGTCGGCAACTGGACGCACCGCAACAAGCTCGGCCGTGTCGATATCAAGGTCGGGGTCGCCTATGGCAGCGACGTCAAGCGGGTGCATGCCCTTTTGCTCGACATCGCGCGCAGCCATCCGCTGGTGCTGAAAAACCCCGAGCCGTTCGTGCTGTTCGCCAATTTCGGCGCCGCCGCACTCGAATTCGAGATCCGCGTCTTCCTCGCCGACATCCTCAACGGCAACATCGTCCAGAACGACATCCGTTTCGCCATCTTCGATGAGTTCAACAGCGAGCACATCGAGATCCCGTCGACGCCGCGCGCCGTGGTCGAGACGAAGAAGCCCGAGGCATGGCCGCTCGACGACGACAAGATGGAGGCCGACTTCGCCGACAAGGAGCAAGCGGAGGCCGAAGCCGCGGTAGAGAAGGCGCGCCTGGCGAAGTCCAGGCGCAAGGGCAGCAAGCCCGACCCGGATTGAGGTGGGCTGATATTCAGGTGAGGCCGGCCTGCAAACGGCGGCTGCCTGCGCTTCCGGTGCTCACCTACTTTATGTACGCTCCGCTCCGGTTCTCGGAACCCACCGTTTTCGACACGGCCTGACCTGAATCTCAGTACACCTTGGAGACGCCGCAGCGTGCTCGCAAACCAATTGCGGCATGAATGCGGCATTCAGTTGCGGTTCAGCTTCGATCTCATATAAGCTCGCATGCAAAGGGCGAGAATGCCTTGCGAAATGCAACAAGAGGCGGTGTGGAAACACCGGTATTGCAAAATGTGGAAGTCTGTCGTCGCCGCCATCGCTTTCCTGGCCGTGAGCGGGTCGGCTTTTGCCGCCAGCGCGGTCAACAAGGACGCCGAGACCAGGACGCTGATCGTGACCGAGGGCGGCGGCAAGACGGAGCTGGCGCTGGCCGCCGGCGAAACCGTGGAATTCTGCCCGAACGGCTGTTTCGTCACTTTGCCCAATGGTGACCTCGAAGCCTTGACCGGCTCGGAGACGGTCGAGATCTCGGGCGGCGTCGGCCGCATCAAGTAGTCGTCCGCATCAAGTAACCAAGGCAGCATCTCTTGCGAAGGCCGGGCACATTGCCCGGCCTTTTATTGTTTCCGGTAGCAGTCGTTTAACAATGACGGGGGAAATACCACCGTACACACCGGATGCAACCGGGCGTTTTAACGTTCGCTACGCCGTTCCCCGCTATACCGGTCGCGAAGACGCCCAAACGCGGCGCGAAGGATCAGGCAGGCAGGGAATCATGGACGCGCGGTCGGATAGGAACGCAATTCCGCTTGCGGTCGATCTCGACGGCACGCTGATTGCAACCGATCTTCTGTGGGAAGGCCTGTTCATCCTTCTCAAGAAGAACCCGCTCTATGTCTTCATGGTGCCGTTCTGGCTGGCAGGCGGCCCGGCGCGCTTGAAGCAGGAGATCGCCGCCCGCATCGATATCGATCCGGCTTCGCTGCCCTATCGTGAGGTGCTGCTCGAGCGGCTTCGCACCGATCACCACGAGGGCCGCCTGATCGTGCTGGCGACCGGCACGCCGCGCAAGTTCGCGGAGGCGATCGCTTCGCATCTCGGCATTTTCGATCGCGTGCTGGCGACCGATGGCCCGCACAACATGACCTCGGGCAGGAAACGCGACTCGCTGGTCGCCGCTTATGGCGACGGCGGCTTCGACTATGCCGGCAACAGCCGGCACGACCTCAAGGTCTTCGACGCCGCGCGTAGCGCGATCATCGTGGCGCCCGACCGTCATGCGGCGCGCTGGCAGGCCGCGCATGGCGGCGAAACGGTTGCGGCGCCGAAGCCGACCTTGAAGACATTCGTCAAGATGCTGCGCGTGCATCAATGGCTGAAGAACGCGCTGATCGCGGTACCGATGGTGCTGTCGCACGAGTACTTCAACATCGACATGATCTGGGAATGCGTGCTGGCGTTCATTTCCTTCAGCGCGGTGGCCTCGGCCATCTATATCCTCAACGACTTCTTCGACCTCGCGCTCGACCGCAAGCATCCGACCAAGCGCTATCGCCCCTTCGCAAGCGGCGCGCTGTCGATCCCTTTCGGCTTCGGCGCGATGGTGGCCTTGATCGCCATCGGCATTGCCGCCGGACTGGCGCTGCCGATCGAATTCCTCGGCGTGCTGGGCGGCTACATGGTCGTCACCACGGCCTATTCGCTGTCGTTCAAGCGCATGCTGCTGGTCGACGTGCTGACGCTCGCCGGCCTCTACACGATCCGGGTGCTGGCGGGCGCGGCGGCGACCGGCGTCGACGTCTCGTTCTGGCTGCTCGCCTTCTCGATCTTCTTCTTCCTGTCGTTGGCGCTGGTGAAGCGCTTCGTCGAATTGCGCACCACCGCCATCCCGGCCGGCGAGCGCATTGCCGGCCGCGGCTACCGCACCGAGGACCAGGAGATCGTCGCCCAGGCGGGCATGGCCTCGGCCTTCTCCTCGGCGCTGGTGCTGGCGCTCTACATGGACAGCGTCTCGGTGCGCGAACTCTATCCGCATCCGTGGCTGGTCTGGCCACTGGCGCCGATCGTGCTCTATCTCACCATGCGCGTCTGGATCCTCGCCCGCCGCGACGAGATGCATGACGATCCGGTCGTCTTCATCATCCGCGACTGGCGCAGCCAGATCGTCGTCGCCATCGGCGCGGCGTTCCTGGTTGCCGGAGGCTGGTGAGCATGGCCGCTTACAGTTTCCAAAGTTTCGGCCGCGCCACGCCGGCGGCGCGCCATGCGATCCCTGCGGAAGACGCCATCGCGCTGCTGAAGAGCGGCGCGGCGAAGGACGGTTCCTTGCTCGGCTATGGCAATGGCCGTTCCTATGGCGACACCTGCCAGAACCAGGCCGGCTCGGTGGTCGACATGCGGCCGCTCAACCGCGTCCGCGCGTTCAACGCCGAGACGGGTGTGCTGGAGGCGGATGCCGGCGTTCTGTTGTGCGACATCATCGCCCACGCCGCACCCCACGGCTTTTTCCCGGCGGTGGTTCCCGGCACGCAGTTCGTGACGCTCGGCGGGGCAATCGCCAACGACGTCCACGGCAAGAACCATCACCGGCGCGGCACCTTCGGCTGCCATGTCGAATCGCTGACGCTGCTGCGCTCGGACGGCAAGACCTATCGCTGCTCGGCGACCAGCAATGCCCGGCTGTTTCGGGCAACCATCGGCGGCATGGGGCTGACCGGGCTGATCCTGTCGGCGTCGATCCGGCTCATGCGGGTGCCTTCGCTCGACATCGTCGAGAAGGCGACGCCCTTTGGCGATCTCGGCGAATTCTTCGAGCTGACCGAAGCGGCCGACCAGGCCAATGAGTACGCCGTCGCCTGGATCGACCAGCTCGCCGGAGGGCGAGGGCGCGGCCTGCTGTTCACCGGCAACCATGCCGAGCATGGTTTGCATGCCGCGTCCCGTGCCGGCGCGCGCCTTTCGGTGCCGCTGCAGCCGCCATTCAATGTGCTCAACCGGCCGTTCCTGACTGCTTTCAATGCTGCCTATCGATGGAAGAAGGGGCGATCGGCGGCGCCGCGCCAGGTCGGCTACCAGGGCTTTTTCTTTCCGCTCGACGGTGTTGGCGACTGGAACCGGCTCTATGGACCGAAGGGCCTTTTCCAGCACCAGAGCGTGGTGCCGGAGGGGCCGGCGCGGCATGCCGTGCCGGCGCTGCTGGAAGCGGCAAGGCGCGCCGGGCAGGGGTCCTTTCTCACCGTGCTGAAGCGTTTTGGCAAGGTCCACTCGCCGGCGCTGCTGTCGTTCCCGAGGCCAGGCTTCACGCTGACGCTCGACTTCCCCAACCGGGGCGAAAAGACGCTCAGGCTGCTTGCCGAACTCGACCGCATTACGATCGAGGCGGGCGGCGCGGTCAACCCATACAAGGACGCGCGCATGGGCGCCGAGACCTTCGCGGCATCCTTCCCGGACTGGCCGCGGCTGGAAGCTGTGCGCGATCCCGCCTTCATGTCCGACTTCTGGGCGCGCACGGCAAAGAAACTGGATGAACGGCAGGGAGCTGCGCAAGCGGCGGAATAGGTAGAATTCGAATAAATCTTGGTAAAAGAAGCGTTAAAGCCAGGGTTTACTCAAACAGTCACGTGACTTCACGAAATGTTTGCAGGTTTGTAATAGGACCGCTGCGGGCGGGGTGGCAACAATGAAATACATCGTCTTCATTCTCTTCACGGTCATGACCAATGCGGCGGCCCAGCTGATGCTGAAGCAAGGCATGATGTCGCTCGGGCCAATTTCGTTCGAGGGCACCAATCCGCTGCTAAAGCTGCTGCAGATCGTCTTCAGCCCGTGGGTGTTCCTCGGGCTCTGCACCTTCGTCATCTCGATGGCTTCGCATCTCTATGTGCTGTCCAAAGTCGAGCTCAGCTTCGCCTATCCATTTCTTAGCCTCGCCTATGTCGCGGTCGCCGTCTTCGCCTATTTCGTTTTCCGCGAGGACCTCAATGGCTGGCGCGTCGCTGGCATCGCCTGCATCTGCGTCGGCACGGTGCTGATCGCCCAAAGTGGGCGAGGGCACGAGGACCGGACCGCTTCCATCACCCAAGACAAGATCGGCACAAGCGAGATCGTTCGATGAGACATGTGATTTTCGGCGGCGACGGTTTCGTCGGCCGCCACCTTGCCCCCAAGCTTGTTGCCGACGGCGAAGAGGTCGTTGTCGCCGACATCGTCAAGAGCGATCTGCCGCATTATCGCTCGGCTCGTTTCGTCACATGTGACGTCACCGATCCGGCCTCTGTCGCGACCGTCGGGCTCAGGGGAGAGGACATGGTCTACAACCTGTCGGCGAAGATGCTGTCGCCGATCCAGGTGCGCGCCAAGCGGCACGACTTCTTCTTCCCGGTGAATTTCCACGGCACCGAGAACATCATGAAGGCGATGGACAAGGCCGGCGCCTCGAAGCTCGTCCACTACACGACCGACATGATCTACGGGCACACGGTGACGATGCCGATGACCGAGGAGCATCCGGTCGCGCCGCTCGGCGAGTACGGCCTGTCGAAGTTGAGGACCGAGGAGCTGGCTGCCGAACGGCGCAAGCGCGGCATGTCGATCTCGCTGTTCAGGCCGCGCCTGATCATCGGCCCCGGCCGCCTCGGCATTTTGGAAAAACTGTTCAAGCTGATCGACTGGAATTTGCCCGTGCCGATGATCGGCTCGGGCAAGAATCCCTACCAGTTCATCTCTGTTTTCGACTGCGCGGAAGCTGCCCGCGCGGCCTGGAAGGCCGGCGTGCCGAACGAGGCCTATAATCTCGGCTCCCTCAACCCGCCGCCGGTGAAGAAGCTGCTCGGCGACCTGATCCGGCATGCCGGTTCGAAATCGGTCCTGATCCCGACACCGGGCTGGGCGGTCAAGCGCACGCTCGACCTGCTCGACCTCATGAACATGCCGATCATGGATCCGGAGCAGTATCTGATCGCCGACGAGGAGTGCGTGCTCGACGTGTCCAAGGCCGAGCGCCAGCTCGGCTGGGTGCCGCAATATCGCGACGAGGACATGCTGATCGCCGCCTACAGCGAGTACCGCGCCAAGAAGGACGGCCACGCCGTCGCCACCAAACACGTTCCTGCCGAATAAAGGCGACGAAGGGGAGATTTTTCAGATGACCGTCATGGCCAAGCCGGAACACACGGGCACGCGCACGCTGGTCGAGGCGCCGGCGCTGTCGCCCGCCACCATCGCCAAGCCCGAGCTGATCAGCGTCGAGCAGGCCAAGGCGATGGACGTCGCCCGCATCACCGACCTGTTCAAGGCGCATCTCAATCCGGGCCAGCTGCATTTCATGAAGCTGCTCGGCTTCCACAAGGTCAAGATCGAGCGCGCCGAGGGCATGTTCTACATCGACCAGAACGGCCGCAAGATCCTCGACTTCTTCGGCGGCTTCGGCTCGCTGGCCTTCGGCCACAACCATCCGCGCATCCTCGAAGCACGCAAGAAATTCCAGGAGGAGAAGCGGCAGGAAATCGCCATCGCTTTCATGTCGCAATATGCAGCGGCCCTTGCGCACAACATCGCCAAGTGCTCGCCCGGCGACCTCGACATGGTGTTCCTCGGCTCGTCCGGTTCGGAAGCCATGGAAGCGGCGGTGAAGCTTGCCGAGCGCGCCGCCGGCCCGAAGCGGCCGAAGGTCGTCTATGCGGAGAATTCATTCCACGGCAAGACCAAGGGCGTGCTGGCGATCACCGACGGTTCGCTCTACCGCGCCGACTTCAAGGTGGCGGACAATGTGGTGCGGGTGCCCTTCGCCGACATCGATGCGGTCGAGCGCCTGTTCAGGAGCGATCCCGAGATCGGCGTCATCGTGCTCGAAACCATCCAGGGCGGCGGCGGCATCATCCAGGCGCCTGGCGAATACTGGCAGAAGCTGCGCGCGCTTTGCGACCAGTACGGCGTGCTGTGGGTCGCCGACGAGGTGCAGTGCGGCTATGGCCGCTCCGGCCGCTTCTACGCTTTCGAGCACTACGGTGTCGTGCCGGACGTGACGGCGCTGGCGAAATCGCTCGGCGCCGGCAAGGCGGCGGTCGGCGCCATGATCGCCAGGCGCGACGTCTACATGAAGGCCTATGGCACGCCGAAGACGGCGATGATCCATGCCATGGCGACTTTCGGCGGCATGGGCGAAGCCTGCGTCACCGCGATCGAGGGGCTCAACGTGCTCTACGACGAAGGCCTGATCGACAATGCGGCCGCGACGGGCGACTACCTTCTGCAGCGCCTGCAGGCGCTCAAGGAGAAGTATCCGAAGATCATCAAGGACGTGCGCGGCAAGGGTTTTATGATCGGGCTCGAGTTCCACGATTTCTCGCAGACCCTGCCGATGGTGCTGCGGCCGATCGTCAGCGTGCTCGACGACAAGCTGAAGGGCTCGCTGTCCGGCTTCGTCGGCTCGCTGCTGTTGCGCGACTACGACGTGCTCGTGGCCTTCACCGAATACAATCGCAACGTCATCCGGCTGGAGCCGCCGCTGATCTGCCAGCGCGAGCATGTCGACCGCTTCGTCGATGCCTTCGACAACCTTCTGTCGCGCGGCATCGTGGCGATCGTGAAGGATTTCGTCAAAAGCCAGGTCGGCAAGTAGAGGGCGCTGAGCAGAACGATGCTGACCAGGCCGCCGACTGTCCCGACCAATCCGCTCGACCGGTTCGCCGGGGCTGGTCTCGCCTGGGGCGAGGGCACCTATGCGCGGCTGGCGGCACCCATCGGCGCGGCGGCTTTCTCGCTCTACATCCTTTTGACGGCGGCAACGGCCTGGATCATGCCCGACGCCAACTGGGATATGCTGCCCTATCTGGCGGTCGCCGAGGAAGGCACCTATCCCGATCCGCAGGTCCTGCACGACTATGCCTACAGCACGGTTAAGGCGGGCGTCTCGGCCGCCGACTACAAGACGCTGACCGACGATGGCGGCGGCTACCGCAGCCATATGGCGGAAAATGCCGCCGACTTCCATTCGCTGCTCGGCATGTACCGGATCAAGTTCCTCTATGCCGAGATCCTGTCCGGCCTCAGCCATGTCGTGTCGCCGGTCGAGGCTATGCGGCTAGTCTCCGTGGTCTCGGTGCTGCTGTTCGGCGGCATCACGCTCATCTGGCTGCGTTCGGAAGGCGCGCTGGCCCTGGCTCCGATAGTCGGCGCGGTGCTGATCATGGCCGATTTCGGCGATGCGGCGCGCGCCTCGACGCCAGACCTCCTTTGCGCGGCGCTGTTCCTCGGCGGCCTGTTCGCCTATGTGCGCAGACGCGAGGCGGCGACCGCGATCCTGCTGTTCCTCGCCTTCATGGCGCGGCCGGACAACATCGTCTTCCTGGCGATCTTCGCTGTGCTGATCATCGTCTTCCGGCAAAAGGCCTGGGGTGCGTTGGCGGGCTTTGCCGCCTCCTTCATTGCCTATTTCGCCATCTCGCACTGGGCCCAGCATCCCGGCTGGTGGCCGCATCTGTGGTTCTCCACGATCGAGCAGCACTACAACATGGACGGCTTCGAACCACCATTCTCGCTCGCGGCCTACCTCAAGGCCTTCGCGGTCTCGCTGCTGCGTGCGATCAACGCCAACAGTTGGGTGGGCGTCTCGGTTCTGGCGCTGGCCGGATGGTACGCGCTTGGCCGCGCCGGTTTCCGCCTCGAGCGCCGCGCCGGTATCCTGCTTGCGGCGCTGGTGCTCGGCGTGCTGGCGAAGTTCACGGTGTTCCCGATCCACGACACACGCATCTATTTCCCCAACCTGCTGCCGCCCTTCCTATTGCTGGGCGGCCCGCTGATGGCGCTGTGGGCCTCGGTCGGCCAACGCCGCGCCGCGCCGCTCGTCGTTGGCGGAGACAAGCCCGGAGACACGCAATGAGTTCCGTTTCCAACCTGGCGCGCATCGCGCTCTCGTTCGGCCTTCCGGCCGGGCTGCTCGATCGCGGGCCGGCGCTGCGCGGCACGAAGTTCCTCGCCCGGGCGGCGCTGATGGCACGCTTCGGCGGCAGGCCGTTCCAGATGGTCAATGTCGGCGCCTGCGACGGCGCCCTATTCGACGACGTCACGCCCTGGCTGCATCGCATTCCAAGGGCGCGGGCGATGCTGGTCGAACCGATCCCCTACAATCAGAAGCGCCTGCGCGCCAACTATCCCGATACCGGGCGCTTCATCATCGAGCCTGTGGCGGTGACGCGGACCAGGGGGACGATCACCGTTCATACATTTGACGCCGCCGCGCTCGAAGACGGCACGCTGCCGATCGAGTTCATCGGCTGCTCGTCGGTAACCGACACCAATCTGATGTCGGGCAAGAACGCCTGGGGCGAGGCGGACGCCAACTTCAACAAGTTCGCGCCGCACCTCAAGGACATCGAGGTGCCGTCGGAGACACTGCAGACGCTGCTCGACCGCAACGGCATTGCCTATATCGACGCCTTCCTCGTCGATTGCGAGGGCGCCGACTGGATGGTGTTCGACCAATTGGACCTCAAGCGCTACCGTCCCGGCATGATCAAGATCGAAGTCGGCGCGCTGCCGGCGGCCGAGATCGGCCAGGTGGTGGTCAAACTGAAGACCGCTGGCTACCAGGTCGGCTTCCAGGCCGAGGACGTCTGGGCTTTCGCCTGAGTTTCGCCGACCCCCCGTCCACAAGGGCAAGTCTCTCCCGCCGCCGCGCCGGCAGAACACGGCTTGACAAAGCGGCGCCGGCCCCTCCAACCTGAGGCATTCACCAGGGGAGTCCCGGCAAGGGGCTGAGATACTGCTGGCTTTCGCGGCGCAGTGACCCGTTGAACCTGATCCAGTTCATGCTGGCGTAGGGACGGTGCAAGCGCTTTGCGGGAGTCTATGCCCGAGGTCCTGTTTCGGCAGGGCGACCAAAGCGTCTTTTCATCCTTCCGGCACAGAACTGGGTCTCCAATGCATGAGCAAAGGAGCCTCAAGATGAATGCCCTTACCCCCACCGTGTCGACGGGGCCGTTGCCCGCCTCGCGCAAGGTCCACAAGCAAGGCAGCCTCCACCCCCAGATCAAAGTGCCGATGCGCGAGATCTCCGTCCATCCGACGGCCGGCGAGCCGCCCGTTACCGTTTACGATCCATCCGGCGCCTATACCGACCCGGCTGTCGAAACCAACATCGAAAAGGGCCTTGCCCGGCTTCGCCAGGAATGGGTTACAGCACGCGGCGATGTCGAAGCCTATGACGGCCGCCATGTGCGTCCGGAAGACAACGGGTTCGCGACAGGCGAGCGCCTGACGCCGGAATTTCCGATCCGCAATCGTCCGCTGCGGGCGAAAGCCGGCAAGGCGGTGACCCAGCTTGCCTATGCGCGCGCCGGCATCATCACGCCCGAGATGGAGTTCGTCGCGATCCGCGAGAATCTGGGCCGCGAGGCCCTGCGCGGTAAGCTCGAGCGCGACGGAGAAGCCTTCGGCGCGGCAATCCCCGACTTCGTGACGCCAGAATTCGTGCGCGACGAGGTGGCGCGCGGGCGGGCGATCATTCCCGCCAACATCAATCATCCCGAGAGCGAGCCGATGATCATCGGGCGCAATTTCCTGGTCAAGATCAACGCCAATATCGGCAACTCCGCTGTCATCTCGTCGATGGCCGAAGAGGTCGAGAAGATGGTGTGGGCGATCCGCTGGGGCGCCGACACGGTGATGGACCTGTCGACGGGCCGCAACATCCACAACATCCGCGAATGGATCGTGCGCAATGCGCCAGTCCCGATTGGCACGGTGCCGCTTTACCAGGCACTGGAAAAGGTGGGCGGCATCGCCGAGGACCTGACATGGGAGGTGTATCGCGACACGCTGATCGAGCAGGCCGAGCAGGGCGTCGACTATTTCACCATCCACGCCGGCGTGCGGCTGCACTATATCCCGCTGACCGTCGACCGGGTGACCGGGATCGTCTCGCGCGGTGGCTCGATCATGGCCAAATGGTGCCTGCACCATCACCGGGAGAGCTTCCTCTACGAACACTTCGCCGAGATCTGCGACATTTGCCGTGCCTACGACGTGTCCTTCTCGCTCGGCGACGGGCTTCGTCCGGGCTCGATCGCCGACGCCAACGACGCCGCGCAGTTCGCCGAGCTGGAAACGCTAGGCGAGCTGACTCAGATCGCCTGGGCCAAGGACTGCCAGGTGATGATCGAGGGGCCCGGTCATGTGCCGATGCACAAGATCAAGCAGAACATGGACAAGCAGCTCGCCGTCTGCAGCGAGGCGCCGTTCTATACGCTGGGGCCGCTGACGACCGACATCGCGCCGGGCTACGACCACATCACCTCAGGCATAGGTGCTGCCATGATCGGCTGGTTCGGCACGGCCATGCTCTGCTACGTCACGCCGAAGGAACATCTCGGCCTGCCCGACCGCAATGACGTCAAGACCGGCGTGATCACCTATAAGATCGCCGCCCATGCCGCGGATCTCGCCAAGGGCCACCCTGCGGCGAAGGTCAGGGACGATGCCCTTTCCCGCGCGCGGTTCGAGTTCCGCTGGGAAGACCAGTTCAACCTGTCGCTCGACCCCGAAACGGCGCGCTCGTTCCACGACGAGACCTTGCCCAAGGAGGCGCACAAGCTGGCGCATTTCTGCTCGATGTGCGGGCCGAAATTCTGCTCCATGCGCATTTCCCACGACATCCGCGCCGAGGCACAGAAAGAAGGCATGGCGGCGATGGCGGCGAAATACCGTGAGGGCGGCGATCTCTACGTGCCGGCGGACGAGACCGGCGCACCGCTCATACCACAGGGGCGTGAGCCGTCATGAAGGTGCTGGTCAATGGGGCCGGCGTCGCCGGCCTCACCGCCGCCTTCGAACTCGCCACGCGCGGCGCGACGGTGACGGTTGCGGAGACAAGGCACGGCCTTGGCGGCAATGCGTCGTGGTTCGCCGGCGGCATGCTGGCGCCCTGGTGCGAGCGTGAAAGCGCCGAGCAGCCGGTGCTGGATCTCGGACGCGACGCCGCTGACTGGTGGGATGCGGCGACGCCCGGCCAGGTGACGCGGGCCGGAACGCTGGTCGTGGCCGCGCCGCGCGATGCGGGCGAGCTCGACCGCTTCGCCAGCCGCACGACGGGTCACCGGCGTGTCGATGAAGACCAAGTCGCGCGCCTCGAGCCCGACCTCGCCGGCAGCTTCCGTCGTGGACTGCTCTTCCCCGACGAGGCCCACCTCGACCCGCGCGAGGCGATGGCGAAACTTCATGACCGGCTCGCGGCCATGGGCGTCGCATTCCGCTTCGGCGCCGATATCAGGCAGGTTTCCGGTTTCGATCGCCGGATCGACTGCACGGGAATGGCCGCTGTCGACGACAGGCTGCGCGGCGTGCGCGGCGAGATGCTGATCCTGCGTGCGCCCGACGTCTCGCTGTCGCGGCCGGTCCGGCTGCTTCATCCGCGCTTTCCGCTCTACATCGTGCCGCGCGCCGACCACCGTTTCATGATCGGCGCGACGATGATCGAAAGCCAGTCCGGGGGATCGATCACAGCCCGTTCGATCATGGAGTTGCTAAGCTCTGCCTGCGCGCTCCATCCGGCCTTTGGCGAGGCTGAGGTCCTTGAGACCGGCGTCGGCGTTCGCCCGGCCTTTCCAGACAACCTGCCGCGCGTCGAAACGAGCGGCGACACCGTCAGGATCAACGGCCTCTATCGTCATGGCTTTCTTCTGGCGCCCGCCGTGGCACGGCAAGCAGCCGAAATTGTCTTCAGGCAGCACGAACCTGTGGAGTCTACACATGAAACTGATCGTCAACGGCGAAGCGCTCGAGATCACGGCGACAACCCTGGCGGCGCTGCTTGCGGCGCTCGACTATGAGGGCGATTGGCTGGCAACGGCCGTCAACAGCGACCTCGTGCACAAAGCCCATCGGGCGGAATTCCATTTGAGCGACGGTGACCGGATCGAAATCCTCTCGCCCATGCAGGGAGGCTAGCGATGCTGGAGCTTTTCGGGACGACGCTTCCCTCTCGCCTGCTTCTCGGAACGGCGCAATATCCGTCGCCAGCCATCCTTGCCGATGCGGTTAAGGCCTCGGGCACATCGGTGCTGACCGTCTCCTTGCGGCGGGAGATGGCGGGCGGCAAGGCCGGCGAGAAATTCTGGGCGCTGATCAGCACGCTTGGCACGAAAATCCTGCCCAACACCGCCGGCTGCCATTCCGTCAAGGAAGCGGTCACGACCGCGAAGATGGCACGCGAACTGTTCGGCACGAACTGGATCAAGCTGGAAGTGATCGGCAACCACGACACGCTGCAGCCGGATGTGTTCGGCCTGGTCGAGGCGGCGCGCATCCTCAGCGAGGACGGCTTTTCGGTATTCCCCTACACCACCGACGACCTCGTCGTCGCCGAACGGCTGCTTGAGGCGGGCTGCAAGGTCCTGATGCCGTGGTGCGCGCCCATCGGTTCGGCGCTGGGGCCGGTCAACATCCCGGCGCTGCGATCGATGCGCGCACATTTCCCTGGCATCCCGCTGATCGTCGACGCGGGATTGGGCCGGCCATCACATGCCGCGACCGTGATGGAACTCGGCTTCGATGCGGTGCTCCTGAATACGGCGGTCGCCAAGGCTGCCGACCCGGTCGGCATGGCGCGGGCATTCGGCAAGGCGGTGGAAGCCGGCCATGAGGCGTTCCGCTCGGGAATGCTCGAACCGCGCGAGGTCGCGATGCCGTCGACGCCGACATTCGGCAGGGCGGTTTTCGTATGAAGCTCGATCCCTTCTACCTGATCGTCGACAGCGCCGCCTGCATCGAACGGTTGGCGCCCCTCGGCGTCAGGCTGGTTCAGTTGCGCATCAAGGCTATGGACGAGGCCGGACTGCGCGCCGAAATCCGCAAGGCGAAAGCCTTGTGCGCCGAGCACCAATGCCAGCTTATCGTCAACGACCACTGGCGACTGGCGATCGAGGAAGGCTGCGACTTCATCCATCTTGGCCAGGAGGATCTGCAGACCGCAGACCTCTCGGCGATACGCGCAGCCGGTATGAGGCTCGGGCTCAGCACGCATGATCATGCCGAACTGGAAACGGCCATCGCCGCCAAGCCCCACTACATCGCGCTCGGCCCCGTCTATCCCACCATCCTGAAGAAGATGAAATGGGCGCCGCAAGGGCTGGAGCGGATCGGCGAGTGGAAGCGCCGGGTCGCGCCCATCCCCTTGGTCGCCATCGGCGGCCTCAACCCTGACCGGCTCGACGGCGTTCTCGACGCGGGCGCCGACAGCGCCGCGGTTGTGACCGATATCACGTTGAATGCCGATCCCGAGGCGCGCACGCGGGAATGGATCGCAAGGACGGAGCGATGGCGCTGAGGCAAGAACCGCACGTCCTTGTCGTTGCCGGATCCGACTCCAGCGGGGGTGCCGGACTTGCACGCGATATCGAGACGATCTCTTCGCTTGGCGTGCGCACCTGCCTGGCCGTCACCGCGCTGACAGTTCAGACGCACGAAAGCGTGGCGCAAATACACCGCTCATCGCCACGCCTGGTGGCCGACCAGATGCGCGCCGCGCTGCAGGCCAACGAGGTGGTCGCCATCAAGATCGGCATGCTGGCGACTGCCGAGACCGTCGTTGCCGTTGCGGCCGTGCTGCGCGAAAATCCGCGGGTGCCGGCAATACTCGATCCGGTGTTGGCCTCCACCTCAGGCCGGGCGCTGCTGGAAGCTGACGCGGTCGCGGCCATGAAGCATGACCTGATGCCGCTTTGCCGCTTGGTCACGCCCAATCTCATCGAGCTGGCGCTTCTTGTCGCGGCGGAATGCGCTACCGACGAGGATGGCGCGATCAGGCAGGGTCAGGAATTGCTCGGCGCAGGTGCACAGGCCCTGCTGATCAAGGGCGGTCATGCATCGGGACCGCGATCGACCGACATTCTGTTGCGCTCGAACCAAGACCCACTCCGCTTCGACACACCGCGCCTTACAGTATCGATGCGTGGGACGGGATGCATGCTGGCCAGCGCGATCGCCGCGCATCTGGCGAAGGCGAAGCCGCTTGAAGACAGCGTGCGCGAAGGTAAGCAGCTTGTCTTCCAGAAACTCATGGAGCGGTCCGACTGACTCCGGCGCATGGCAAAAATCCTCGCCTGTGGTGTCCGAAGGAAGCATGTTCAGCCGTTAGGGTCGCTCGGTCTTTTCGTAATGTCGCAAACAGGCTTCAATCGCGACACCGCTCCGCCCTATAGTCCGCCCGCTTTACCACTTTGGAGTCACGGGCAATGGCAGGGTTTCCGGAAAAGGCGAAGGTCGTCATCGTCGGGCTGGGCGGGATCGTGGGCGCTTCCATCGCCCATCACCTGATCGAGCGCGGATGGGACGACATTGTCGGCATCGACAAGTCCGGCATCCCGACCGATATCGGCTCGACGGCGCACGCGTCCGACTTCTGCTACACGACCAGCCATGACTTCCTGTCCTGCTGGACAACGCTCTATTCGATCGATTTTTACGAGAAGATGGGCCATTACGCGCGCATTGGCGGCCTCGAAGTCGCGCGCGTCGGCGACGACAGCCGCATGGCGGAGATCAAGCGCAAGATCGCTTCCGCCAAATCCTTCGGCACCCGGGCGCGGCTGATCGAGCCGGCCGAGATCAAGGAAAAGTTTCCGCTGATCGAAGAGAGCATGGTGCAGGGCGGCTTGTGGGATCCGGATGCCGGCCTGGTCATTCCGCGCTCGCAGACGGTCGCCGGCAAGCTCGTCGACCAGGGTGTGGCCTCCGGCAAGCTCCAGTCTTTCGCCAACACCTCGGCCAAGTCGCTGATCGTCGAGAACGGGCGCATCAAGGGCGTGGTGACCGAGCGCGGAACGATCATGGCCGACTATGTGGTCGTCTGCACCGGCATCTGGGGCCGTTTGACCGCGGCGCTGGTCGGCGAGGACCTGCCGGTGATGCCGATCGACCATCCGCTGACCTTCTTCGGCCCCTACAACGAGTTCGCCGGCACCGGCAAGGAGATCGGCTGGCCACTGCTGCGCGACCAGGGCAATTCGGCCTATATGCGTGACACCGGCGACCCGAAGACCGCCGAGGGCGGACAGATCGAGTGGGGCTATTACGAAGAGAACAATCCGCGTCTCTGCCACCCGCGCGACCTGCTCGAAAAGGACCAGGCGCGGCTGTCGCCGTCGCAGCGCGATCTCGACATGGAGCAGATCCTGGCGCCGCTGGAACGCGCCATGGAGCTGACGCCGATCTTGGGCGAGCTCGGCTACAATGAGAGCCATTCCTTCAACGGCCTGCTGCAGGTGACCACCGACGGCGGCCCGTCGATGGGCGAGAGCCAGAAGGTGAGGGGCCTCTGGTACGCCGTCGCCATCTGGGTCAAGGACGGCCCCGGCATGGGCAAGCTGATCGCCGACTGGATGACCGACGGCCGCACCTCGATCGACCATCACGCCATCGACTATGCGCGCTTCTACCCGCACCAGACGAAGGAAGAGTTCATCTGGGAGCGCTGCACCGAGACGGCGATGAAGGTCTACAATCCGGCTGTGCATCCGCGCGAGCCGTTCTCGAAGGGCCGCAACATACGCCGCTCGCCGTTCTGGGAGCGCGAGAAGGAACTCGGCGGCTATTTCATGGAACTCGGCGGCTGGGAGCGCGCCCACGGTTATGCCGCCAACGAGCATCTGCTGGAGAAATACGGCAACCGCGTGCCGGTGCGCCAGGACGAATGGGACAACCGCCATTTCTGGCGCGTCTCCAATGCCGAGCATCTGGCGATGAGCGAGGATTGCGGTATCGTCAACCTGTCGCATTTCTCGATGTATGACGTCGAAGGGCCCGACCATGTCGCGCTGCTCGAATGGCTGTGCGCGGCCAAGATCGGCGGCGACAACAACATCGGCAAGGGCATCTACACCCACTTCCTCGACGAGGAAGGCATGGTGCGCGCCGACTTCACCGTCATCCGCATGGCCGACCGCTGCCGTGTGATCGACGGCGCCGACGCCGGTCCGCGCGACTTCCGCTACATGCAGCGCACCGCGCAGGACAAAGGCTTCGACGTCACCGTCACCGACGTGACCGAAAAATACGTCACCATCGGCATCTGGGGCCCGAACGCGCGCACCACTCTGCAGAAGGTGGTCGAGGATCCGAACGGGCTGACGCCGGAGAATTTCCCCTTCGCCGCGATCAAGCCGATCCGGATCGGCGGCAAGGATGTGACGGCGTTCCGCATCTCCTATGTCGGCGAGCAGGGCTGGGAATTGCACATGCGCTACGAGGATGGCCTGGCCGTCTGGGACGCGCTGCGCTCGACCGGCGTCATGCCGTTCGGCGTCGAGACCTATGCCAACACGCGCCGCATGGAAAAGAGCCTGCGGCTGCAGAACGCCGACCTGCTGACCGAGTACAATCTGCTCGAGGCCGACCTTGCACGTCCGAAGGTCAAGGAGAACGATTTCTGCGGCAAGGCCAAGCATGTGGAGTATCGCGCCCGCGAGCATCAGCCGGCGATGCTGTGCACGCTGGTGATGACCGACAACATCGATGCGAACGGCGTCGCGCGCTATCCGGTCGGCACCATGCCGGTGCTGGACCCCGCGACCGGCGAGACGCTGGTCGACGAACTCGGCCGCCGCTCCTTCACCACCTCGGTCGCCTACGGCCCGACCATCGGCAAGAACATCGCGCTTGCCTATCTGCCCTGGGCCTACGCCCAGGAAGGGCGCAAGCTGCAGGTCGAGTATTTCGGCGAGACCTATCCGGTCGAGGTTGCCGGCGTCGGCTACAAGCCGCTCTACGATCCGGAGAGTCTGAAGCCGCGAAGCTGAGTTCTTTCTAGCGCACGAGAAGCCCGGCTCCCGCCGGGCTTTTCGCTTTGTCCGGCCGCGATTCTCGCTTACCGTCGCGGCATGTCTGCTTTTGCCAGTGCAAGACATCTCCTTCCGTTCGGCGCCGCGCTGGCGTCGGCGCTTTGCGCGACGCCCGCATCCTCCGCGGAACCCGTCGACATCGAGCTGGTGCTTGCCGTCGACGTCTCGCTGTCGATGTCGCCTGAAGAGCTCGAGATCCAGCGCCATGGCTACGCGGCGGCGCTGACGCACGATCTGGTGCTGCGAGCCATTGCCGACGGCGCCTATGGCAAGATCGCCGTCACCTACGTCGAATGGGCGGGCAGCAACTGGCAGCGGGTCATCGTGCCGTGGACGGCGATCGCCAACCGGGCCGATGCCGAGCGCGTGGTCGAGCAGCTCAACGCCCACCCGCCGGACAGCGCCAGGCGCACCTCGATTTCCGGCGCGCTGGAATTCGGCAGCGATCTTTTCGCCGAAAGCGGCTTTCAGGGCGTCAAGCGCGTCATCGACATTTCCGGCGACGGGCCCAACAACCAGGGCGCGCCCGTCAACCTCGCGCGCGATATCGTGGTGAGCCAGGGCATCACCATCAACGGGCTGCCGTTGATGACGCGCGGCGGCTTCACCGGCGCCTACGACGTCAATGATCTCGACCGCTACTACAGCGACTGCGTCATCGGTGGTCCCGGCGCCTTCATGATCCCGGTCAACGACTGGACGCAGTTTCCGGAAGCGATCCGCCGCAAGCTGGTGCTGGAGCTTGCAGGTCCCGGTTCGCCGCAATGGGCGGCCGATGAGGCAGCCCATCCGCCGATGGTGCTCGCCCAGGACAAGCCGATCGTGGATTGTCAGGTCGGCGAGAAAATGTGGCGCGACCGCAGCTGGATGTTCGACAGCCGCTAGTTGTCATGCCCCGGCTTGCCTGTCCGGTGCCGGCCATGCAAAGTCGTCGCGCCGTGCCGATCATACGGCTTCCATGCGCAAACGAGGAGACGTCCCATGAAATCTGTCGCAATCCTGATGGCGGCCGCATCGGTGTTTTGCGCCGGCAGCGCCAGTGCTCAGTATTACGGCGATGCGGGCTGCGTCATGTTCGAGCACTCGAATTTTCGCGGCCGCGCGCTGGAATTGGGGGCGGACGATTCGGTGAGCTTTCGTGGCGGCCAGTTCTGGAACGATCGCGTCTCCTCGGTGATCGTGAGCCGCGGCTGCACCCTCGTCGCCTATTCGGATACGAGGATGCGAGGCCGGTCGATCGAGCTCAATCGCAGGGTCCGCGATTTCAGCAATACCGGCTGGAACGATCGCATCTCATCAGCCGAATGCTATTGCGGCGAGCGGTATTGAGCCGGCCGTGATCTGAGCCAAGACTGCCCGACGTCAAGCGGAGATTCAAGACTCCGACCGGGCCTTTGCACCCGGCGCTGGGACTGCCGCCTGCATGCGCTCGTTCTGGTCGGTCTGCTGTTCCGCGGGCGTCGCTGCCGCAAGCGCTCGCGGTCCGCCGAGCTGGGCAATGCCCTGGACCAGGCAGGTGGCGGCGGTGGCGACGATCAGCCACCGGCTCCAGCGCGTGAAATGCGCGTCGCTGATGGCATCGAGGGCGCGCCGCGAAAGCTGCGTCCCGATTGCCGCCAGCGCGATAGCCAGCGCCACCGCCGTCGGCGCCAGGACGTCGGTGCCGGTGACCAGCAACTGTCCGAAATAGACGACCTTGAGGAAGTGCCCAAGCGCCTGGATGGCGGCCTTGGTCGCCACGGTCTGCCGGCGGTCTAGTCCGGTGCGTATGAAGAAGACGTCGAGGATCGGCCCCGAGACCCCGGCGGTGAGCTGCAGCGTCGTGCAGAGGAAGCCGCAGCAGACGCCGTGGCCGCCGCGGCGGATGTCGGGCGCGATGGCGCGCGGCACGGACAGCCCGGGAAAGGAGAGCAGCGCCAGCGTGATCAGCGCGACCGGCTTGCTCGGCACCAGCTCGATCGCCGCCAGCAACAGGGCGGCGGCGAGTGCGCCTACGGCATAGAAGGCAGCGATGCGCCACCGGATCGCGCTCCACCAGAGCCAGGCCCGCCAGCTGTTGGCGGTGAGCTGGGTGAGGCCGTGCAGCACCATCGCCACCGTCAACGGCATGATCGCCATCAGCACCACGATCAGGATCATGCCGCCGGCCATGCCGAAGATGCCGGAAATAAACGACGTGGCGAGCACGGCGGCGGCAAGCTCGGCGGCAAAAAGCAAGGTGATCATGGCGACCTCGCGGGTTCTCGAACGGTTGGTCGAACGTCGCGCCTCCTAGCGGCCCTCGCGCACGGCGAACGCGATCTCGCCGCGCGCCAGACCGATATCGGTCAGCAGGTGATCGTCGAGTTGCCGCAGCGCGCGCATTGCCTTGCGCGCTCGCATCTCCTTACGGATTGCACCGAAGCCATGCCGCATCGAGTGCGCGAGCCGGTGCTGCGGATGGTGATTGGTGGTGGCCTGAACGATCGAGGTCATCTCTGTCTCCTTTGCTGTCGGCGCCGCCGTTCGGGCGAGCGCGGGGGTTGCGCGTGCGCTAGCACGACGCTGATTGACCGCTGTCCGGCCGGTTCATCCGGGTTTTTCGGCTGCACCTGTCCTCGAGCTGGCTCGACCTCGGTGCAATGTTTGCCTTGCGACCTAGGAAATCGCATGCTAATTGCCTCGGTGCAATCGAAACATTGCTCTCGGTGCAATTATGTCGGCAAACGAATACCTGAAGCTCGCGGATGACGTCGCCCTGGAGATCGCAGAGGGCCGCCTGAGGCCCGGCGAGCGGCTGCCGCCGCAGCGCAGCTTCGCCTACCAGCGCGGCATCGCGGCATCGACCGCGACCCGCGTCTATGCCGAGCTATTGAGGCGCGGCCTGGTCGTCGGTGAGGTCGGTCGCGGCACCTATGTGTCGGGGCAATCGCGCCGGGGTGCCGCGGCGACCACGGATCCCGGCGATCCGCGCATCGACCTGGAGTTCAATTTCCCAATTCTACCGGGGCAGGCGCAACTGATGTCGCAGAGCCTTGCCGGACTTGGCGATACGGACGCAATGCAGATTGCACTGAGGCCGGCGACCAGCGGCGGCACGCCGGCGGCGCGAGAGCTAAGCGCCCGTTTCCTCGCCCGCGGCGGCTGGTCGCCCCGGCCCGATGGGCTCGCCTTCACTGGCGGCGGCCGTCAAGCGATCGCCACCGCGATCGCCACCCTGGTTCCGACCGGTGCGCGCTGCGGCGTCGAGGCGGTGACCTATCCGCTGGTCAAGGGCATCGCGGCGCGGCTCGGCGTCAATCTGGTGCCGCTCGCCATGGATGAGAACGGGGTGCGCCCGGACGCCGTCGAGAAGGCGCATCGCGAGGCGCGGCTGTCCGCGCTGTACGTGCAGCCCGTGCTGCACAACCCGCTCGGCATCACCATGCCCGCCGCTCGCCGCGAAGACCTGGCCCGGCTCGCGGAAAGCCTCGACCTGGTGATGATCGAGGACGCGGTCTACGGCTTCCTCGCCGACGAGGCGCCGCTGGCGGCGCTGGCGCCTGACCATTGCGTGGTGCTGGACAGCCTGTCGAAGCGCGTCGCGCCGGGGCTGACGCTGGGCTTCGTCAGTGCGCCGCCGCGGCTCAGGGAAAGCGTCATGGCTTGCATCCGTTCCGGCGGCTGGGGGGCAGGGGGCTTCGCCTTCAACGCCGCGCAGCGGCTGATCGCCGACGGCGTTGTCGGCGAACTCGTCGCAGCCAAGCGCGAGGATGCCAGCCGTCGCCAGCGTCTCGCCGCCGACTGCCTTTCAGGGTTCGAGGTGCAGGCTGACCCGCGTTCCTACCATTTGTGGCTCACTTTGCCGGAACACTGGCGCTCGCAGGCTTTCGTCGCCGTCGCCGCGAGGCGCGGCATCGCGATCACGCCGTCGAGCGCCTTCGCCGTCGGCCCCGGACACGCGCCGAATGCCGTTCGGCTGGCGCTTGCGGCGCCGCCGATCGAGCGGCTCGAGGAGGCCTTGCGCACCTTGGCAGGCATGCTGCACGCGAGCGAGCAGGACTTCGCCTTCGTGGAATGACCGCTCCGCCTCAGGCCGCCAGCAGCTGCTTGCGGTCGACGCGTTCCTGCTGCGGCGAGCGGGCATAGAGCTCGCGGTAGCATTTGGAGAAATGCGAGGCGGAGACGAAGCCGCAGGCCACCGCCACCTCGACCACCGGCATCGACGACTGGATCAAGAGATGGCGGGCGCGGTCGAGCCGGATCTCCAGGTAGTAGCGGGCGGGCGAACGGCCCATCTCGGTGCGGAACAGGCGCTCGATCTGTCGGCGCGAGAGATCGACATGGTCGGCGATCTCGATCAGCGACAGCGGCTCGGAGAGGTTCGCTTCCATCAGTTCGATGATGGTCAGAACCTTGGAATTCTGCACGCCAAGACGGGCGCGCAGCGGCAGGCGCTGGCGGTCGGTCGGGCTGCGCACACGGTCGGTCAGCACCTGCTCGCAGACGCGGTTGACGAGGCTCTCGTCGAAATCGTCGCCGATCAGCTTCAGCATCATGTCGAGCGCGGCGGTGCCGCCGGCGCAGGTGTAGATGTTCTGGTCGATCTCGAACAGGTCGGCAAAGACGTTGGCCTTGGGGAAGGCTTCGGAAAAGCCGGGCAGATTCTCCCAATGGATGGCGCAGCGCTTGTTGGACAACAGGCCGGCGGCGGCAAGGATATGCGCGCCGGTGCACAGCCCGCCGACGGCGACGCCACGATTGTATTCCTCGCGCAGCCAGGCGAAGGCCGACTTGTTCTGGTAGCGCTCCACATTGACGCCGCTGCAGACGATGGCCATGTTCGGCCGGTCCGGTCCGGCCATCTTCCTGCGCTCCTCCTCAAGCGAGGTGTTGACGGCGCATTCGACGCCGTTCGAGGCGCGCACCGGCTTGCCGTCGATACTCGCCAGGCGCCAGCTATAGGCCTCGTAGCCAAGCATGCGGTTGGCCGAGCGCAACGGATCGAGCGCCGTCGCGAAGGCGATCATGGTGAAGTCGGGGACGAGGAAAAATACAAACGATCTCTTGATCGGGTGCTTTACGGCATTCACGGGAAACCTCACGCGGCCATGACGCGAACAGGATGTCGCGAATAGCATAGCGACATCAGGAAAAACCATTCCTGTCAATCGCCTAGAGAGGTTTGGGACAATTAAATTTGCGACATGGGTCGCAAATGGGCAATCGCCTGGGGAATAGGCCCCGATGTGCTACCGGAGCGGGCAGAACGGCCCCTGGGCAAAAGAAACGCCGCTTCGGTCTTGCCGAAGCGGCGGGGAGGTCAACTTCACAGCGTCGGCTGGGAGGCGCCGCGCCTAAAGTCTCAATATCAGGCGACGAAACCGAGGCGTGCGGCGGCCAGGGCGCCGGTCTGGCCGGGCATGGTCTTGGAAAGGCGCTGGCGCTCGAGCGCGGTCGTCAGGTTCATTTCGCGGCGGTGGAACAGGCGGGCAAGAAGCTTCATAATCATCTCCATTCGGTTGCTCAGACGGGTCGCCTTCGCGTGATGGAGTGGGGCAGCTCGTTTGCTGGCGTTGATATAGGCTTGTGCGAACGAAAACGAAATCGCAAAAGCGAAGCGCTTGTTATGAAAAGCGACACCAATTGCGACATTTTTGGGCAATGTGCCCAGGATTTACGATTGTTTACAACGCGTTAAATCGAAAAAGCAGCGTTATGCGATTGGTTCATATGCGTCATGCAGCCGTAGCATGGCTCGGAAAAATCATTTGAATGCAAACAAAACAGGCGGTTGGACAAAATAGAGAGGCCTGCCGGGCTGGGTCCGCCGGGCAGGCCTTCAGGTTTTGATACACACGATTTACTTTGCTCCAGCCCAGGATCCCACACCGTGGCGAGCACCGGTCCTGGCATCGGCGGCTTCCGGCCAGCCGATATCCTTCTGCAGTTCGATCGGCAGCGCATGGATGGCGCGTTCGGTCTGGTAACGGGCGCGGGCCGCGGTGAATTCGGTCGCAAGCCGGCCGATGGAGGAAAGGATGGACATTTCATTCTCCTTTGCGTTGGGCCGGGAGTTGCCCGGCGGCAGTCTGTTTCAGCTTCATTTCTGTCGAATGCAGGTCCGTGCCGGGGTCGTTTGATGGCTGCTTGTGGCAACAGCCTGCTTCGATGGAGTTGACTATCCTACCAAACTGATGTTCAATCAAACGAAATGGAATGATCGTTCGCATCAGAAAAATTGAAGGCTGACCCCGATGAACGCCCCACTCAATCATCCGCTGCCGCTGCTCGATCTCGATGTCCTGCGCACCTTCGTGGCAATTGCCGAAACCGGCAGCTTCACCACGGCCGCCACCGCCGTCTTCCGTACGCCGTCGGCCGTCTCCATGCAGATCAAGAAGCTGGAGGACATCCTCGGCCGCTCCGTCTTCGCGCGCGACGCGCGCTCGGTGACGCTGACGACTGACGGCGAGATGCTGCTCGGCTATGCCCGCCGGCTGTTGTCGATCAACCGCGAGGTGGTGTCGAAGTTCATCATCCCCGACATTGTCGGCGTGGTGCGGCTGGGCTCTCCGGACGACTACGGCGAACGCGTGCTGCCGCATGTCCTGAAGCGCTTCGCACAGTCGCATCCCTCGATCGCCGTCGACGTCACCATCGACCAGAGCATCAATCTGCGCCGGCGCATGGACGACCGGGCGCTCGACATCACTCTGCTCACCAACTCCTACAAGACCAGCGCGCTCGGCGCCGAGGTGCTGTTGACCGAACCGATCGTCTGGGCCGGCGCCAAGGGCGGCTGCGCGCATTTGCGCGAGCCGCTGCCGGTGTCGCTGTGGGAGGAGGGCTGCGTGTGGCGGGCCGGCGCCCTCGAGGCGCTCGGCCGCGAGGGCCGCAACTACCGCGTCGCCTATATGAGCGCGCACACGGCCGGCCAGCGCGCCGCCATTATGGCCGACCTCGCGGTCGCGCCGCTGCCGCGATCGTTCCTCGGCGACGAGATGGTCGCGCTTAGCCCGAAGGACGGCATGCCCGATATCGGCACTTACAACCTGGCCATGGTGGTGACGCCGGACGCCAGTGCGCCGGTGAAGGCGGTCGCGGACCATATCCGCGCTACTTTCGAAGTGTTCAAGGAAACCGGCAAGTTCTGAGCTTGGCTGGCAAGTCCGGCTAAGGGTCAGGTCGCGGCGTGACCCTCAAGCGACCAGCCACGAGCCTTGACCGGCCGCGTTCTGGTTTCCCCAGTCAGGAAGGCAACGATGCTGTTGCGCGCGCGCCGCGTCTCCGGCATCTCGATCAGCGGCCAGACGTGGAACATGCCTTCCTCGTAGACGACCTCCACCTCGACGCCGGCGGCCCGCGCCTTCTCGGCGAAGATCAGGTTGTCGGGGGTGAGCAGGTCGTGCGAGCCGGTCAATAGCAGCGTCTTCGGCAATACCGAAAGGTCGCCGTAGAGCGGGCTGATGTGCCAGTCCGCGCGATCGATGCCGGCACTGTAGAGCCGGATCGCCTCCAGCCCGCCGGCGATGCCAAGCCACGGATCGTTGCGCTCGGCCTCGAACACTTCGGGGTTGGAGAGCGACATGTCGAGTCCGGGCGAAATCAGGACGTGGTGCGAGGGGAGCGGCAAGGCGTCCTCGGCCGCCATCATGGTCAGCACCACGGCCATGTTGCCGCCGGCGGAATCGCCCATGAAGACGATGTCCGCGGCTTCCGTATCCTCGAGCATCTGCCGGTAGACCTTGCCGACCATGCCGAACATGGCGTGGAAGTCGTGCTCGGGCGCGATCGGGTAGATCGGCACGGTGATGCCGAAGCCCAGCCGCTCGGCCATCTCGGCGATCAGGCCCCAATGGTAGGAGGTGATCTGGAAGACAAAGGCGCCGCCATGCAGATAGAGCATGCGCTTGCGCTCGCCGGTCCTTGGCGCGATCTCATAAACGGGAAAGCCGTTCACCATGCGCTCGGCGATATCGAAGCGGGTGCGCAGCGAGGCTGGCGGATGGTGATCCTCGGTCTTGCGCGCATAGGCGATCCAGCGCTGCAGGTTTTCCGGACTGGAAAAGGCCTGCTTGCGGCTATGCCTGAGGACAAAAGAAACGACGTGACTTTTGAAGCTGGGCATGCGGATACACGAACTTCGGCGGAGCCGACTAAGAGAATTCCCCTCTAATCCGAAGATCGTGTCTTGGGCGGAAATGTCAAGATTTGCGCCGGGTGCAACACGCTTGTGTGATCCTGCCGTGCCGCTGCGTCCAGTCTAGCGGCGCGGCAGCAAGGCGACGCGCAGTTTGTTGTCGCCGGCAGCCGGAGCCGCATCACGGCCCCGGCGCTTGGCCAGCAGCTTGCATTTGTCGGCGAACGTCATCAGCGCGCCGAGCCCAGGAGCAATTGGGAAAGCACGGCCTGCGGATCATTCGGCGGCGACGCCGGCCAGCCGATATCCTTCTGGATGTCGACGGGCAGACTGTTCAGGGCCCGGATCGACTTGTTCCTGCTGTGCGCAAGCTTGATGGCCACCCCATAGCGGCCGAGGCTTTCGAACATCGACATGGTGTTTCCTCCGGAAGCGGCGGCGGGAAGACATTTCCGGCCGGCCGTTCGACGGGTGCCTAAATGCGCCCGGCGTGTTTCCAGCGGATTTCACGAAAACAGCGTTTCGGTTTCCGGATAGGGCGATCCGGAAACATTTGCATGCAAATGAAAATGGGAGACTTTGGGAGGCGGCGAGAGGCTGCTATTCCCGGCCGCGCCTTGCCGCATGGCCCTCGCGCGAGCGCCGGCGCGGCGTGGCGTCGCCGGCAACACCGTCCTCGCTGACCGTCTTGCGCGGCGGCAATTTCACCGCAGCCGAAAGCTTGGGGAACGGATCGACCTTGTTCGGCAGCGCCATGGCGTAGACGAAGTGCTCCTGGAATTTCGGCTCAAGCGCGGTCTCGATCTTCTCGATGCGGCTTACCGTCTCCTCGATCTCGCGGCGGTAGCCGCGATTGAGCAGAGCCATGCGGGCACCGGCGCCGGCGGCGTTGCCGACTGCCGAGACCTTGTCGAGATCGCAGTCCGGGATCAGGCCCAGCACCATGGCGTATTTCGGATCGATGAAGGAGCCGAAGGCGCCGGCGAAATGGATGCGGTCGACATGCTCGGTGTTCTGCTTTTCCATCAGTAGCTTGGTGCCGGCGTAAAGGGCTGCCTTGGCGAGCTGAATGGCGCGCACGTCGTTCTGGGTGATGGTGATCCTGGGTTCGCCGTCCTTCAGCACATAGGAGAAAGTGCGGCCATTGGCGACGACGCGCGGCGAACGCGCGGCGAGCGAGCCGTCGACCACGCCGTCCTCGGAGATGATGCCGGCAAGGTACATCTCCGCCACTATCTCGATGATGCCGGAGCCGCAGATGCCGGTGACGCCGGTCGCCTGCACGCTTTCGAGGAAGCCCGGCTCGTCGGACCAAAGCTCCGAGCCGATGACGCGGTATTTCGGCTCCAGCGTCTCGGGATCGATGCGCACGCGCTCGATCGCGCCGGGCGCCGCCCGTTGGCCGCCAGAAATCTCCGCGCCTTCGAAAGCGGGGCCGGTCGGCGAGGAGGCCGCCACCACCCGCGTCGAGTTGCCGAGCACGATCTCGGCATTGGTGCCGACGTCGACGATCAGCATCATCTCGTCCTGGCGGTGCGGGCCTTCCGACAGTGTGACGGCCGCAGCGTCGGCGCCGACATGGCCGGCAATGCAGGGCAGCATGTAAAGGCGCGCGCCCTGGTTCAGCTTCAGGCCGATGTCGGAGGCCTTGATGCGCACGGCGCCCGATACGGCGAGCGCGAAGGGAGCGCCGCCAAGCTCCGTCGGATCGATGCCAAGGAAGAGATGGTGCATGATCGGATTACCGACGAAGACGGAATCCAGGATGTCGTTGCGATGGACATTGCCTTCGGCGCAGACCTTGTCGACGAGGCCGGAGACCGCCTCGCGCACGGCGACCGTCATGCCCTCGCGGCCGTCCGGGTTCATCATCACATAGGAGACGCGGCTCATCAGATCCTCGCCGAAGCGGATCTGCGGATTGGACGTGCCCGACGAGGCGGCGACGCGGCCCGACAGCAGCGACACCAGATGCATGGCGATGGTGGTCGAACCGATGTCGCAGGCCAGCCCGTAGGCCTCGTTCTTAAGGCCCGGCCAAAGCGCTATGACGCGCGCGATGTCGCTGTCGGCATCCTTGTGGATGGCGGCGGTGGCCGCCCAGTTGCCTTTGCGCAGGATGCCCTGCACCTGCGGCAGCAGATAGAAGTCGAACTCGAGGCTCTTGAAGCCCCAGTCCTTCATCAGCGCGATCTTCAGCCGATCGAGATCGCCGAGCGGCTTGTGCATGTCGGGCTCTTCGATCTCGACATAGCACATGCGGATCGCGGTATCGCGGGCGATGACCCTGGTGTCGGCGTCCTTGCGGATGGTCTGGGCGTTGATGACCGTATCCTGCGGCACGTCGATGACGAGGTCGCCGAGGATCTGCGCCGAGCAGGACAGGCGCCGCCGCTCGGGCAGACCGCGCACGCGTTCGTAGCGCTCTTCCTTGGCGCCCTTGGCCGAGATGTGGTCATTGGAGGAGGTGATCTTGTGCTTGGCGAAATTGCCTTCCTGCACCTCGATCTGGCAGCGTCCGCAGGTGGCGCGCCCGCCGCACACGCTCTCGACATAGACACCGAGCTGGCGCGCGGCATCGAGCACCGGCGTGCCGACCGGGAACCGGCCGCGCTTGCCGGACGGCATGAACAGCACGAGCGGGTCGGTGATGTTGGTGTGCGAGTTCATGCCTGCATCGGTCTCGGTGATGATTGTCGATGCCGTTTAACGGATCGTTTCACTGTTGGGTGGAGTGTTTGATGGTCCAGAGGCCAATCATGTCCGATCTCCTGCTGTCCGCCATATTCACCGCTTTCACGATGGTGCGGGTGCTGAAGGGCCGCTGGCTGCGCAATCCGCAATATCTGGCGTCCGGCATTGTCGGCGCGATCGTCGCGGCATTGCTGCTGCACGCCTTCTGGCCTGCCGCCGACGATGATTTCATCGTTGGCGGCGTGACCGGCATTTTCGGGTCGTGGGCGGGGATGGCCGTGTTCGACGCGATCCTGGGCCTGGCCTGAGCGCAAAGCAGACTGAACCGACCACACCAAAGGTGCGATCGGTTCAGCGAGGTTTGCGGAAAGGCTCACGATTGCGCGCTTATCCCCTGGCCATCCGGGCTTCACGGCCACCGCGGCGGCGGCCGCCAGCGGCGCCTTCGCCAGGAGCGGTAACCGCCACGGGGGCGGCGACGGCGTGGCCGCCCTCGGCCGGCTTGTAGTCCTTGTAGGTGCGGATCCAGTTGGTGCAGTTCTCGTCGGTGCCGTTGAGCACATTGGCGCCGCGCACCGCTTCCATTTCCTGCGGACGCACCGGGTTCATGATCGCCGAGGTCATGCCGGCGCCGATCACCATCGGGATGAAGGCGGCGTTGATGCCGTGGCGGTGCGGCAGGCCGAACGAAATGTTGGAGAGGCCGCAGGTGGTGTTGACCTTGAGCTCCTCGCGCAGACGACGCAGCAGCGCGAACACCTGGCGGCCGGCATCGCCCAGCGCGCCGATCGGCATCACCAGCGGGTCGACGACGACGTCATGGGCGGGAATGCCGAAATCGGCGCAGCGCTCGACGATCTTCTTGGCGACGGCGAAGCGGACATCCGGGTCCATCGAGATGCCGGTCTCGTCGTTGGAGATGGCGACGACCGGGACATTGTACTTCTTGACCAGCGGCAGGATGGCTTCGAGCTTCTCTTCCTCGCCGGTGACGGAATTGACCAGCGGCCGGCCCTTGGCGACCTTCAGCGCCGCCTCGATGGCGGCGGTGACCGAACTGTCGATCGACAGCGGCAGGTCGACCAGACCCTGGACGATCTCCAGCGTCTGCACCAGCAGCGCCGGCTCGGTGGCGTTAGGGTCGACGGCGGTGACGCCGGCATTGACGTCGAGCATGGTGGCGCCGCACGCGGCCTGCTCCAGCGCATCCTTGATGACGGTCTCGAAGTTGCCGGCCACCATTTCGGCGGCGAGCTTCTTGCGGCCCGTCGGGTTGATGCGCTCGCCGATCACGCAGAAGGGCTGGTCGAAGCCGATGATGATTTCTTTGGTCGCGGACGCGACGATGGTGCGGGTCATGCAATCTCTCCGTCGTGATATAAAGAGTTCTTTATATCGTTATCTGATTTCGTTCAAGCGAATGGTGATCGCCCCGGCTCTCAATGCGCGGTCTTCACCATGTCCACCTGGGTTTCGGTAATCTCGTCATGCAGAATGTGATCGAGCCGGTCGGCGACAAGCTGGTCGTCGCGGCGGATTTCGCGCTTCCAGGGCTGGCGGCCCTTCAGCACGCCCGATTCATCGACGATCTCGGCGACGTACTCCTCCTGGCGATAGGCCATCACATGGACGCCGGCGACGCCTGGGATTTCCTTCACCTCGTTGATGATGTCGATGCAGAGCTGCTTGCCTTCCTTCTTCTGGTCCTGGGCGCCTTCCAGCCGCTTGATGATCGCGTCGGGGATATGGATGCCCGGCACGTTGGAACGGATCCACTTGGCCGTCTTGGCCGAGGCCAGCGGCCCGACGCCGCACAGGACGAAGACCTTTTCGGTGTGGCCGAGGTCACGCGCCTTCTGCATGAAGGTTTTGAACATCGGCACGTCGAAACAGTACTGCGTCTGCACGAACTGGGCGCCGGCGGCGATCTTCTTGCCGAGATGGATGGGGCGGAAGTCGAAGGGCGGGGCGAAGGGATTGACGGCGGCGCCGAGGAAGATCTGGGGCGGCGTCGTCAGCTTGCGGCCCGAAAGGAACTTGCCGTTGTCGCGCATGATGCGGCAGGTCTCGAGCAGCGACATGGAATCGAGGTCGAACACCGGCTTGGCGCCGGGCTGGTCGCCGGCCTGCACACCGTCGCCGGTGAGGCAGAGCATGTTGGCGACGCCCATCGCGGCGCCGCCCAGCACGTCGCCCTGGATGGCGATGCGGTTCTTGTCGCGGCAGGCGATCTGCATGATCGGGGCATAGCCCATGCGGGTGAGCAGCGCGCAGATGCCGACAGAGGACATGTGGCAGTTGGCGCCGGAGGCATCGACGGCGTTGATGGCGTCGACCCAGCCGTCGAAGATCTTGGCGCGGTTGTATACGTCCTCCGGATCGGCGCTGTCCGGCGGGTTGAGCTCGGTGGTCACCGCGAACTCGCCGCGCCTCAGCACGCGCTCCAGACGGCCGCGCGAGGTGTGGCCGGGCAAGGGATCGAGCGGCAGGTGGATGCCGGCCGGGTTCTCGTCGCGCTGGCGGATGGTCATGCGGACGCTCCGGTCTTGGTTGCATTGTCAGCCGGCTGGCGCGCGGCGGCTGCCTGGGCGGTCACGCGCAGCCAGGCGGAGGTTTCACGCAGCGACTGGTCGACCGGCTTCTGCACGTCGAGGATCTTGTCGCCATGCACCATGTTGCGCGAACCTTCCCAGGCCTTGACCCAGACGCAGGGCATGTTGGGCTCGACCTCGCAATTGCCGTTGGCGCGCACGCCGCCGCACGGGCCGTTGCGGAGCTGCTTCGGGCAGTTCATCGGGCAGGACATGCCGGTCGACGACAATACGCACTGGCCGCACATGCGACAGTCGAACATGAAGCCCTTGACGCGCTTCTCGACGAACTTGACCGGAGCCTCGACGCGACCGTAGCCGATGCCTTTCCACAATGGATGCAACAGCAGGAAGATGTCGGCGAAGCGGCTGTAGAACCATTCGAGCAATCGTGAGTGCCGGATAGACCACAATCTCACCGCGAAGGAACGCTGGACGCGCCGCTGCGGCGACACGTCGGCCGGCTTGTAGTCGGATTTCGGCGCTGCCTTCTTGACCAGAGTGGCCTGGGTAACCGCCGGTTGCTGTTCAGACATTTTCTTTTCCGCCCGCCTTGACCAGAGCGACCAGCCGCTCGCGGTCGTATTTCGTGTCGAGCTCGTGGAAGGCCCTTTCGACCTCGGCCTCGAGGTCGTCGCCGACCGGAACCGGGTCGGCCTTGCGCCATTCGGCCAGATAGTCATCGGTGCCGCCAGCGCCGGTGCGCATGGCGCACATGTCGATCGCCTCGGTGAAGCGCAGCGGCAGTTCGCGCTTGGCGTTCTGCCGGCCCTTCCTGACGATGACCTGGGCGGGGATGTCGCGCCAGTAGACGACGATCAGATCGGCCATAAATTTCTCACTCCCGTAGAGCGCCGTGCGTCCTTTTTGGACGCACAAAGGACGCTCTACCACTTTAACTTCGCTGCATCGTGCTTTCCAAAGATCGAGTCCGACTTCGGGCCGATGCAGCAGCTGCGAGCATTGCCGCATGCGCACTGGGGCCGCTTGTTATGGGACGACGCGCGCGCATTCAAAAGCGACGCTATTGGAGGTCGCAAAAAGAAAGGTGAAATAGCGCGGCCGGCCGGCTACCAGATGCGCTTCGTCAAGCCGGTCCAAAGGTAGTACCAGATCGTCGGATGATACCACTGTTTCGAGGGCAGGCCGGGATCGAATGTGGCGAGCTTGCCCGCCAGTGCGTCACCGACCGCTTCGACGCAGATGTCGCGCGAGAATGCCGCCTGCCGCAGCGCGTAGCTTGAGATGGTGTCGCCCGGTTCAGGCTTGCCGCGCGCCTGTCGCAGCACGCCGCCGGTGTCGACGCCGGCATCGACCAGATGCACGGTGCTGCCGAAATTGCCCGCGTCGCCCGAGGCCAGCGCCCAGTAGCCGCCATTCATGCCGCGATATTTGGGGGCGATGCCGGCATGATAGTTAAGCACCGGACAGGCTATCTTCGCCAGCGTCTGCCGCGACAGCAGCCGGCAGCCGGCCAGCAGTACCACACCCGGCTGGAGGTCGGCGATCGCCCGAAGGCACTCCGGCCCATTGGCCGAGGGGATGTCGATGATGGTCTGGCCGGGGCGGGGTTCGGTCTCCAGTTTCTGCTCGGCGATCAATCGTGCCGCATGGCCGGAAAAGAACCGTTTGCCAAGCCGCGTCAGCACCATGGTGCCAAGTTGTCCGATGGCCGAGATCCAGCCCTGGCGCCGAGCCCGGCCGAGAAGCAATTGCTTTTTGGATTCAGGTGTTTCGAGGACGACGCTGACAGGGCCGAGCCGATCGGCGATGGCGTTGACGATCGCCCAGATGTGCGGACCGCCCTCGGTGACGACGACGATCGGTCGTGGATCTGCCATTGGCGCTGCCATGGTTCGTGCCACCCCCTGGGGAACACCTGGTGTCGGAGCGCCCGGCGCGCCCGGATGGGAGCGGCCTGCGCAAACGCGCGGCATGCTAGGCTGGTGGGGTTAATCCTTGGTGACGGCGCGAGACCAAAGGTCTCTGGGTGGAATCAGCGCTTGAATTCCATGATGTCGAGCTTCGATTCGTAGTAGGGCGCCGGGAATTCAATGCGCCATTCGGCGGCGCTGTTGCGGAAGGCATAGCCGACCTGGTCGCTCTGCGGGCCGCTGCCATAAGGTTTGGCCGGATCTTCGTTGACGGTGAACGAGCCGAGATAGATGGCGCGCTTTTCGCTCTCGTCGAAGAAGCGGCCCTTGGTGCGCTGCGAGCCGCTGATCTTTTCCAGTCTCCAGCCGGAGCCGTCATCGCTCACCTTGCAATTGAACCAGCCATAGATGACGAGCGGGCTCAAGCCGCCGGCCTTGATGGTGCGGCATTTCCAGGTGCCGGTCAGGTCCTTTTCGGAAAACGCCACCAGCGGCTTGGCGAGGAGGGTATCCAACTGCTTGACCTCGGCCGGGTCGCCGGCCTTGGCCTCCTCGAGGGCGGCCTTGCGCGTCTCGCCATATTTGTCGAGCCGCGCCTTGTCGGCGGCGGTGATCAGTTTCTGCACCTCGCCATCGGCGTGAGCTGGCAGGGTCAAGCCGACACCCAGGCACACAGACAGAAGCAAAGCCCGAAAACGCATCGATTCCCCCCTCTTGATCAGCAGGTCAGCCGCGTGTGGCGGCCTCGGCCAGTTCCGTCGTCAGATCGCCATAGCCGGTCGAGCGGCGCTCATAGGCCAGGCCGAGCAGCGCCGCTGCCTTCTCCGCAACCCTGTCGAGCTCCGGATCGTCGGTCTGGGCGATATAGACCAGTTTCTGGTAATTGCCGAAATAGTCCTTGATCAGTTCGGGATGCCTGTCGAGGCCAAGCGGCTTCATGAAGAAGGCGTCGAACTGGCGGCATAGGAAATCGGTCATGTAGAACGACATCATGTCGTCGTCGGCGAGCTTCGCGTAGGCGTCCATGCCCTGGTAGAAGGCGAAGCAGTGCGGCCCGGCCATGCGCTCGACGCCGTGCTTCTCGCAGATGCGATCGAGCATGCCGCCGGTGCCGCAGTCGGCATAGCCGACGAAGATGTGCCGGTAGCCCTCGGCCTTGGCCTTTTCGATCGCCTTGTCCATCGCCGGCGGGATGCGGTCCGGATAGAAATGGAACTCCGCCGGCAGGCAGGTCAGGTCGAGATGGTCGAGCCCGAGCTGCTGCTTGACGGCCAGAACTTCGCGCGCAATCATCCCGCAGGCGATGACGAGCAGCCTTTCGCCTTGATCGGGTTGCGCTTTTCGCACGGCACTCATAGAACCAGCCGAACCGATTTGGTTGCGTTATCTTCTTACCTACAGAACGAGGGAGACACCGTCCATGAAACTGTCGCGCCTTGGCCCCATCGCCATTCTTGCCTGCGCGCTGGCCCTTTCGGCCTGCGCCAATACGATCCGCGGTGTCGGCAAGGACGTCAAATCGACCGCCAATGCCGTCGAGGACACCGTCAAGAATCCCTGATCCACGGTCTTCCAGAATCTGGGAACAAAAAAGCCGCGCTGCAAGGCGCGGCTTTTTTCATTGTTCATTGCGAAGCCGCTGGGCTCAAGCCGAAGCCCGCACATTGTGCTTGCGCTTCATGAAGTCCTTGGCGGTCTCGACCGCCACCGCCGCGTCGCGGCAGTAGGCGTCGGCGCCGACCGCCTTGCCGAACTCCTCGTTGAGCGGCGCGCCGCCGACCAGCACGACATAGTCGTCGCGGATGCCCTTTTCCTTCATCGTGTCGATGACGACCTTCATGTAGGGCATGGTGGTGGTGAGCAGCGCCGACATGCCGATGA
>NZ_SRUX01000249.1:0-294 GCF_004791545.1 Mesorhizobium sp. M4B.F.Ca.ET.214.01.1.1
CAGCGCCATGCCGACGCGGTCGTCGCTCGCAGCGGAAGGGCTGGCGATCGAAACCGGCTTGCCGTCGACCAGGATCTGACCGGAGAGGCCGCGCAAAACGCCGAAGAAGGCCAGCAGCAATTCGCGCTGGCCTTGCCCGTCGAGGCCGCCCAGCCCCACCACCTCGCCGACGCCGACCGACAGCGAGACATTGTCCAGCCGATCGCTCCAGGACAGGTTGCGCGCCTCCAGCGCCGGAACCGCGTCGCTCGCCGCGCGCATCGGCTTTGGCGGGAAGATATGGCTGTATTCGCG
>NZ_SRUX01000250.1:0-293 GCF_004791545.1 Mesorhizobium sp. M4B.F.Ca.ET.214.01.1.1
GAAACGGTCAGCCATGTGTCGGTAATGGGGGCCACCACTATCGGGGCCGGAACGAAAGTCTATCCGATGGCGACGCTCGGCGCGCCGCCGCAGAACACCAAGCACAAGGGCGGCCGCACGACGCTTATCATCGGTGAAAACTGCACCATCCGCGAAGGCGTCACCATGCATGTTGGCACGGATTCCAGCCGCGGCGAGACCACGGTCGGCGACAACGGCAATTTCCTCGCCTATGCGCACATCGCCCATGATTGCGTCGTCGGCAAGAACGCCACTTTCGCCAATGGTGCAAC
>NZ_SRUX01000251.1:0-293 GCF_004791545.1 Mesorhizobium sp. M4B.F.Ca.ET.214.01.1.1
GCGAGTACATGCAGAAAGGCGGCGCCAACATCATCCAGGTCGATGTCGGCCGCATCGGCGGCATCACACCCTGGCTGAAAGTCGCCCATGCGGCGGAGGCCTTCGACATGCCGGTCTGCCCGCATTTCCTGATGGAGTTGCATGTCAGCCTGGTCTGCGCCATCCAGAACGGCAAATATGTCGAGTATATTCCGCAGCTCGATGAGTTGACGGGCGCCAAGATGCGCATCGAGGATGGCCATGCGCTGGCGCCTAGCGAGCCGGGCATCGGCATCGACTGGAACTGGGACGCC
>NZ_SRUX01000252.1:0-292 GCF_004791545.1 Mesorhizobium sp. M4B.F.Ca.ET.214.01.1.1
GGACCTGCAGGGAATGTCCGACGAGGACGGTGGTGTCAAAAAAACCGCGAAGCCACAATGCTGCGGCGATTTCTGTCTCGGCATGGCGGTTCTGATCGATCACGGCACAGTCGGCACGCCCGTCGTCAGCGGCATCCGCTCCTTCCTCGACGACAGCAAGGCGCTGGGGCAGACCCCGCTTCTTCACCGTCCCCCGAATATCTGAACAGGCAAAGCCCGCCTTTGGGCAATGACCGTGCGTGAGCGGCTGTAACGCCGCTACGCCGTTACATCTCCTGTTCGGAAACGACCC
>NZ_SRUX01000253.1:0-292 GCF_004791545.1 Mesorhizobium sp. M4B.F.Ca.ET.214.01.1.1
TGGCGCCTGCCGGTTGAAAACCTTCGCCCTGCGATTAGCCCGTCGCTTCGCACCTCAGTGCTGGATTATGCCCACGCGTTCCTCGTCCAATCATGCCGGACGGCACTGGTCAATGGCCACTCCAAGATCGAAGAACGGCTGGCCCGCTGGCAGCTGATGGTCCACGACCGTGCGGAAGGAGATAAGATCCTCCCGACGCATGAATTTCTGGCGACCATGCTCGCGCCCACCGCCCGCGGTCACCACGGCCCTGCAAATGCTTGAGTATCGAGGACTGGTGCACGCCAAGCGC
>NZ_SRUX01000254.1:0-292 GCF_004791545.1 Mesorhizobium sp. M4B.F.Ca.ET.214.01.1.1
GCATCATGCGGTCTCGCATCACCTTGGCGTCGCTCGAGGCAGCCGCGATCGATTGGGAGCGCTGGTCGACCTTGATCAGGGCGCGGCCTTCGCAGGCGAGGCCGGGCGGCACATCGCGGCCGTCGGCCAAGGCCAGTTTGGGCTGCAGCGACAGGCCGGCGGCGGCGCGGCGCATCGCTTCAAGGCTGGCCTTCAGAATATTGCTGTTGTCGATGCCCTCGGCGCTGATCGACGCCATCGAGACGCTGAGCGCGGAGCCGAGGATTTTCAGGAACAGCGCCTCGCGCTGCAG
>NZ_SRUX01000255.1:0-292 GCF_004791545.1 Mesorhizobium sp. M4B.F.Ca.ET.214.01.1.1
TGCAGATGAAGACGTCGATGATCTTCAGTTCCGGCTCGTCCATGCCGCCATAAAGGTGGTTCAGGAACATTTCCTTGGTCAGCGTCGTGCCCTTGCGCAGCGAAAGCAGCTCAAGCATCTGATATTCCTTGCCGGTCAGGTGAACGCGCTGGCCGCCCACTTCAACCGTCTTGGCATCGAGATTGACGATCAGCTCGCCGGTGGAGATGACCGACTGCGCATGGCCCTTGGAACGGCGGACGATTGCGTGAATGCGGGCAACAAGCTCGTCCTTGTGGAACGGCTTCGTCAT
>NZ_SRUX01000256.1:0-290 GCF_004791545.1 Mesorhizobium sp. M4B.F.Ca.ET.214.01.1.1
CGGCCGTCGCCGTCTGCTGATCCAGCGCCTCGGCCAGTTCACGATTGGAGCGCGACCGCGCCGACGATGAGCGGCGCGATGACCAGCGCGGCGACGAAGCCGAGTGCAGGATGGCCCGAGATCGCCGTCGAGAGCGCCCAGGCCAGCACCGCGCCGAGCATGAAGAACTCGCCATGGGCGACATTGACGACGCGCATGACGCCGAACACCAGCGACAGGCCAAGCGCCGCAGGCCTCAACAAATCTCCGCGATACCGGTTGACTGCGGCCTTCAAAGCATCTTCCTATGC
>NZ_SRUX01000257.1:0-290 GCF_004791545.1 Mesorhizobium sp. M4B.F.Ca.ET.214.01.1.1
CGACGAACCACCAGACCGCCTCCTCGATCGTCCGGCCAACGGTCAACAGTCCGTGGTTGCGCAGAATCGCAGCTTTGTGCGAGCCGAGGCAGCGTGCGAGGTCGGCACCTTCGCTGGCCTCCGTAACGACTACTCGCGCATCGTCGAAGAAAACGTGGTCCTCATAGAAAGCGCAGGCATCCTGTGTAATCGGATCGAGCAGGCGGCCGACCGCGGACCAGGCCTTGCCATAGATAGAATGGGCGTGCGCTGCGGCGACAATCTCCGGGCGAGCCTCGTGAATTGCCGCG
>NZ_SRUX01000258.1:0-290 GCF_004791545.1 Mesorhizobium sp. M4B.F.Ca.ET.214.01.1.1
TCTTGCCGTTGAAGCGCAGAATGGCGCCCCAGCCGCCAGGCCCGGGATTGCCCGAGCAAGCGCCGTCGGTGAAGATTTCAACCTGCTTGGTCATTTGAGCCCGTATTCGGATGGCGATCTGATCGCGCGATGGAATCGCATGCGGCGGATATATTCGGTCGGATCGCGCTTCATCACCAGCCCGCCATCGGGAATGGTCAGCCAGTCATAGAGGCGGGTCAGCATGAAGCGAAGCGCCGAGCCGCGCGCCAGGATCGGCAGCGCCGCTTTCTCATCGGCCGAGAGCGGCC
>NZ_SRUX01000025.1:0-47215 GCF_004791545.1 Mesorhizobium sp. M4B.F.Ca.ET.214.01.1.1
GTTGCCTGGTCGAGCTGGTCGAGGGCTTTCTGCAAGGCGTCCATCACGCGATCCCCTTCGGCTTGGCAGCGGACTTGCTCGTAGCGGTTTTCTTGTCTGCGGTCTTTTTGGGCGCCGTTTTCTTCTCAGAAGCCTCGGCGACCAGGGTCGTGGCGGGCACAGAAGCCGGTTCAATGCGCGGCTGCAGGTCGGCCTTGGCGAAATTGGGGTGCACCACCTGGCCTGCGTCGGTCAGCATGGTCGCCTTGACCAGTTCGTCGTCGCGCTTGATGGCAAGCGTCTTGCTCTCCTTGTCGACCAGCGTCTCGAGGAAGGCGAACAGGTTCTTGGCGTAGAGCAGCGAGGCCGACGCCGCGACGCGGCCCGGCACGTTGAGATGGCCGACGATCTTGACGCCGTTCGCCGTGGTCACGACCTTGCCGGCTTGCGCGCCCTCGACATTGCCGCCGCGCTCGACGGCGAGGTCGACGATCACCGAGCCCGGCTTCATCGAAGCGACCATCGCCGCCGAGACCAGCTTCGGCGCTGGCCGGCCGGGGATCAGCGCCGTGGTGATGACGATGTCCTGCTTGGCGATGTGCTCGGCGGTCAGCGCCGCCTGCTTGGCCTGGTATTCCTTCGACATTTCCTTGGCGTAGCCGCCGGCCGTCTCGGCCGCCTTGAACTCTTCGTCCTCGACCGCCAGGAATTTCGCGCCGAGCGACTGCACCTGCTCCTTCACCGCCGGACGCACGTCGGTGGCGGTGACGACGGCGCCAAGCCGGCGCGCGGTGGCGATCGCCTGCAGGCCGGCGACGCCGACGCCCATGATGAAGGCCTTGGCCGCCGGCACGGTTCCGGCCGCCGTCATCATCATCGGCAGCGCCCGGTCATATTCGGCGGCCGCGTCGATCACCGCCTGGTAGCCGGCGAGATTGGCCTGCGAGGACAGCACATCCATCACCTGCGCGCGGGTAATGCGCGGCATGAACTCCATCGAGAAAGCGGTGATGCCGGCCTTGGCCATGGCGGCGACGGCAGCGTCGTTGCCGTAGGGATCCATGATGGCGATGACGGCGGCGCCCTGCTTGTAGCCCTTGAGCTCGGTGTCGTTCGGCCGGCGCACCTTGAGCACCACATCGGCCTTCGAGGCATCGGCGGCCCCGCCGATCGCGGCGCCCGCCTTGGCGAATTCCTCGTCGGGGATGCGCGAGCCGGTGCCCGCGCCTTTTTCGACCACCACCTCGAAGCCGAGGCCGGCCAGTCGCTTCACCGTGTCCGGCGAGGCAGCAACGCGCTGCTCGTTCGCATCCAATTCTCTCGGTATAAAAATAGCTTGAGCCACCGTACGTCCCAGATTTCGTGATTGGATCTTAGGCCAACCTTGCAGGTGGCCAACAGATTGGCGATTTCGATTTCTTGCCGCGCTGTGCGGCTGCCGCCGAGCAGACCGGCGACAGCCGCCTTCTCGCCTTGGGAGGCACCACCGGCTCACCGATGGATGGGCGGATCGTTGCGAGGTCGCGGCGGCTGATCGCGACGCTTATTCAGCAGCTACACCGTATGGAATATTTCGCCGGCCATAACGCCGCACGCGGATGTTGGCCTGCTCAGCATGCCCCACAAATCCCTCAAGCATGCAAAGCCGCGAGCAGTACTCGCCGATGAGCGTCGCAGCTTCGTCAGTCACTACTTTCTGATAGGAATGGGTCTTCAGGAACTTACCGACCCAGAGACCGCCCGTATAGCGTCCAGCCTTTTTTGTCGGCAGAGTATGGTTCGTCCCGATTACCTTGTCGCCATTGGCGACATTCGTCCGCGGCCCTAAGAACAGCGCCCCGTAGCAGCGCATGTTGTCGAGGAACCAGTCGTCCCTATCGGTCATGACCTGAACATGTTCGGAGGCAATCTCATCGGCTACGGACAACATCTCTTCATAGCTGTCGCAGATGATGATCTCACCATAGTCATCCCAGCTCCTGCGCGCTGTCTCCTGCGTCGGCAGAATCGCCAACAGCCGTTCGATTTCGGTAAGTGTATCGCGTGCCAGCCGCTCGGAGTTGGTCACTAACACCGCAGGTGAATTGTAGCCATGTTCAGCCTGGCCGAGGAGATCCGTCGCGCAGAGTTCAGCATCTACCGTCTCGTCGGCGATCACCATCGTCTCCGTCGGGCCGGCGAAAAGGTCGATGCCGACTCGGCCAAAGAGCTGGCGCTTGGCCTCGGCGACATACGCGTTGCCGGGACCGACAATCATGTGGACCGGCTGCATGGTCTCCGTGCCAATCGCCATAGCGCCAACGGCCTGAATGCCGCCTAGAACATAGATCTCGTGAGCACCGCCAAGCTTCATCGCAGCAATGACAGCTGGATTTGGCTTACCCTTGAAGGGCGGAGTCGCGGCCACGATACGTGGCACGCCGGCGACGCTCGCCGTGGCAACCGACATGTGAGCCGATGCAACCATCGGGAATTTGCCACCCGGCACATAGCAGCCGACCGACTGAACCGGGATATTGCGGTGGCCCAAGATGACGCCCGGCATCGTTTCGACTTCCACATCTTTCATGGAATCCCGCTGCACCTGCGCAAAGTTGCGTACCTGCTGCTGTGCGAACTTGATGTCTTCCATGTCCCGTGAGGACACTTGCGACATCAAGAGCTCAATCTCGCTCTCAGAAAGACGGAAGGAAGTGGGGGCATAGTTGTCGAATTTGGCCGACAGTTCTCGCACCGCGGTGTCGCCACGCATTTCGATGTCTTCGAGAATGGCCTCAACGGCGCCGCGCACCTTGGCGTCGTCTTGCTTGCGCTCCGCTTCGGGCCGAGCTGATTTAAGGTAGCGTACCATTTCCAAGCCTCTTTCGTTTTCGCCTAGTGCGGAGAGTGCTGCACTTTGTTCTGGCAACAGCGTCTATAACGGGCGGCGCAGCAAAGTCAAAGAATAATATATTATTTTTGCACTTCCAGCAGCTCGATCCAGTTTCCGCTCGGATCGCGAACAAAAACGTAGTCGAAGCCCAACGCGGAGAATGCAACATCGCCCTCTACGGTCACCCCTAGCGAGCGAAGTCTTTGGATTTCGGACGCAAGATTCGAAACCTCCAACGCGAAATGCTTCCCGCCGATTTGATGTAGATCCGTTCGAAGCGAAGCCATTTGATCCGACGCCATCACCGGCCGAATGGAACTGAACAACTCCAGTCGCCCATGCGGCCCGGCGAGCACCGTCAGCGTGAGTTCTCCATCCCAAAGCTGGCACTGGGCGTCCTTCTCGAAGCCGAAACCTGCATAGAAAGCCAGGCTGGCGGCAAGATCGCGTACGCTGATGGCCACATGGTGCACGGTTGCTTCGCCTCATCGCCGGGTGCGCGCGTAGGCGTCCAGAGCAACGGCGGCGACCACGATCGTGCCCTTGATCACCAGTTGGTAGTTGGAATCGACGGCCAGCGAGTCGAGCAGGTTCGTCAGCACCGCGACAATCAGCAATCCGATAGCGCTGCGCCAGACGGCCCCTTCCCCGCCCATTAGGGACGTGCCCCCAATCACTACGACGGCGATCGCGTCTAACGCCATCGTCGAGCCGATGTCCGCCTGACCGATCGAGAGGCGCGAGGCTATGATCATACCCGCAACAGCGGCGCATCCGCTGCAGATGACATAGGAGGAGGCCCGGATCAGCACGGTGCGCAAACCGGCGAGCCGTGCTGCTTCATCGTTCCCGCCTATGGCGTAAAGGGAACGCCCATAGGTGGTTCTCGAGAGTACGATCTCACCAATACCGAAGACGAGCACCATGAGCCAAACACTGACTGGAATCCCGAGCACGGCACCACGTCCAAGCCAGGTAAAAGCCTGCTCGGTCACGACAAAAGGAGAGGAGTTCGAATAGAGCAGCGCCAGACCGGAAAAGATCGAAGTCGTGCCGAGCGTCGCAACGAACGGATTGACGTTGAGCCGCGTTATCGTCAACCCGTTGATCAACCCCCCGACCAAGCCGACCAATATGACCAATCCTGCCGCCAGCGGCAGGGACCAACCTGCGACCGCGAGACTAGCGAAGATGGTTGCCCCGGCAGCGTACATCGACCCTACCGACAGGTCGAAGCCTCTGGTGATCATAACAAGTGTCATCCCCACCGCGATGATGCCGAGTGGCGCATTCTGGCTAAGAATATTGCGGATGTTCAACGGATCGAGGAAGCGAGGATAGAGAACCTGCGATACGAGAACCAGAAGGGCCAAAACAGCCAATAGGCCGTACTTCATTGCGAGTTCGGCCCATGAGAAACGGGACCTGCGGATTTCGGTGTCGCCACCCAAGATGGGCTTGGCGCTGGTTGCTGAATTAGTGCTGAGCATGACGGCTTCCTTCTACGCCGAAGGCGCTATTTAGGATGGCATGGACGGAGAGCGGGGAGCGGGCGTGGTCGAGTTCGTCGACGAGCCTGCCCTCTGAAAGGACGACGACACGGTCGGCGACCGCGACGATTTCTTCAAGCTCAGAGGACACGATAATCACTGCGATGCCGCGCTCGGCGAAATCGCGCAGCGCGTCTAGTATTTCTGATTTAGCGCCGACATCGATACCCCGCGTCGGCTCGTCGACCATCAGCACCTTGGGCTGTTCGTAGTCCCATCGGGAAAGCAGCACCTTCTGCTGATTCCCGCCTGACAAATTGCCGACAGGGTCGCCCAGCCGGCGCGGGTCAAGACCGAAGCGGTCGGTCGATTTTCGACTGAGACTTCTAAGTCTCGCTGCGTCCACGAACCCACTCTTGCGGACGCGGCCGTAGTTGGCCATTGCCACATTATCCATTGAGCTCATTCCAAGGACGAGGCCTTGAGTCTTCCGGTCCTCCGGAACCAAGGCGATACCGTAATCACGTGCAGTCCTCGGATCGGTGGGCCACGCGACTTCGCGTCCGGCGATCTCGAACTTGCCGCGTGCGCGGGGCTCCATCCCAGCAATGGCGCGTAAGAACGTTGTTCGACCTGCCCCGACCAGGCCGCCGATGCCAAGGATTTCACCGGCTGATACACTTAGCGCAAGATCCGTAACCGCTCCCGGAACCGTCAACCCACGAACTTTGAGCACCGGGCTGCCGACACTGGCGAGCGTGCGATTTCGTCGGTGATAGATGTCGCCCATCGCCTCGCCAAGCATTGACGCGACCAAGCCTTGCTTAGTCCATGATGCTCTCGGTTGCGTCTGCACCAAACGGCCATTGCGAAAGACAGAAATTTTTTCGCTGATACCAAGCACTTCATCGAGATTGTGCGATACATAGATCAGGGTGTGGCCTTGATCGCGCAGTTCGCGCATCACGTTGAACAACGCGTCGCGCTCTGGAGGCGCGAGTGCGGTCGTCGGTTCGTCGAACAGGATGATCTTGGAATCAGCCTGTAGCGCACGCATGATCTCGAGCATCTGCTGGTCGGCAACTGACAGCCGGCGCGCCTCTCTCGCGGGATCGATACTTACCCCCAAGCGCGCACAAAGATCAGAAAAGCGCCTATGCATGGCACGCTCGTCGAGAAAACCTCCGTGGGCCAGAGTCTGGCCGAGAAAGACGTTGGCTGCCGCGCTCAACGCAGGAACGATAGTCAGTTCCTGGTAGATCGCAGAGACGCCCTGTGCGCGAGCGGCGCGAGGATTGCCTAGATTTGCTTCCTCGCCGAATAGCAGGACGCGACCCGAGCTCGGCTCGATGCGGCCGGCTAGCACCCCGAGAGTTGTGGATTTGCCGGCGCCGTTCTGGCCAACGAAGGCGTGGATCGTCCCAGCGGCGATATCCAAACTGACCGGCTGCAACGCCACGACAGGGCCAAAGGACTTCGACACATCCAGAAGGGAAATAGCCGGTATGGACATCTGGTTAAACTCCATCGCGTGTTCGGCCGAGCGACATCGCTGCCGCGCGGCGGAACGATTCAGGGTGATTGCGGTTCATACGCGCCGACGTTGTCGAGCGTTACGATCCCAACCTCGCCGCTCTTCTGACCCGGTATGGGTGCATGACCGTCGTTCAAGATCACATGAGGCACGGGCTTTCCGGCACGAGCCTCGATAATCGCTTGGACTGCTGTCTCAGCCGCAGTCTGCCGATAAAACCCGGTGGTAGCCTTGATCCAACCCTTCTTCAGCGCATCCACCGACCATGCCGTGCCGCCAGCCTCGTAGACCTTGACCGTGCCAAGCTTGCCGGCCGCTTCGAGCGCGGGAACGGCACCTTTCGACATGTTGGTATAGGCCCCGACGATGATCGAAAGATCGGGATTTGCCTGCAGCATAGTCTGCGTCTTGATCTGATTATCGGGAGGTGAGTAGTCCGTCCGGTGCACAGCCACGACCTTGAAATCAGGATACTTGGCTTTCACCTCTTCGAGTGCCTTATCGAAGGCGACGGTAATGGGATGCAGGTTTGGTCCGGTCAGGATGCCAACTTTTTGTGGTCCGGGATTATCAGCCGCGGCCTTCTCCATCACTGCCTTGAAGGCATTTGGCGTCTCGTTGCCGCCTACGTAGACAAGGGTTCCCGGCGACCAAAGCTCGTCGCCTTCCTTGGATGAGCGTCCGCAAGCCGTGCCTGTAGCCTGTGCCACCAAGACATTGGCCTCCGGCGCCAGCTTAGTGACAGACTCGCAAACCTGACTGCCCTCCACCGGCACGACGATCCACGCGTTGTAGCCGTTGAGCAGCGCATTCTGCATCTGGTTGACTTGGGTGGCGACGTCGAAGCGAGCGTCGAACACGTCGAACTCGAAGCCATACTTCTTGGCCATGTTGCGCACCCCCGTCACCGTAGACTGGACGGCGCTGTTGGTGCCGATCTCAATGAAAAGCGCAAGCTTCAACGGCTGGTCGGTGTTGACGACGACCGGTTTAGGCAGTCCGACGTCAACCTGCACCTCTTTCGCGAAGGCCATTCCCGGTGTCGAGGCGATGCCTGCAATGAGCAGAACCCTCATTGTCGACCTCATTGCTGCCAGTACCTGTTGAGCGCCCACATCACTCCACCTCCGGCTTGAAGGCGTCGACATTTCCTTTATCGATGAGATACGGGTTGGTTGGAGGCTGTCCTTCGACCAGCGGCTCGCCGAGGTCGCCGATCGCGCGTGCTACTGCCTCACCGTTCTGGGCCTTCGCGATTGCCATCACCGCGTTGTACGCATTCGACTTTAGACGGTTGGCGCTGGAGACCGCGATCTTGCCGTCTTTCAGGGCTTCGACCGCCCAGGTAGTCGCACCGTTGTCGTAGATCTTGACTTTATCCAGTTTTCCCGCCTCCTCCAGGACTGGTACAAGACCCTTCGAGAGGTTCGAGAAGGCGGTATAGTAGAGCGTCATGTCAGGGTTTGCCTGGACCATTGGCCCTGCCTTCTCCAGAGCGCTTGGCGTCGAATAGTCCGTGCGGGCGATCGCCACGACCTTCACTTCGGGATACTTCTTCTTGAACATCGCAAGTGCGGCTTCATGGTTTTTCGTAATCGGATTGAGCTCAGGCCCGGTGATCACACCAAGTTTCTGGGGCCCTGGATTTTCCTTGCCCATCCGGTCCAATACCTGAAAGAAGGCGAGTGGCGTTTCTGCGCCGCCGACATAGGCAAGGGTTCCAGGTGACCAAAGCGCGGCACCTTCGTTCGCGCCGCGGCCACAGATGGACAGGACGGCCGTGACGACAAGGATGTTCTTTGCCGGCGCATCCTTCGTGGCGACATCGCACATGATGTTGCCTTCGACCGCCTTAAGCACCCAGGCGTCGTAGTCGCGCGCAAGGGCGTTCTGCAACTGATTGAGCTGGGTCACCGGATCGAACTTGCCGTCAAAGACGTCGATCTGCCATCCGAGTTTCTTGGCCGCTTCCGTTGCGCCGTCAATGCTTGCCTGCATGGCACTATTGTTCGCGCCTTCCGAAAAGAAGGCGATCTTCAGCGGCCTGTCGTTGGCGAGTTGAACGGATTTACCTTGGCCGACATCCACGGCTGCAGGCTGCGCCAGGCTCGAGTTTGTGGCCATTGCTGCCGCAAGTGCCAAAGCCAGACCTGCCGTCCTTATCTTTTGTACAGTCATTCCCTTCCTCCCTTGGTTTGTTCATTGAGCCGTGTAGCCGCCGTCGGCTGCGATATCGGCTCCGGTGACGAAACTTGATTCATCGCTGGCCAGAAACAGCGCGACGCGTGCGATTTCGATTGGATCGGCTTGCCGCTTCATTGGGTGAGCATCGATGAGGTTACGGACATAGGCAGCCCCTTCCGCACTTTCCTCCATTGCACGTTGCGTCATCTCGGTGCGCGTCGAGCCAAGGACGACAGAGTTCGAGCGAATGCCGTTGCCCGCGTAGGTAACGGCGTCACACTTCGAAAGCAGCCGCACAGCCGCCTTGGTGCCGTGGTAGAGGGGGATGTCGGCATTGCCGATGACCCCGTAGGTCGACGAGATATTGACGATGCTCCCTGGCTGGCCCACCGCCAGAAGGCCGGCGATCACGTGCTTGGTGCAAAGGAATGTGCCCTTCACGTTGACAGAGAAAACCGCGTCGAAGTCTGCGACTGTTGCCTCATGGGTAGGCTTTCCCGAACCCGCGATGGCGGCGGCATTTATCAGTACATCCGGCACGCCCCATTCAGCGGCAATGTTGGAGATCGCTGCCGAGATGACGCCTTCATCGGTGATGTCGACCTTGTAGTAGCGAACAGCAGCTTCTCCGAGAGCCGCCAGCGCGTCCGGGGCCGTATCCTTGCTGTCGAATATCGCGACTTTGGCGCCCTCCGACACGAAGAGCGCGGTGATCGCGCTACCGACCCCACCCGCACCACCGGTGACGATTGCTATCCTACCTGCCAGACGTTTCATCCTTGGGCTCCAAGCGATTCCATGATCGTGCGCTGATTGCCGATTGCAGCCATGAGCAGGAGCCCGCCATCGACGAAAAGCGTTATTCCGGTGGTGTAGTTGGCGTTCGGCGAGGCGAGATAGGCGATGGCTTCAGCCATTTCCTCGGGCTTGCCGGGCCGGCCAACGGGAAGTTCGGGACGCTTGCGTGCGCTTACGTCCTCACCTTCCTTGGCGCCGCTCATCGGCGTCGCCGTTTCTCCCGGCCCGATGGCGGCCACGCGGATACCGTGCGGCGCCAGATCAAGTGCCATGCACTTTGTGAGCATACCGACGCCGGATTTGGACGCACAGTACGCGGCTCCGCCCTTGAGGGGCACGGCTTCATGCACTGACGACAGATTGACGATACGACCGGCCGTGCCGGCGGCTACCATGTGATTGGCTATGATCTGGCCGGCAACGAAAGCGCCGGTGAGATTGCATGCGAGCACCCGGTTCCAATCGTCCAATTTAAGTTCCAAGAAGTCATCAAACGCGAGGGTGCCGGCGTTGTTGACGAACACATGTACGCCGTTCAACTCAGCCACAAGCGCATCCAACGCCGTCCGGATCGAGGCGGGATCCGTCTGTTCCATCTGTCGGACTGCAGCTTTGCGGCCGCTGGCTCGCACACGGCGCGCGGTCTCTTCCGCCCCGTCGACATTGCCTGCGTAAGTTATGCCGATGTCATATCCGAGACTGGCCAGATGTACTGCTGTCGCCCGGCCTATTCCTGAACTCGCGCCAGTGATGATTGCGATTTCATTGGGCATGCGTGTCCTCCCTGGTTGCGCGCATCGCAGGCAACATGGCCGCCGTGTCCCAATGGAACGGCCGCAGTTCCAGGATCCGGTTGTTTCGTACACGGAAGAACTGGAGCAGTGGCCAGTCGACCTCCCGGCCCGTCGGACGCGACACCGCATAGACATGCGAGCGGCTGAAGATGACGTCTTCACCTGACGGATAGAATTGCGGATTTTTCACTTCCAGGGATGACCACTGGCGACCGAAAGCCTCCATCCACCCCTTGAAGCCGTCCGGCCCGCGCCATTCACCGCCGTAAGGCAACGAGCCTGGCTGGTGCAGCACGCATTCCGGGTCCAGGGTTTCAGCGATAATGCCGAAATCGCCACCGCTGGGGGAAAGGTAGATCGTTTCTGCCTCGTAGAAACGCATCAACGTTTCAAAAGCCGCGTTCGTTGTATTGCTCATTGGCGTGCCGCTTCCCTGTCGGACAGCATTTGGTCAGTCGGCCTCTGGCTGGTAGGCATCGACGTTTGAGGAATCGATGAACTGGACCAGCGCACCTTTGGTGATCGGCTTGCCTTCGTTTTGGATAACTCGCGGGACAGGTTCCCCGCGTTGCGCCGCGGCGATAGCCTCGATCGAAGCGGCGGCATTGGAACGAAGATAGAGAGCGGTCGTGAAATCGATGGTACCGGCCTTGACCGCTTGTTTTGCCCACGCCGTGCCGCCAGCGTCGAACACCTTCACCGTTCCCAGCTTGCCCGCCGCTTCTAGTGCCTGAACGATGCCGCGCGTCATGTTGGAGTAATGCGAGAAATATAGTGTAATCTCGGGATGAGCCGACACGATCGGCTGCGCCTTCTCGAAGGCTACCGGTGTTGACCAATCCGTCCGCGCCTTGGCCACCACTGACCAGTCCGGAGTTTCTGCGAGAAACCGCTGCAGTGCAGCCTCGAAGTTCAGCGTAATGGGATTGAGGTCGTTGCCGGTGAGGATGCCCACCTTCTGTGGCCCCGGCGCGAGCTCGCGGACTTTGTGGAGCACCTCCAGGAATGCGTCCGGAGTTTGCGTGCCACCGACATAGGCGAGTGTTCCTGGGGACCACTGCGCCTCTCCCTCCTTTCCGGAGCGTCCGCAGATCGGAAGCACTGCATTGACGACAAGGATATTGCGCTGCGGCGCGGTAACCGACGCAGGCTCACACATGGTGTTGCCTTCGAGTGGTTTGACAATAAAAGCGTCGTAGTCGCGATTCAGAGCGTTCGCGATTTGGTTGCTTTGTTTGACGGCGTCGAAGCTCCCGTCAAAAACATCGATTGTCCAGCCATGCTTGGCCGCGGCTTCCTTGGCACCCTCGATGCTTGCGGTCATCGCCGAATTGTTGGTGCCTTCGGAAAAGAAGGCGATCTTAAGCGGCCGATCTTTGGCAAGCTTGACAACCATACCGCCGCCGACGTCGACGTCGACCGTCTCCCCGGCGTGCAACGGTTGGAGCCCAAAGATCCCAAACGCCAAGGCATAGGCAATCAGCTTCATCGTATTCTCCCTCAACACAGATGCCTGGATCTTGCCTGCACCTGGCCACAACAGCTTCACTGGGCGGTCCAGCCGCCGTCTACTTTTAGGCTTGTCCCCGTGATGAGCACGGCACCATCGCTCGCCAGAAATGCAGCGGCTTCCGCCACGTCTTCCGGTACTCCAACCCTCCCCAGGGGTATTTTCGACATGACCTCTGCGCGGAAGCCGCCATCTTCGAACATCGGCGCGGTCATCGCTGTCTCAATGAAAGTCGGCGCGATGGCGTTAACCCGGATGTTTATCGGCGCCAGTTCAATGGCGAGCGCCTTCACAAGCCCTTCCACCCCATGCTTCGATGCGCAGTAGGCCGTGCGGTTCGCCGCGCCCACGTGCCCCATCTGCGAAGTGATGTGGATCATGGCGCCGCCCTCGCCATGTGCGGCAATCTTGGCTGCCGCAGCCTGCGAGAGGAAAAAAGCTGCCTTCAGATTAAGCCCAAACAGCCTGTCGTAATGCTGCTCCGTCACGACAGCGATCGGTTCCGGGATGTTCATTCCGGCGCTGTTGATCAACACGTCTAGGCGCGGCAACGATGCGACTGCAGCACCAAGGGCTGCGGTATCGGTCACGTCGAGCTGCACCGATACCGCCTGGCCGCCGGCAGCCGCGATTGCCGTTTCGATCGCCTGCAACTCCGATAATCGCCTGCCAACCAACACGACCTCGGCGCCTGCCTCAGCCACACGCATCGCGGTAGCTTTACCAATGCCGCTGGATGCACCGGCCACAAGTACGGTCTTGCCGCCGAGTGACGAATGATGGGGCCGTCTCGACACCGTCAACGCCCCTTTAACTCATGGTTCACGGCGAAATCGTCCGGCGGTGTCGGTCCCCAGATAAAAAAGGCATCCTCGGCGTCGTGATCCCCCGCGCGCCATTCCATGTTCTTGGGAATGAAATCCATGTCGCAGGAGTACTCGGCATAGCTGCCCCACGGATCACGCACATAGTGGAAGTAGTTGGATCCAAGGACATGTCGACCGAGGCCCCATCCACGGGAAAAGCCTTTGTCGGCCATCTGCATCGCGCCAAGGCCAATCGCATTCAGGCTATCGACCTCCCAACTCGTATGATGGATGCCCGGTCCGGTAGATCGTACGAACGCCACCAGATGGTGGTCGCTCCCATGACGACCATGCAGGAAGGCGATCTCATTGCCGGTGCGGTCAGAAAGCGCGAGACCGAGAGCGCTTTCGTAGAACTTCACTGCACGATCGACATCGGCCGTGAAAAGCAGCACATGCGACATGCGGTTAGGCCGTGTGGCGGGCGCGTTCCTTCGCACAGGAGCACCAGCAACGCCTGGTGGAGAAGACTGAAACTGCCCATGGCCCTTGGTATCCGGCGAAGACTTTGCCGCGACCTTGAGTTCGACCAATGTGCCGTCCGGATCGCGAAACCAGATGCCGTTGGATTCCAGTCCCGGCGGCGGATCGAGACGATGAACGCTCAGTTCGTCCAACCGTCGCGCAAACCGAGCTAGGTCTTGTTCGAAAATCCCGAAGGAAAGGTAACCCAGCGACTTGCAGGCGCCTTCAGTAATCCGACACCAAGTATGGCTGTGTCCGAACGTGCAAAGAGCAAGGCCGTTCCCATCCTGCCGCACATCGAGGCCGAAAGACGCATGAAACGTTTCCGCCTGGTTGAGATCCGGAACGGAGAATGTGAAGCTGTCGAGGGAGTGAACACCGAGAACACCACCCTCAGCGTCACTTGCTATGTATCCCCTTAACGCTGTCATGTCGTCCTCCCGAGTGACCTGCCAAGTCTCTACGCCGCGCGCAGACCCGAAGCCTCGCCTTCATCGAGAATCCTGTTCCGGAGCAACCCGACACGCTCTATCTCGACCTCGCAAATGTCCCCGGGCTTCATGTAAAGTTTTGGGTTGCGCGCGTGTCCGATACCGGATGGCGTGCCCGTCACAATCACGTCGCCAACCTCAAGTGTCACCGCCTCCGATAGCGTGGCAATCAATGTTGCAACGTCGAAAATCAGTTGATCGATCGATGCCGATTGCACGACCTCACCGTTGAGGCGAGTTTCGATTTGCAGCCCCGCCGCACCTTCTGGCAACTCGTCGGTCGTGACGAGATCCGGACCAAAGGAGCCCGTCGAATCGAAGTTCTTTCCGATCGTCCATTGAGGCGTCTTGAACTGATATTCTCGAACTGAGCCGTCGTTGAAGACTGAATATCCGAGCACGTGAGAGAGCGCGTCCGCTTTTGCTATGTGTCGTCCGCCGACGCCAATAACGACGGCCAACTCGCCCTCAAAATCGAGCGTGTCCGAGACACGCGGGCGCACCATGGCAACATCGTGGCCAATCAGGCTCGACGCGAAGCGGGGAAAGAAGGTGGGGTATTCCGGCTGCTTGTATCCGCTTTCGGCGGTGTGGTCGGAATAGTTGAGTCCAACGCAAACGATCTTCGGGGGCGTGCGCAGTGGAGGCAGCACCTCTACAGCGGCCTCATCCAGAACCGGCGCTTCACGAAGCGACCGGAAGGCTTCGAGGAGGCCTTCGCGCCCCCGCGCAACCAATTGGTCCAGAGAACCTACATAACCTGTTTCGTTCTCGAACGCCCCTCGCCAATCTTTGCCCACTAGGACACCTACGCCCAAAGCGCCAGAGCGCCGCAATGACCTGAAACGCATATTAATTTCCTTTGGAAAATCCTCTTGAAGCGAACCTAGTTGGAACGAAACATTGAGTCAACAATAATATATTATCTTTGGCATAAAAGGTTGGATATGGTCGCGTTCAAGCTTGGAATGGAGTCGCGGATGCAGCAGGAGCCGGCCAACAAGGCGTCCCTCGTCAGGGAGCGACTGCGCTTAGAAATCCTCCATGGCAGGCTTCTGCCAGGTCAAAAGCTCAATATCAGCGAATTGTGCGGGCGCCTCGAGGTGACCCTGCCCGCTGTTCGAGAAGCCTTGTCAGCCCTGCAAGGTGAAGGGCTGGTGGAACTGAAGGCGAAGAAGGGGTTCGAGGTCAGCCAATTTTCCTCCCAGGATTTCGCGGAGTTGACCCAAGCCCGCATCGAGATTGAAACGATCTGCCTGCGCCTATCCATCGCATCCGGAGACGGAGCCTGGGAGGGACGGGTGGAAGAGGCTTTGCGGCAGTTGCTCGCAACGCAGAGATATACGGATGAATTGCCTCCACAGATGAACGAGTCTTGGAGTGACCTGCATGCTCGCCTTCATGAGGAGTTGGCGTCCGGCATGGAAAACAGGTGGCTTGCCGATACTAGGAGAGCGCTGTTTCGCCAGAGCGAACGGTTCCGGCGCCTTTCTGTGCCCATGGAGCGCAGCACCCGCAACGTCGATGAGGAGCACCGCTCGATCGTCGCGGCGGCATTGGCTCGCGATACCGACCACGCGGTTGAACTCTTGCGCCAGCACCTTCAGGCAACATACCGCATCGTCGCCGGCTGACAGATGGCATCTGGTCAACTTGTGTGGCGATGGCGCGCAACGAAAGCCCGCTTCTTGGCCTTGTTACCGCACCCCCTGCCGTCGGTCGCGCACCAGATCCTGTTATTCGCGCGACTCAGGTCGAGAAAATACATGTTGCAGGTCGGATCTGCGCACCGCTTCACTCGGTCGAGATCGGTTCTTTCGCCAAGCAGTTGCAGAAAGTCTCGAGCAAGCGTCGAGAGTATGGACGGCACAAGGACGTCCGCATGCCAGGTCAGGCTGGTCCCCCCTTCCCCCAATTCAGGACGTAAGGGCGGCCGTTTGGCGGCCTGGTTGAGCGTGTAGACATCCGCGCCTTCGGGTGTGCGTCCAGCGACAACATCGGAAAGTACGTGGACCATAACGTAGCGGAGGGCCTTTGCGTCTGCTAGGTCCTCGTCCTTCAGAACGATCTCTGTTACCGCAAAGCCTGCCGCCTCAATCCACCTATCCAGATCATCGAGGGTGTCCAGCCGCTCAATGTCGCGATGTCCCCTCTCTCCCACAGTCGCGATGAAATCGAGCACAAGCCGGTTCGAGCGGAAGCGGAATTCTAGATCGCCTGCGGAAATCTTGCGTGCCATGAGTAACCTGCTTAGCTGGTTCCTTTTAGCTGCGATATCGACAAATGTCCATTGATGCCGCACCAACATCAGGTTTACCGCGCGGCCGCGACATAGTCCGGGACGTGCCAATAGAACGGCCGAAACTCGGTAATGCGGCCATCTCGGACGGTCACGACCTGCGCCATCGGGGCATTCAGGATCTTGCCGCCACGCCTGGCGCGTGTGATGAGCCGACACAGAATGACCACGCTTTCTTCCGAGACAAGAAATTGCGCATCCTCCACAGAAAGTTGATCGAAGGCATCGCTCATCTTCAGCGACCAGTCGCGGAACCCGGCGTGGCCCCGATACTCACCACCCCAGGGCAGGTCAGGCGACTGGTGCAGTTCGACTTCTGGGTGGAGCGTCGCAGCCATCTCGTCAAATGATGCGCCTGCTGCCGCTCCGCCTGCCAACATATAGCGGCGCTCGGCGTCATAGAACGCGTTGAGGACATCAATTGGACTGCTCATGTATCTTGCCTTTCATGGAAAGCGAATGCGGGGGAACGATCGTTGGCCGCTCGATCGAGATACGGACCTGACTCTGCAGGATTAGCCAGCTCGGCACAGACACGGCCCAGGCCGAGCCGACAATCTCATCATGGCGACTGAGGCGTGTAAGTGTCGATGTTCGCCTTGGTTATGATCGCGACCTCGCCCTCGGCTTGGCCCGGCAGCAGAACATGCCCGTCGTTCAACACCACATGTGGCACTGCCTTGCCGTCGAAGGCGTCCACGAGCAACCTGACAGCTGTAGCTGCTGCGGTCGCCCGATAGTAGCCGGTCGTCGCCGAGATCGTGCCGGACTTGATTGCATCGACCGACCATTTGGTGCCACCAGCCTCGTACAAGCGAACCTGGCCGGCCCGCCCGGCTGCATCCAGTGCCGCCGCGGCACCTTTTGACATGTTGGTGTACACGCCGACGATAGCGTCGACATCAGGATGGGCCTGGAGCAGGACCTGAGTCTTTTGCTGGTTCATCTCCGGCGAGTAGTCGGTCCTGTACTCGGCCACCACGTTCACTTCCGGGTGCTCCTTGGATACCTCGGCGACTGCCTTGTCGAAAGCTTGCGTGATCGGGTGGATCTCCTGTCCCGTAAGAAGTGCAATCTTCTGCGGCCCCGGCTTGTCTTTCACCGCCTGCATGATCACCCTCTTGAAGGCAGACGGCGTCTCATTACCGCCAACATAGGTCAGCGTCCCGGGCGACCAAAGCTGCTCGCCTTCGTTAACCGAACGGCCGCAGATCGACATGGTCACTATCGCCACAGGTATCCCTGCTTCAGGAGCCTCCTTGGCAGCCATATTGCAGACCTGGTTGCCCTCGATCGCGGCGACGATCCAGGCGTCATAGCCGCCAAGCAGAGCATTCTGCATTTGGTTCACCTGGCGGGCTACATCGAAGCGCGCATCGAACACGTCAATCTCGATGCCGTGCTTGGCAGCTTCTTCCTTGGCGCCGGTTACGGTGGACTGGACCGCCGAATTGGTGCCGATTTCTATGAAGAGCGCGATCTTCTTTAATCCACCCTTCTTGACAGTTATCGGTTTGTCCAAGCCCACATCGATGTTCGTCTCCTCGGCCAAGCTCGGTTGAAGGCCAGCCAGCAGGAGCAACGCTCCCGCCGCCATCGATTTGAATTTAGCTGTTGTCACAATTTCCTCCCACGGTTGCTGCTCATGTTGGATCGTCCGATCGGCCGCAGCGTTGCCAAGCTCGGGTTAGTGGACCGATCAGTCCACTAACGGACAAAAAAATTTAGCCGGCCAGCCTCGCCCGCATCATCGGCCAGACATGCCTAAGGAAGTCGGGCGAGTTGCGCACCTTTGATTGCAGGACAGCGCCCGTCATCATCATGTAGAGATCCTGAGCGACGACCCGAGCATTGTCGGCCTCGAAGCTCCCCGCACCGCTGGCAGCGACAGCCTTCTCAAGGAAGCCGATGATACGATCGAAGACGCTTTCGATCACAGCGCGGACCTTCTCGTCGAGCGTGCTCATCTCCGCAGCCCCCAGGACATAGGGACACCCCAGAATCTTGCCGGTCTCTTCTTTCTGGCGGCTGAGATCGTCAATCGTGATCGCCACATAGGCTTGCAACTGCTCCTCGCCCGTCATCGACGCGTCAAATACTCGAGCATAATCCGCCGCCACGCGCTTCCAGTGGAACTCATAGGCTGCAACCACCAACTCGGACTTGGACGGAAAGAAGTGGTAGAGGCTGCTTTTGCTGACCTTCGCACGCTTGCAGACCATGTCCGTCGAAACGTTCCCCACGCTGCGCGCCCAGACAAGGTCCAGTGTCGCCTGAAGGATCCGCTCGCGGGTTGTTTCGGCATCAGTCATGATAGGATCGTATATTGGACTGATCGGTCCAGTCAAGTCCTTGATTGTGACTCGAAAGTCGCGCGCCAAAAAATCACGAACGTTGCGGCTGCTCTCTGGTCGAACTTATGTTCTGCTTGTCCGCAGCCGCAGCGCGGAGCACCTCGGCTGCAGGGGTGAGCCCGCCCCGGCCGGCGCGGCACAAACGCAAGAAGGCGGGAGATGGCCTTCGAACTCGGTGTTGTCTTGGCCCATAAGCAACGACCGTCGTGATAATATCTCAGCTTTATGGCACCCGTGCTACTGCCGTAGGTATTCGAAATCTAAACGCCCCCTCTCGACTAGTGCATAAGTCGATGGTTAATTGGTCGGCGGAAGGAACCTACGATTAAGCTAGGAGAGTCGTTTCGATCGTTGTTTACGGTGACGCCGGCTTTTTTTCTGTACGGCCTCATAGTCATGCTCTTGAGCGGTTACGATAGGTAGGCGCGCAATGATGAAATGGGCAGAAATCGCCTCATCCGTGGGCCTAGCCACGCTCAGTGCGGGTGCAGTACTCGCAGCAGCGTGGAGTTTAATAAGGGTTAGCCTGGAGAAGCATATTGCAGAATCCATAAAGCATAACTTTGCTGTGTCTCTTGACCAGCAGAAGACAGAGAACGCCATAATTATGGAACGAGTGAAGCAGGTTACCTCTGCTTGCGATGATCTCGGCCTTCTTGTTCACGAAATTACCGAGCGTCTTTTGATCTTTCAGGAGGGAGGCGGGTCAGAATATTCTGACCACCTCATCCGGGAGCTTCATCCCGAATTCAGACGCAAATATGCAACGATAAGAGCGCGCTTTGAGGTGAACGATGTTTTTTCGGCATATTCACTTATGTTGGACCGCCTTACCCACGTACAGAACGTTCGTGATATATTCGAATTTCTTGGCAAACAGAGCCGCGGCAACATTCGTTTCATATACTGCAAGATGTGGCTGACAACCTCCGAAGTGATGAGGTCCATCGATCGGATTTGTACAAGTTACCAGTTTTGGGACCCCAAGGACAACTATGGCGAACGCGCTGACCAATGGGCCAACCATGATCTCGAAAGGATAATGAATTTTCTAAAAGGCGCAGCTTCAGGACGTGATGGGCAAGGCAACCGCGACTCTGATTTTAGCCCTTTCTATATTTCCCTCGAGGAAGCTGGCGGAAGAAAACGTTTTTGGGCGGAATTGCCTCCGACATCGTCAGAAGCCGAACCTGGTGGGCGTAAAACGTGACAAGATTGCAGGCAGCGTATTTCACCGCCTTGCTCTAAATAAGGGAAACCGGGTCGCAGATCGCGCCCCAAGGCTCCCAAAGGCAAACCGAGACGAGGCGTTGCAATCCAGAAGCCGGATATCGACCAACGTGGCGTAAGATATCGCCACGGAGGCCACCTGCAAACTTCGTGAATACCCTTAACGAAGGTACTTGCGTGGTTGCTAAAGCCACGATACTGTTGGCAGGAGTAACTTCCGCACATGCAATAACATCCGGATTCAGCAACATCGCTCCGTCGCAACGATGGAACTTTGTTTCATCCCGTGTTTGAAAGAACACCGCGATTTGTCGATCGCGGCCGCGTAGTAACGTAGTTCAAATTGGCACTGGCTGCAAGGAGCCCTTTAGCCCTGGCCGGTTGTACGTCACGTGGAGAGAGAGTTGTTATTCTCTCGGGGGTAGCGGCGTTGTTTGCAAGGCGAATTGTCTCGCGTTGGAAGATCGGCATGCCCCGGGGCATGCCCAGGCTAGTCAACATCCTTGGCGCGCTGGTGCTATTCTCCGGATGTCAGCATCTAATCGCCCTGTCAGACATCGAGGTGGTTGACGAGGTTGTGCCGACTTACCGGCGGCTGCCAAGTACCGACGATTCCGCACGGCTGCGCGCCACCGATCTGATCACGCTGACACCGGTCAATGGGACAATCCTGGTTTCGGCAAGTTGCGGTGCCGGCGTGCCCACGTGTCCTGCCGGCAGCAAATGGCTTCCAATTGGTCCGGTTGCACAGGGGCGTGCCGTTCGGATCCCCGTTTCCACACTGTCTTGCATGCAATGGGCCGACCTCGAGCTGACCTCTGCGTCCGGCGTCACCAAGACAGGATCGGTTCATCTTGAGGCAAAATCTGGTGAGGGCTCAACCTGTATTGCGTTCTCTAACGAGAAATGGATCAGCGGGGACGAATTGCGGCAGCGTATCTCGCGAAGCAAGCTTCCGCTGCGTGTTGAGATCGTCAGGCTTGCCAGCCAGAAAGTGTTGCCCGGCGACCGTGTCGATGCCGACCTACGTTTCCGGATCGGGCCGGGCGAAATCATTGGAGCACAGCCGCTGCAAAGCGCGCACGCTTCAAGCGTGCTCGACGAAAGCGGGGGCATCGAGATCGACGCGCCGGGAGCGCTTGCCTCGCTGCCGGACCCGACAAGCGCCCAGACCCGACTGGCCTATGCACTGGGATCCAATGCCAATCTCGGTGTTCGGCTCTGGCGCCCAGGAAGATGCAGCGCCGACCAGCCTGCCCTCAGCGACGCGGCCGCCTGTCTGGCGGCGTCCTGGACAGAGGAAGAGTCGCCGCAGCGGGCCAGGCTTTGCGCGAGTCAGATGGGCATCGACAGCGTCCAAAGGAATGCGGGGCAGGCAAACAAAGATTGGTCGAACGCCAGCTATCAGCTCCGCGCTGTCCAAAGCTGGACGCTGGTGGGCGACGACCAGATCGCCCATATCCAACCCTTTGACGGTCCTGTCTCCGTCAACAGCGCGGTCAGCCTGGCATATCGGGCTCTCTACGGTCGGGACCTCTTGCGAAAGAAGGCCCATCACAAAGTCTTCGTGACAATCGTGCCGAGCGCCTCGCGCTGTGCTGCCGAGCGTGTCCCGCTCTCGGGCGTGGCAGACTTTGACAAGCCATCGACCCTTGATCGGCTGGCCCTCCTGCCCGGGGACAGCGTCCATGTGAGTTATCAGCCACCTAGCCGCTAGCGGAGGCTTTCATGCCTGGTCCTCTGTTGATTGACGTCTTTGCCAACGCCATTCGTCTAATCGTCTCGAGCCCAACGAGCCTTGCCAAGGCTGACAGCGTTTGGATCGGCGGCGATGTGAGCCTGGAGTTCCTGGGCACCAAATCGACAGCGAAGAAGTTTGTCGCGGCGAGCGGAAACCTGCGCGTCGATAAAGGGTTAAAACTCGTGAGCCTCATGGATGGCTCATTCGACTTCCAGCAAATCGTCCAGTTGGACACTGGCGCGGGAGGGCCGATCGTGGGCTTCGGAGCCTTGTCGGCATATAAGCAGGCGGACGGCGGCCCGATCTGCTGGTTGAACTCGGTGCGGGCAGCGCTGGTGGACAGTGCCGGACTGCCGACATCCGCAAACATTATAAGGGGCACTTCAAAGGCTCAGGAGAGCACCCTCCAGCCCAATCAAAGGTTCTTCATCACACAGGATGGCCCCGGCCTCGTGATGGATCTTGGCGCGCTGTTTTCGACGCTGAAGGTCGACAGTGTCCCGGAAGCGCCATTCACCTTGCAAGCCGCCGTCAGTAAGGTGGCCCTGCATGTCGCTACGGGCGCCGCGGCAGCCACAGCGTCAGCTGCCGCAGGCGGCCACCGCTTGGTCATCAAGTCCGCCATCGTCCAGGCAGCTCCAGCGAGCGGCCTGATGCGCGCGCTCAAAGCTGATGCCGACAAATGGACGCCGATCCTGTTGCGGGCCAGCGAATTGCACATGGCTGGCGGCTGGGTTACGGCCACGGATTTCGCGCCCGAGCAGGAACTGCTGCTAGCAAGGGTGATCGATGTCGAGGATACGCCGGCGGCGGCGACAATCTTGCGGGCACGCGGCGAGGATATGTCTTTCGAGCTGAACCTTGCCGCAGCCCTGGCCGGGAAGCCTGCCGCCAGGTTCCATTATCGTAGACCCGACATCAGCCCGAGGCAGAACCGCAATTACGGCCTCCGCATCAAGGGTTTTGGATCGCGAAGTGGCGTGCGCCCAGTGCTCGATGCCAACATCGCCGCAATCGACCTGCGCGACACTGGAAGCGGCAAGCGCTTCGAATATCTGGCCGGCGTCACCTACCTGCCGGTCGGCGACATCACGACCGGAAGCCGGTTGGGGCCGAAGCCACCTGCAGACGGATCGGGCATCGCCACGCTCGACATTCCCTATGCCGATCTCGCCCTGCGCTGCGAGGATGACGGGTCAGGCCTCTCCCCTCTTTCGCTCGACACATCGAAAGCGGCCGCACTGACAATTGCAAAACCTTTTCTGCGCAGCCGGCCAGCGGGCTTTACCTCGACCAAGCTGGAAGCCTGGGAGCTCGACGACAAGTTCACCCCTGCGCGCGACTTCGAGTTGAATGCCAATGGCCTCTTACCGACACTCAAAGAAAGCTGGCTCGACGATTTCACCACGCGGGGAACGCCGCAAAACTATCACAGCGTCGAACATCCTGGCACGACACTTACGATCGACAGCACGACATTGATCGGCCAGAAGATGGCCTATGCGCGCGTCAAGACAGCGGCGCCCAACAAGACCAAATTGACAGTCAAGGGCATCGGTTCGGCGAAGGAGGCCGCCGCCTATTCCGCCTTCTGCATCGCGTTGGGCTGGGCAGCTGTCAAGGCGGCGAACGCGCCCTCCATCGGTGAGGCCTTCAGCGCCGATAACTTCACCGTCAACTTTCCTAAGCTCGACGACAAGGCCTTCCAGAAGTTCGTCAAGAGCAACTCCCTTTCCGGCCTGCGGGTCGTGTTCGTCACACGTCCTACCGGCGATGGTTCGCTCGCCTTCAAGGACTTTATCGATCAGAACATGCCGCTCAAGGACGGCAAGCCCCCGGAACTGTTCCACATGCCATTTGCCATGGGGCTTTCGGTCATTCTCTACCAGAACGGCAAGTATGTTTATGAGCTCGACGACCTTGCGCCGGATAAGGGAGGCCGCCCGCTCAGCGACGATCAAGCAGTGGCCTATGATTTCGACACGAAGGCATCGCTCGATCCCCTCGACTTGGGCTGGACCGACGCTAATCTTTGGGCCACAGAAGCCAAGGCGCATCCTGCGGTCTGGCCGCGCGCCCAAAACGGCAAGCGGGCGCAGCTCGATCCCTCGCAAGATGGCTGGCGCGGCCTCTTCCTCAAGGGGATGCCGCTCGCATTTCTTGCGCCCAAAGTGGTTGAGACCGACTTCAAATGGTTGAAAGCGATCCTTGATACCGTCAATCGTGGTCTCAATCTTGACTATGGTTGGCTAGACGAAAATGGCGCCAGCTGGGTCGGCGGCTACCAAGCGCCAAATGGCAAAATCGAAGTCACCGGCCTGCCATTTTATAACGAATGGAAGAGCGTGCTGCGCCTCTTCGTTCTCGATGCGACCGTCGAAGGCTCGGCCGGAAAGACAGTCACGCAAGCGATCGGGCTACGTTTCGAACTGCCCCAGATCACCGACAAGAACGATCCGACGAAGTCCTTGGCATTCGAAGGCGACTTCAGCTACTCGAGCGGCGAGACCGGCCAGACGCTCATCGACATCCGCGCGCGAGACGCGGACGCGTGGTTCTCGTCAGAAAGCGTCCCCGGCTTCGACAAAATCGCGCTCAGGCAGGTCTCGACCGATTTCAAGGATGTTGTCCAGATTTCGGTCGACATGGTCGCCACCGCCGACCTCGCGGCCGCGCTGCCAGCTTTGTCCAGCGATGCCGCCAATCCGCTCAAGGCACGCATCCTGTTTTCGCTTGGCGACAAACCGGACGCTGTCATCTCGCTCATCTTACCTGCCGAGCAGCGTTCGACATTGTTTGGAAAATGGCCCTTTACCCTGCGGTCGATCACCTTCGACGTTGCGGCCGGAATGCTGTACGTCAACGGTCGCATAGAGACCGGCCTGCCCGGCCTGCAGTCGATCGGAGCTACAGTGGTAGTTTCCGCCAAGGAGATCAACCTCAGGATCGATGCCATCCATGGCGCGCTCAATTTCGGCGGCTTGACGATCGAGGCCTCGGCCATGTGGGCCGACTCCCAAGGCAAGCCGGTGGACGGCGTCCCGCATAACGGCGCCGCCAAGATGAAGGAGCGCGAGATCTGGGGCAGCCTCACGCTGAAAGATCCCGGGCTCATCGGCGAGCTCGATCTCAGGCTGCGCATCGGCAGCCAGGGCGGCACGTCCTACTGGGTTGGCGCGCTGCAGTCCGACGCAAAGTTTTCCCTGGGCAGCGTCGCGACGCTACGCAAGCCGTTCCTGCTTTTTGCGCATAATGCCGATCTGCAGCTGGACGCAAATACCAGCCTGCAAAAGCTTCTTGAGAACCCGACCAAGTCGATCTTGAAGGCGCTGCAACCGAAGATGGACGCCGACAAATGGCTGGCGTCCTGGAAACCGTCGAAAACGATCGGCACAACCATTGGCGGCGGCGGCATGTTGCAGGTCGGCTCAGCGGTGTTGTCCACAGACGAGGGCGACGATGCGGATGAGCATTTGACGTCGATCCTCTATAATGACACTGGCATATTCCGCGTTGACGGCTTTGCCTTTCTCATCTCGCAGTATCCCGTCGACTTCGGGATTGTCGTCGACTGGAAGAATCAGCTCTATTCGATCGGCCTGCAACTGCCGACAATCGACTTGCCGCAGGGCGCCCCGACCTATTCCGTACAAGCCGGCGCGATCTTCCTGGAGCTTGGCCTGCGCGGCAACCCACATGTGAAGCTCAGCATCGGCTGGCCCGAGAGAAAGGGCAGCGATGACTTCGACCGCGACTGGGACAAGGCAACGAAGGTCGTCGTCAACGGCATGTTCCCCATCAACACATTCCAAGGCGGCCTACTGATCTCCCTGGACAAGAAGGCCATCACCATGGGCGTTGCAGTGCGCGCCGGATGGACATTTGCACCGCCTGCTGTGGGTGGCGGCATCGCGGAGGCCTCCGTCGACGCAGGCATCATGATTGGCGGCGTCTTCATCATGTCTTTCGTCTTCGACGAAGAAAGAGCCCTGCCAGCCTCGAGACCACTGCAACTGGCCTGGCAGCCTCTGACTGCCAAGGCGCTGGCCGAGGAACCTCCGGCAATCCTGATGCAGATGCAGGAGGCGTTGCAAGAAATCGACTTCGCGCTCTCCTCGCTCGGCCTTCCCGACGTCCAGATCGTGGCGCAGCTTTACGGCGACCTGTGGGGAAACGCTTCAGTGCGCTTTATGGGCGTCACGCTGGTTGGCATCCACGTTGCCGCCTATATCCGCTTCGAGGTCTGCGGCAGCCTCCATAAGGGCATTGGCCGGATCAGGGGCAAGGCCGGCTTCAGCGTCAGCGTCACAATCTTGTGCGTCACCTATAGCACGCAGGCGCAGCTTGAAGTCACGCTTCATGATGGTGACTGCCCGATGCTCGAGGGCGGCAGGTCAAGGCTGGCATTCGCCGACCTGCTGGCTCTGCCCGAGCTTTCCAACTAGGTCGAGGACACAATGGCTGATCTCAAAACGATTGCCGGCCTTCGTCTCCAGGAAGGATCGAAAGACACATTCACCCTGGTTGTGCGCTGGGTGCTTGGCGATGGCGGCAGCGACGCATTGCCCGCCTATGATGCCGAATTCACCGTGGAAGCGATCGAGGCCAAGATCGAGAGCACCGGAGCCCCAAGGCGCGCCGGGCGTCCGCTAGACGTCAAGGATTTTAAGATCACGCCGATCCGGCAGATCCTCAAGCAGGCCGTCTCGCCGCGGCAGTACTTCATGCTGGACACGCCTCGCGACTCGGTCGATTGGCCGTTTGCAGTTGCGGGCCATTGGTTGCAGACAAAGCGACCCGATGGGCCAGTGAAGGACGTTCCCCTCGATCAGACCGATCTTTCGAAAGTGCCGTTTGGGGTGGTCAACCTGCTGCATGAATCCGATCGGGACCGCGTCGCCAACCGCGTCGCGCAGCGGGTACTGCAGGCCTTTCCGACCGCGATGCGAGCACGACCAAACCTTGCCTATACCCAGGACACAAGAGCTCTTGCGGATCTTGCCGGTCGATTTGCCGATTGGCTTGTTACCAGCGGCGCGCGCCCGGCGCATGTGCCGCATATCATCCGACGCAGCGCCGCGCGCCTGTCAGGAACCGAGGCAGCGCTGTCGCGAGCCCTAGTGGACATGCCGCATATCGACCTTTGGGCGCCGGACGCATCCGTCGTCCCGCATATCCGCCTGCAAGAATTGGCCCTGATTTCTGCAGCACTGGGGACAGGCAGCACGTTCGATGATGTGCGCGATCTTGCTGATCAGGCCGAGCAGGTGCGCGGCCATATCCGGTTGCGTACCCTGCATGGCGGAAAACTGCTCGACTATTGGAGCGATCCGGACAGCGGCGGCACGGGGTCGGAAGCAGATCGTGGCCGACAATTCTACGGGTCAGAGATCCTTGGCCTTGGCCGCAGCTTCAGCCTTGATCGCACAGACATCGAAGGCATTACCGCGGTAGGAAATGGGATCGTCGTCACCGTGACGCAGACCAAGGTCGGTACGACCAAGCAGCCGCCTTTCGATCCGGGGACATCGCTCCTGCGCAGAGAGATCGAGCTCAAATACGCGCTCAAAGGGGGATCTTCGCACCCGCCCGTGGCGCCGACCGGCGCCAGCATCAATTATGACCTGGTTGAGGTACCCCAGGCAGCCGACGCCGCCGTCCAGATGAACGGGCGTGCGCTTGGGTTTCGCACAGGAGATGGACGTATCGAGATCGCCATCGACCCGCTGCCAGCCGGCAGCCCGGCTGCGGCCTGGAATGTTTATGGCATGTGGGAGGGTCATAAGGCCTCGCAACCCTTCTTCGACAATCCGGCCAAGATGCCCACGCTTGCCGACCTTGCCCCATGGCTCATGACGAGGCGCTATTCCTTTGCGCGCGATCTCGGCCCAGCACTTGTCGACCCCAAAGGGGATCCGCTTGTCGCGGCCTTGGAGGCCGCCTTAAGGCAGCCGGCTTGGCAACCCGTCCTGCCTGTCCCCACCACAAATGACGACAGGACCGACGAGCGGTCGGGCCTCGACGACAAGCCGTTGCCATCGAAGGGGGACAAGGGTTCTGCACGATTTGCCTTCGATCTGCGCAAAGGTTTCCTGGCCGCGCCGATGAAGCCGCCGGCCGACCTGCCGGACTGGGACATAGCCGTGCCACCCGATCCGACCTGGTCAGCGCGCAAATGGCGCCCCGACTCGTCGGCGTCGGCGATGCCTGCGGTGCCGCAGCGCTATCGCTTCTTTGTCACCGCCGTTGATCCGCTCGATCAGGAAAGCGATCCGATCGCGGTTGCGGCGGCCGATCTTGAAGCTGGCGAAGTAGCGGGGACGATATTTTCCCTGCGGCAGCGCTCTCGCCTCATGCCCCCACCGGGCAACGACTCCGCCTCGCCCTTGTCGTTGCGGCTTGTTTCGGCGCAAGCAGCGTTTCCATTGCAGCTGAAAATGCAATTCAGCACGCCCTACGCCAGCTACGCCGCACATCAGCAAGACAGCAAAGGCAAGATACCGCTGGCGGATCCCGCCACCTTGACGGCATGGGCAACCATTCTGCGCAAACGGCCTAAGCCACCGATCCTCCCTCTCGAACGAGACAAGGCCATTCTTGCTATGCCCGCCGCGGAACCCTGGCAGAGCGAGATCGATGAGCTCGTGGCCGATGGCTGGGAACAGGTCAGCGTCCAGGAGGTCGCCGCACCAAACGCCCAGGGTATCTGGGAGCTGTATTACGAGACCGATGACGTTGGTGCGGGCTATCTCTACATGGGCGTCGCCGGCTTCAAGCTGAAAGGTGGCTACGTCCAGTTCTGGGCGCCCAATGTGGCTGCCCGCACGGCGCAGTTGCTGAGCAAGGGCGAGGACGGCAAGATGACATTCTCGCCCGAACCCTCGCCCGAGGTCATAGGCAGCAGTCCCCTCGCCAAGACGCCGGAGCTCCTGGTCAGCGACGCGCGGCCGCCGAACATGCCGACTGAGCCCGCAGCGCTTTTGGTGCCGGCGCTGCCGATCTTGCCTCCTCCGGGGCTTGACCGCGACCTCGTGCTGCAAAGGCTGGCGACTTGCGACTTTGCCGACAAGGGCGTCAAGATCGATCCCGTCGCATGGTCCGACGATGCCACCACGCTGACGCTGGGTCAGATAGCGATGTGCGAGAGTGCACTGGAACGCCTTACCTGGAGTGGTGATCCTGCCAGCGCGGCGGATTTGCGACCAAGCCGCACTATCCTTGCGCTTGGCACCAGAACCGATACGGGCAAGCCGCAGCAAAGCCCTACGATCGGTTTTCGCGGTCTGGCGCAATTGTCCTGGCGCTACGCGCCTATGGCGACCATTCCTGCGGCGCAGCGGCCAGCTCTGTCCGAAACCGCGGCGTTCAAAATCTATCAAGCAAGGTGCCCATTGGAAGCAAGCCTAGCGAAAGCTGCGGCCAATGGCGAGGTCACGCTTACCGCCGTGGACGGCAAGGGCGCAGTTAGGCTGTCTGGAACTAGCGATGCCGCCAACGCCGCGCTGGCCTCGATCGAGTTGGGGGTTCCAGCCGTCGTGCTGATCCCACAGGCGAACGGTCTTTGCATCGCCTATGTGATCCGAAGCGCCAAGGGCGCGCGTGCAGCCACGGCCGCACAGCTGAAATCGATTGATGGACAGCCGCTCCCCACCAAAGGCGCGGTCACTACCGCGACGCTGCATCTTGGCCACGGGCTGTGGATCGTCGAGCAGAACCCCAAGACACCCCAGCTCAATGGCAAGCTCTTCGTGCCGCTCGGGGGCGGACCGCAGGAGACGTTCGTCTGGTGGATCGCACCCTTGTCCTATGCCGGGCTTGAGGCCAGGACGCAGGACTGCCCGGCCTGTTGCCAAACGCTCACCGGTTCGATCCAACCGCCGCCGCCGCTGCAGTATCAGGCAACCCAGCCAACCAGGGCGGACGAGCACCGCCTGGAGGATGTGGCGAAATATCGTGCCTTCCTGCCAGCTGGCGTCGTGGACGACAGCGACGCGGCAAGCCTTCCGCGCCTCGTGATCAATTGGACGGCAGGTGACCAGTCGTCGGATGTCTTCCTGATGATCGAACGGGACGAGCAGGAGATCAAAAAACAGGACGCGCGGATCATGGCCATGCTCGACATGAAGGCCTGGGAGGCGTTGAAGGCCATCGAGGGCCTGAAGGACGGCGCGGCCATCGAGAAGGCCTGGCTTGGCGCGATACGCACGGGGTGGCTGCGCGGCATGCCGGTCGAGGCTGAACCGTCGGCACCAACAACGTTCCGGCGCATCGGGCTCAGGGCAAAAATCCCCGCGACAGCAGGCATTGTCCAGCTTACCGATCCAACCCAGCCTGCCGGATCCGCAAAACGCCCGACATTCATCGACTATTTCGGACGAAACGGGGACGATATGGTCGTGATGAACGGCAATTATGAGTTTCGTTATCGCCTGCGCGCCTTCCGCGATCTGGGGACAGGCAGCGACGGCCCGCATTATCTTTATTCAAGGCCTACCGCCTGGACGAATTTCGCAATCCCGGAGCGGCCGCCCATCCAGGTTGTGGCGCAGATGGGCGCTGCACAGCCAGCGGATTATTCCTTGTTTGCCCCGCGCGTCACCTTCCGCCTGCAAACCCCCGAAAAGATCACGGAGAGGACCTCCCCGTGGTTCTTCCGGGCGCTTCTGCGCCGCTATGTCGAGGTGCCCATGCCAAGCGCCAGCCCAGGAAAGCCAAGCGCGCGGGCGCAATGGATCGATGTCGGCCAGACCGCCGTCATCGAATGGAACGGGATCGCCGCAGAAATAACCGACGACGAACTCCAAAGGGAATGGGCAGCGCAGAAACTCAACCCGAATTACCGCATCCAGGTCCAGGCCTTCAGGAGAGACGATACCGATAGCAAGGAAGTACTGGTCCGCAGTTTTGACATACGCTTCGCGCAAGACGGACATGATGAAATCAATGTGGCAATCGCAGGTCTGAAGGACGAACTGGCCGCTGAACAGCCTTATGTCGTGGAGGTGAAGGTCATCTGATGGACAATGTCGACATGCTGGCCGCAGATGAGGCTGCCCTAGGCTTGATCATCCGCTTTGTCGCCGACGCGGCCGATTGCGATGCTTCCGTGGTCACGCCAGACACCGATATTTATCTCGAGCTCGGCGTCGACTCGCTCGGCGCGATGGCGATCTTCATCGATATGGCCTTCGAGCTAAGCGCTCCCGAACCGCCCCAGGACTTCGACTTTGCCGCCGTCAACACGCCGCGTAAGCTGCTTGCCTATGTCACCGCCGTCCGCACAATCGCTTGACCTGAATGGTCTGCTTGATCTCTTGCCTTATGGGGAGGGCTTCCGATTTGCCGACGCGGTCATGCGCCTTTCGCAGGAGTCGGTGGTCACCGCCAAGCGCTATAGCCTGTCGGAGCCTGCGATCGCCGCGCACCGCGTCGGCGGACACATTGTCGTCCCGGGCGTTTTCCTCATAGAACAGGCGGCGCAATCGGCTTTGATCGCCGCCTTGGCGCTCAACCCCGACGATAGCGCCGCCGCCTATTGGCTGGCAAAGGCAGAAGGGCAATTCCATGCCCCTGCTTTGTGTCCCTGCGAGGTGATCGCGGAGACGCAGCTGGCGCGCATGCAGTCCAGCTTTGGTTTTCGCACGGTCTGTCGTATCGCCGACACAGCCGTTGCAAGCATCAAGGGCGTCGTTGCCAAGCGAGCCCATGGAGCCTGGCGTTGAAACCGGTCTGGCCGCGATGGATGGACGCACGTACGGCTCTTGGGGCTGACTGGGCCACAAGCTGGGCAGCGCTGCTTGCCGGGAGGATCGCGACGTCGCCCTGGACGGCACCATCTGCGGCATTCGAGGCTGCTGCCGCGGTCGCTGCCTTACCGGACCTTGATCGGTCCGTCGATCTCAACGGCAGGGGCCCTGCCGCGCGGATGCTCATCGAAATGCGCCGGCGCCTGCGAGCAGCCGGCGCGTCGGCGCTCCCGCTCTATGGTGCGTCCAATCATGGCGAGACCGATGCCTTGGTGGACTTGGCGCAAAGGATCGCGGAGGCACGCCCTGCCCCGCCAAGCCTGTGGCGGTCCCTGCTGGTTGATCCGGTTCCGGAAGCCGTGCTCGATGACGGCAGTGGCATCTGGCTCTCATCGGCATGCACATCGGGCTCGCATGCGTTGATCCTGGCCTGCGCCGCCAGCATTGACACCGGCGGCCCGAGCGCGGTGATCGCCGTGGACGCGTTGAGCGCAATTGGCGTGGTGGGGTTTGCCCGCGTAGGGGCAACGACGTCAGAACCGGCGCGGCCCTTCCTGGAGGACCGTGCCGGACTTGTCGTTGGCGAGGGCGCCGCCGCCCTTTGGCTGGCCGTGCACCCGACCCACTGGCCTGCGATTGTCGGGATTGGCGTTAGCTGCGATGCAAGCCATCCGACTGATCCCGACCCGCAGGGGACCTTCCTGGCCTCAGCCATTGAAGAGGCATTAGCGCAGGCAGGCCTGTCGGCCGCAGGCGTGTCGGGCATCATCGCGCATGGAACGGCAACCATGAAAAACGATGTGGCGGAAGCTGCAGCGTTTCTGAAACTATGGCCTGGCGGGCCACCTCCTGTCACCAGTGTCAAAAGGGGCGTCGGCCATACAATGGGGGTGGCCGGGCTGCTCAACGTGATTGTCGCGATACAGGCGCTCAAGGACGGTGTTATGCCACCGGCGGTCGCGGACGGCGCGACCATTGCGCAGATCGACCTGGTACGCGGAGCACCGAGACCGATACCCGGCGGGGGCGCTCTCTTGGCGCTCGCCAGCGGATTTGGCGGCAACAATACGGCTATCGTCGTTTCGAACAGGCAGGCCTAACGGTGGAAATCGAGTTGTTTTCAGGTTTGGACCAGGAGGATGGCTTCCCGGCTGGTGTTTCGCTGCTCGCAGCAGACGTCCGATCCGTCCTCGTCAGGACCGCCGAAGTCCGCCACGCCCGTCACCGAGACTTCTCGACTGCGCTCGCCAATCTCGCGACCAAACGCGCGCTTCTGCCTGAAGACCAACGCATCGGCATCATATGCATCGGTGGCCCGGTTGCCGTTGCGCCATCTCTGGCATTTGCGCAGCAGGCCCTCGATCGCGGTCCGCGATTCGTCAACCCGATCGGGTTCCCACCGACACTCATCAGCGATGTCCCCACCCAGCTTGCGGCATTGATAGGCGCACATCAGTTCGCGCTGACGGTCGGGTGGAACAGGCTGGCATTCCTCGAAGCAATCAAGGTTGCCGATCTCTATAGGAGGCTCGGTCTGGCAGAACTGGTCGTCGTGGTGGCTGCAATGAGCGGGGCCGGACTCGGGCCGATCACAGCCGGAACCTGTCTTGAAAGGTCAGTTCTGGACATATCGCTTGCTGCTCGCGTCGGTCCTGTTGCAGGCACTGGCCGACTGGTCGAGGTCGTCGAGCTTGACGCTCCCGGCCTTGCGCCCGACATCATCTTGGATTGGCAATTACAAGAGGTCTCCGGTCATGGCAGCCTTTTGACGCGCCACGAGGCGCTGACCGCATCGGTGGCCGTTTTGATGAGCGAGATCGCCATGTCAGGGGCTGCCACATCCGTCCGTTTGTCGGATGGCGGCCTAAAAGCTTCGCTTTTGATCCGTCCACGATGACTTCCGATCCGCTTAAGCTCGGGCTTGGCGCATTTGATTGGCCTGCTCGGGTCAACCTTGCGTACGAAATGCACGTCAGTCGAGTTTGAGCAAGTTAAGTCTGAGGATCCTACCGCCTCCGCTCCCGTAAGATGACGCGTCAGGCCGTCGAAGTACCTGAAACCGTAGGGGTTCCAGACAGGGCACGTTGCAATCACCGTTCCGTTCCTAATCGCACCGGCCAGCGCCCCCAATAGTGTCCTCCAACTCTCGGGGAGGGCTTCAGTTCGACGTGTTCGTAGCGGGCCGGTCAACTGACCACGGCTCGTCTCCGCGATCTCCATCAAGAAGCCACAAGCTCGGCAGCGAGTGTGGTTGTGGCCGCGTAACGACGTCAGTTTGCAAGCTTGAGATGGCTTGGCGGATAGATCATCGCCACGACCTGTTCGACAGAGGAAAAATGGGCGACGTATTCGGACGTACGCTTATGGCCCAAGTGGCCTGCGGCTTTTGATGAATCAACAGGACCGTACCAATAACTGCCATGAGGCGCAAAGCCTTTGCGCAAAGTCACCTGCGATTTCGGCATACGACGCTCGAACTGCACCACATTCGGGGCAAACCCATACAACAGTTCGACCTAATAACTTGTTGCCAAGAATGGTCGAAGGTGTGAAATTCAGCTACAAAGCCATCGGCAAAATACCAGGCCGCTGCCGCTTGACGCCGTGCGTCGCCAACATTTCGCCTATAGCTCAGAACTGAGGAGAATTTGCATGTTGCGGATTGCCATGACTATCTTGCTCTTGAGCTTGTTTACTGTCTTCGGTGAAGCGGCTGGCGGTGCGTCGCCGCCTAGTCCTGAAGGAGCATGGAGGTGCGAGCGGGGATGTGGGTGCACCCCCTCCTCGCCGAGCAAGTCCACAATTATAAGAAAAGCTCCGCCTGTTATGATTCTAAACGCTATCCAAGTAATTACAGTAGGCCCGGTTCCTGATCTGGCATTGGTGAATGAGTGCGGACAGGTTTCAGGCGCACAAACTCTGCCCAACGGTCGAATTCAAGCATTAGGCTGGAAAATCGTTGGACAAATCTCCTCTAGTGGGAACGCCATCACTTGGAGCAATGGATCGGTTTGGGTTAGGCGACCCGCGCATCCCGAACTAACGGACCTGCTTAAATATTGGGAGGGAAAGGTCTTTTATTGTGATGACCCGCGAGTACCTGCAGTACATTTTCCGTCGAAGGAACCAGAGAATCGTGCCCGCGAGTTCTGCGATGACGGTGACGCAATAATCGAGAACGCCCTGCTGTGCTACGTAGGCGATCAGAGGGGGTGTGAAACTGTCAAAACATCTCAGAGTGCGAATGGTCGCTGGTGGCGATCACCAAGGAAAGCCATTTTACAACCTGGCGAGCCTCTTCTTCTTGAAAAGGGTGAAACGACCTTCAGTAACGACCACGCACTGGGCGTGATGCTATATTTGAGCATAACTCAAGATCGAAATGCTTTTAATCTATGGATTCAATGGATAAATTCTAACGACAGGTGCCGGACATTTTGTGGCATAAGCCCATCTCTCACTGCCAGGTATTGCGAAAATGACAACTGTACACTCAAACTCAATGACTGTCCACTTCTCGAACTTCTCGGCGCGCAATTAAATGAGCCAGTTCCGTTTTGCGGAACCTTTGTTCCTTTTGGGCCACCCATCGATCTTCTAATGAAGCAATTGAACGAGAGTTACGAAACGGTAACCTCAGAACTTCCGATTGTGCCACCCCAAGCAAAAGAGCTCAAAGGGTTGCTCGACCGAACCATGGAAAAAACGAGGGCGATAGCGTCGAGCATCGAGCAACTCCGCAGCAAGATCGACCAGTTTCTGGTCGCCAAGTCTCGGATGGCAAATATCGTTACTAACATCAACTCAACTGCAAACAGAAAGGGATTTTCTCGCCACAACACGATGGTGGAGGTTATGCTTCTGGAGGATTGGGGCTTTGGCAGCCAGGAGCTAAACGAAGCGGCAGCTAGAGTACTTGCGATTTCCGAGGGAGGAGCGATGGAAGGTGACAACCCGTTCTTTGAGTATGTAGCACATAGAGCATCCGATCGGATGATCGAACTGGCGTTGCGCAAATGCCCGCCTGTGTTGCCCAATGACACTCACCCGCGCAGAGAGTGGATGTGGGAGCGAGCAGCCGACGACACCCCAGCTTTTTCGCAATCGATGTATTGGGACTGCATCTTCATTGGAAAGTTGTGGCAAAACGGCGATGTAATGGACCCACAGGTCGCCGACACAAATGAGCAAGAGAAGGCTGCAAGGCTAGTCTTCGACCAAACCGTCAAGTCATTTGAGGCGGTGAAGGAATTAGCTGAAGCCCTTATTACGCAACTTCGGGAGGGTCTCAAGAATCCTTCGAGCGTAGATTGGGAGCGGTTCAGGAAAATAGTTGAGGGCCAAAGGCAGCGCGCCGAGGAGTTGTCAAAGGAGGTGGAGAAACTACGGCAACAAGTCACAGACAACCTGCCTGGGAGCGATCTCTCCAACTGGGGCGTGTTCGATCGCATCCCGCGTCCACCAGTGTCTCCACCGGTGAAATTTCCGTGATCGCTCTGGTAGGTCGTCAAACCAACATCGCCCCTGACGTGCGGGAACGCGATTGGATTTACGCCATGAGTTCGCTGAGCGCTTGCCGCATCGCTACGTATGGGCCATGCCGGCTCTCGTTAATGCCTCCTCACGGGAGTGATAGCGTACCGGCGTAGGCAGCGCGTTGCAGCAGGTTCGATCAACAAACTCGATTTCGGGAGGCGGGACCTCTGGATCGGCGTCATGCCTTTGCTGAAGGATTTGTTCGGGTTGTTCATCTCGACGACCTGACCGGCATCCATGAAGATAACATGGCGGGCAAAACCCATCTCACCGGACTTGTGCCCGACTAAAGGATTCGCTCTCCATTTCCTTCTTGCTCGAAACGCATCAAGATGTACGGAATCCGCCTTTGCAATACCAACTTGATGACGCCATTGCCTCGTATAGGGCCGCCTGCCATGAGTTGCAGCCCGACTTATGTCGAGAACGGCATTTGCGGTCGAGATGAGCCGCCACGTCGGCGAAACCGCCAGCTTGGAAGACCTCTTCGAGTTCCTCTGCTATCCCTGCAATCTCCTCAGTAGCGACGTTTGAATAGAGGTGCGCCAGATCGAGTGCATCGAATTGATGCAACACGCGCGCTCGAAGATTGGCGTGGAAGCCAGGAGTAATTCCTACAGAGAACAGCGCCGCAGCCGGCGTCGTCTCAACGATTTCGGCAATAAGCCACCGTTGGTCATCAATTTCGTCGAAATACGGGTGAACCGCGCAGTCCTTAGGCCCAGTCGGGGCTGCAGCATGTTTGCCTTTGTTGCAACGATTGCAACTCCCTACCAAATTCTTTGGTGCGACTGAGAGACCTGGATAGGACTCCTTTGGCAAAACATGATCAAGCGTCTCGATTGTGCCATATCGGCAGAAAGGACATCGATCGTTCCTTGGTAGGATTTTCAGCGCATCGTAGATAGCGCGGGCGGGCATCTTCTTGCCCACCATACGACCCGTGTAGTTCTTGATTAGGTCAGCTCCTCCAACTGCACCGATGCCCTTTTTATGAGTTTCAACGAGATACAGTTTCCCGAGTTTTGCATAAGCATCGTACTCGGTGGAAAGATCTACAATTTCTTGCCTGATTCCCTTCATTTTGGCTCGTAGAACGGCCGAGTTAATACGGTCCGCGCACAAATCGAATGTCGCGCCTGATTCGAACGAAGGCGACTTGACGGACCACATCACTAACCGTCCCGGCGGCCACGCTGGGCCAGGAGCGCCCGGATCAAGGCTTGTCCCTGCCCACCAATCTCATCGTCGAAGCGAGCCATCACGCCCTCAAAAGTCTGTTCTCCTGCAACAATCTCGCCGATTATTCGATGAAAGCCAGAGCGGTCGACCTCCAAGCCGAAAACTTCGCGGGTCAACACGTTGACCGCCTCTGCAAATGTTTCAATTTCTGGTCGGCTAGCTGCAGAAGCGAGGCCGTGTCTGGCGATCTTCCAAACGCACGATGCTGGAACCTCCTGAACGACGACCGGGGAATGGGTTGCAATAATGGCTACGCCGTTCCGATTGGTTAGGAGGTCCGAGAGTGCGCGCACAAAAGCCGCTAGCAACGGCGGGTGAAGATGTGCCTCAGGTTCATCCATGAGGACGAGTGTCCGCTCCTCAACCAATTCAACTAATCTAGTGGTGGTGAGCAGGACGATCTTGTGGCCGGAGCTGAGTCTGCCGTAGAGGGCCTTAGCCTCCTCAACGAATGCTTCTTCGTCGTCGATTTCTGTAAGTTCGGCAACGCCGATTTCGGCAAAGAGATTGTCGGTCTCCAACGTTTGCAACGCGGCTCGCCAACGCTTCCGACGAACACCTTTAGCGCAGACACGGACACTCTTCGCAAAGTCGCTAGCTAGTCGGTCGATGTTTTGAGTAATGACGGCTGTTTTTCCTTCGCGTTTGATGAGTTTACGAAGGCCAACATTTTCGTAGCCGATTTTGGCCTCTTCCTTCGCAGCGGTTTGCTGAACGGTCAGGAACTCGTCAAAGGCACTGAAGGTCACACTAACGAGGTTCGCGAACGTCTCATCCGCATCGCCGATCAAATCGACTTCCAATGCTTCAAAAGAGAACGAACCGTCCCTTCGCTTCGTGGTTGAAGCGTCAACCAACGCACGCGTCATACCATTTAGAAGGCGTGTCTTGCCAACCCCATTGCGACCTACAAGCACATGAATATTAGTCGGTGGGAATGCTCCCGGTTTCACCTTGAATTCCAGTTCGACAGGATCAGTCAGAGAGCCGACCGTTTTTGCAGCCCGGTATGAGAACTCGTATGGTGTAAGTTCGACGCCCTCGTCCAGTACTCGTCGATACTGAATTTCGACATTGCGTGCACTGGATGAGCGCATGAGAGATGTCTTCATTACATCCTCTTCTAGAGCCCGCGCGTAAAGTATTTGATCGGCCGCAACGTCACGCAGAGCAGCGAGTATCTCGAAGCGCTCCTCTTCGTCGATTTCCATCAAGGCTTTGTAATAGTCGACATCCTGGCCAAGTGAAAAGAACTCCTCTGGCAGTCTCTCGAATTCTAGAGGCAACGCGGGACGCCGCTGTTTTTCTGGCCAACCAAACTCGCCTATTTTTACTTGTCCGATTTCGTGTTTCTGGCCCGCTCGGTCGAAATAGGTTAGGTAGTAGAGGGTGTTATATGTGAACCAATCATCCCAATTGTCTGTCCAAAGGTAGCCGGTTGCCACTCCGCTATCCGGGGCATGATTGGCGCTATTAGGGCGGACTACAAACGTCATTTTTATAATTAGCGTTTCCAAATATAGGAACCTTCGACAATCGAAGCACTATCGCGGATCAGCCTTCTGGTCGACTCATTAATGACTCGAATATCGTGGATAGGTCGAAATGCTCGTAGTGGACATAGATTTCATCGACAGACATTCCCAGCTCGGTCGGGCGATCCAGGTGGACGACCGTGGACTGCGCAGCCTCGTACTGCAAATTCGCCAGAGTCATGAAGATCGGGCCCGACGATAATAGCCTCGCCCGGTGCCACCATCGGAATGAACAGCGCGGCATTTTTATCGAGGTCGCCGCAAGCCCGCTCGACCTTGCAGCCCTGCTCGCAGTGTGAAAACTAGTCAACTTAAGAAAAATCCGACAGGTGGGAAATGAATGAAGAAGGCTTTCGAGGTTGGTTAGCGGCGAACTACCGGCGCAACACCGTAAGCACGAAGCTCTCTGAGGCTAGAAAACTAGCGGCGGCCTACGGCGATCTCGATCTAGCGTTCGACACGGATCGCCTAGACGAGATCCTGAGAACGCTGGTGTACTCTTCAGAGGATCGAGCCAAAGGTCGGGCAAACCCGTCCAGACTAGCTCTGAAATCGACGAACTTTTACCGTGATCTGAGCAATTTCAGGACAACCGTAAGCTACTATCGCAACTATCGCGATGGCACGTCGCGCCGCCCGAAGCTGCCACTACCCACTCGCGAAGCAATTGAGAGCGCAATGGACGAATACGATGCACTAGGCTTCGATGAGTTTATGTCGGCGTATAACTTCGGTACTTCAATAACCAATTGGGTACTGAGGAGCGGCAATCCCTATCCATCCAAGGCTATTGTCGGCGTGGCGCACCAATATATGCCAGGCGGAACGCCTCTTGATAGTGAGCAGTTCAGTGGCTCAGATGCCAGGCGCCACCTGCAAGAACTCGGGTACGAGATCCAGGCCGACCCAACAAAGCCGGAAGAGCCCACGCGCCGCTTTTGGATCGAGAAGACGATCGTGAGTGGGCGGCCAGATCGAGAGGAAGGCGACAACCGACTTGGTCGCTCACTATGGTCACCACAGCGCTCAAAAAACGGTGGGGACATCTATTCTTCGATGCGTGAGGTGCAGCCCGGTGATGTCGTTTTCCACCTTACCAACAACAAGGCCTTTGTGGGCGTTTCGGTAGTAGAGGCCGCCGTCGACGACACGTTTCAGGGGATCGCCGGAACGGAATGGGAAGGTGATGCATACAGGATCTCATTGAGAGAGTTTGAGGACCTTGATCCACCGCTTGAAAGGCAAGCGTTTCTCGCCACCGAACCCTTCGCAACGGAGTTGTCGGAGTTGGTTAGTGGCGGCGCTGGTCGATTATTTTACAATCGAAAGTTGGAGCTGAACCAGGGGGCTTACCTCACAGAGGCGACCCCCACCCTGCTTTCAATCCTGAACCGTGCCTATGAGTCATTTGCCGGCAAGGCTCTCCCGTACGCTGAAATCGACGAAGGTGCGCGCTTGGACGTTGCTCGGGTGAGCATTGACAGCGCTTACTCGCTAGACGAGGCGCTTGCAGAGCTCTTCCTCGATCAATTCGAGGCAGAGGAAATCATGCTTGTCTGGAGAGCCAAGAAGAACATCGTCCTCCAAGGACCTCCGGGCGTTGGGAAGTCCTTTGCAGCCCAACGACTGGCCTTCGCTTTGATGGGCTCAAAGGATCGCGACCGGCTGGGCTTCGTTCAATTCCATCAATCATTCTCATACGAGGATTTTGTTGAGGGGTACCGGCCTACAGCCGATGGCTTTGAGCTACGTCCAGGTAAGTTTGTTGAGTTCTGCCGTCGCGCAGAATCAGACCCTGACCATAGCTATGTGTTTGTGATCGACGAGATTAACCGCGGCAACCTGAGCAAAATTCTTGGCGAGCTAATGCTCCTCATCGAGGTCGATAAGCGATCCACTGATTGGGCTATAGCCCTAGCGTCTGGCAAAGTACCGTTCCACGTCCCCAAGAACGTATACCTGCTAGGTTTGATGAATACAGCCGATCGATCGCTGGCGGTTGTCGACTACGCACTGCGCCGCCGCTTCGCTTTCATTACCCTCACCCCGAAGTTCTCTTCGCCAAAACTTCGAACGCAGCTAGCCGCGGCGGGAGTCTCAAACACCGTGACGTCCATGCTCATTCAGAGGATCGAAGCGCTGAATAGTGAGATTGTCACTGACACGTCTAACCTTGGCCCAGGGTTTGAGATTGGCCACAGCTACTTTTGCGCGCGGCCATCCGAGCAAGAGGACGGTTGGTCATGGTATGAGCGGATCATTCGAACGGAGATCTTACATCTTTTGCGCGAGTACTGGTTTGACGCGCCAACGAAGGTCGCGCACTGGGAAACTGAATTGTTGGCGCCGCTATGACCGATGCTGTCGCCCATATCCCGATAGAAAACATCTACTACTTATTCTGCTATGCCTGGGACAGGTTTGAGGAAGCTCTATCTGTCCAAGTGGGGGGCAGCTCAAGCCCTGATCTTCCTACTCTTCTCGCGAAGGTCCTCCTGAACGGAACACATACCCTACTTCGACGTGGGGTCGATCGTGGGTATCGTTTGCATGACGAAGACCTTGCCACCTTGCGTGGCCAGATAGACTTAGGCCAGACGCTTCGCTTGCGATCTCGACAGACGCGTCGTCTACATTGCCGTTTCGATGAACTGAGCTATGACGTTCTCCACAATCAGATTCTAAAAGCTTCACTCCAAAGGCTTGCAAGAGCGCCCGGGATCGAGCCTTCGATAGCGCGCGAGCTGAGGCAGGCGGAGCAACAGTTCTCTAGTGTCTCCGATATCCGCCTAGAAGCAGGAGTTTTTTCGAGGGTCCACTTACATCGAAACATCTCGGGGTACGGCCTGCTGATGCGCGTGGCCGAACTCGCATTCCACTCTCTTTTGCCCACCGAAGATGGGAAGCGTTTCAAGTTTCACGATGTGCTCCGCGACGAACGGAAGATGGCCGCAGTTTTTGAAGCATTCATCCGCAACTTCTATCGACGCGAGCAGAGCACCTTTGCGGTAGAGCCGTTGCTTCTGAACTGGAACGCTGAGCAGTTATCGGACGGGGGCGAAGGCCGCCTTCCAGCGATGCGAGTCGATGTCTTCCTGCGATCACATGAGCGGCGAATTATCGTAGATACCAAATACTACGCGGATGCGCTGCAGACCTATCGTGGCGCACAAACATATCACTCGGGCCATCTGTACCAGCTCTTCGCCTATCTCCGAAACGCCCAAGGCATCAATGCTGCCGACCGGTACGACGGGATGCTACTATACCCGGAAGCGCGAAGTCGACCGGATGCGTGCTACCGCATACACGGTCACTCGATCCGCATTGCGACGATTAACCTCGCGCAACCGTGGCGGTTTATTGAACGCCGTTTGTTGGAGCTGATCCAGCTCGACGAATAGGATCATCCTGCACTCCGAAAAGCTAATTTATTCAAAGTCAACGTTATCCGTCCCAGACCATGATCGCAGAAATGCATGCAGCGGACCGGCAGCTTCTAGGGACTCGCCGCCGGTTTCAGAATGACCGGAAAGAAGCGAAAGCAGCGCGCACACAAACCCAGCCACTGGTATCGTCTGGCGAACTGTGCGGAGACATTGCCTGAGGTGCCTTTTTGCGACTGTGTGACGACTGCTTTGAACTCCGGACATCAACATCTGATACCATTCTTGAAGTAGCAGTCGAACGGTCAAGTCTGTCGCCCGAAGCCGAATTGGGTCCCCTTTATGAAACAGGAGGCAACTACTGTGGCAGCGGGAACCGCCGCGAACATCGAACTTGCGGATCTGATCCGACGAAACGTGGAGTCAATGGCCTTCCCGCCATCGGAAATAGAGGCGGCCACCTATGAGGAGGTGAGCGCGCTGCCGCGTGTAGTTGCTTTTCGGCCGCCCGCGGAAGAGCTTTTGGCGACTGGCTTCGTGCATTATGACTGTCACCGCAATTGCAGTGAGCAAGCTGCCAATGACCCGGATGGCAAAAGCAGACAGGTCACTGGATGGTTGCCTCATGGTGAAGACCTGATCCTCCACTCGGTCGCCCTTATTGGAAACCAATGGATCTGTCTGACGCCGCAGTTAGTGCCTGCGCTGAACAGGTTTGAGTTCATTCCTGACCCTCATCTTGAGTGGCGCAATGCAGATGGCGGCGCCACCCGGAGAGCATTCCGTCATGGGAATGAAGTACCGAAAGCCCTTCGCAAGGACCCAGGCCGTCATATCCGTATGCGGGACGAATTCCAGGCTCTCGTCGCAAGGGGACATTCGGTGATCGAAGCCAGAGATCTCATGGCAACGTCCGCTTTCTAGGAGATCGAACGTCGGTTCGGAAAACGAAAAGCGACTGGGCTTGAGGGCAGCAAGTAGCGCAGGTTAGACATAGGTTACATTAATATCAGGCGCTCATTTTTTTCGTCTACAGCTTTGCCGGAATGACTTCTAGGCTCGGGCGAGGACAAAGATGGTCGTTGAGGCTGCCTGACGTCCAGCCTCAATGAGAAAACATTCATGGATTTCGCTTCTCCGCTTTTCCAGCCGACATATTGCTGTTCCACCCCCTCAACACCGTCAGGTTGTTACCTGACAGCCGGTCCGGAACTCCCGCTAGTGCCGCTGAAGGGCAACGTCGATTGCGATTGCCTGGTGGTAGGCGGTGGCTGGATGGGACTTCACGCCGTTCGCCGCTATGCGGAGTTAAATCCTGATGCTGCGATGGTTCTCGTTGACGCGGGCCGTATCGGAACAACGCCGCCGGACGTTGCATGGGCTTTGCCATCGACCTAGCCCACAATCCGCGCAAGCGCGATTTCGTGGACGACGTCAAAGGCAATCTGGATGAATTGCTTCTGGGCGTCGATTGCTTTTTTTTGGAGGTACCGCAGTGAAGATCAAGGAAATCCATATTTATTCGCACAGTCTGCCCGTCAAGAACGGCCCCTACAGGATTGCAAGCAGTACCGTCCAGTCGCTCGAGACGACCCTGGTGAAAATCGTCGCCGACAACGGTCTCTTCGGCTGGGGCGAAACCTGTCCCATCGGCACGACCTACCAGCCCCAGCACGCGAAAGGTGCCGTCGCCGCGTTGGAGGAAATGGCTCCGGGACTCATCGGTGTCGATCCGCTTCAGCCGCTGGTATTTCGTCGCAGGATGGACGGCCTTCTCAACGGCCACCGCTACGCCAAGGCAGCGTTGGATATCGCCGCGTACGACATTCTAGGGAAACAGGTGAACATGCGCGTCGCCGACCTGCTAGGCGGCGTGATGACCGAACGCGTTCCGTCCTTCTACGCATCCGGTCTCGGGGAGCCGGACGAGGTCGCCCACATCGCCGAAGAACGCGCGAACGAAGGCTATCGGCGCATGCAGATAAAGGTCGGTGGCGGTCGTCCGATCGAAGCCAATATCGCGGTGGTCAGGAAGGTATGGGAGCGCGTAGGCACCCGCATGCGGCTTGCCGTCGACGGCAACCGGTCGTTGACAACGCGGGACACGCTGTGTCTCAGCCGGGAGTGCCTGGACATTCCTTTCATTATCGAACAGCCCTGCAACACGATCGAGGAACTTAAGTCGATCCGCAGTCAGCTGCACCACGGTCTTTACCTCGACGAGAACTGCGAGGATCTGAACACCGTGCTCCGCGCTGTCGGCGATGGCATCTGCGATGGCTTCGGCATGAAGGTCACCCGTATCGGCGGCCTGCACGCGATGGCAACGTTCCGCGACATTTGCGAGACCCGTTCAATGCCGCATACCTGCGACGATGCGTGGGGCGGCGACATCATCGCCGCGGCCTGCACCCATATTGGCGCGACGGTACAGCCCAGGCTCCTTGAGGGTGTATGGATCGCCCAGCCCTATGTGGAAGGCAACTACGATCCGGAGAACGGGGTCAAGATAGAGGGCGGCCACATCAAGCTGCCCACCGGACCAGGCCTCGGGGTGATCCCGGATGAGAGCCTTTTTGGAAAACCCGTTGCGTCTTTTGGCTGATATGATCTCTGACACTGCGACCGGCCGCGAGGAGACGATGCCGCATGGCGAGAAAGCGGCGGAAAAGGAAGAAGGTCGCCATCGCCGGGGCCGGCCCCGGCGGGCTGGAGGCCGCGCGAGTCGCCGGCTCTCGCAGGCATGATGCCGTGATCAAGGACGACACGACCATAACGTCGAAGATGAGAGTTTAGGCCATTGCACCCGTCGCGAGTCGCCTTGCGCTTCCGCGGCTGCGCTGGACGCGTCGGCGCGGGTTCCGAGGCGTCACCACAGCCGGCACGAAGGGCCGGGGATTCCTGATGCACCGAAGCGGCGTGTTGGCACGCTTCGCGCCGCCAGGCGAACACCGGCTGCGGCCTGAGACCGTAACGCCGAGCGACTTCGGAAATCATTGCGTTCGGCTCCAGGGGATCGGCAACCTCACAGATCGCGATCACTCCCGAAAAGTGGCCCGGAAACACCGCTTATGCTGAGGCAGTCTTGCAGCGTCGAGAAATGCCGACAGAAATGCGCGTTTCAGCTCATCGATCGACCGTCGCATCTTGTGCGATCTACTGCCAGTCCAGCAATTACCTCGCCGTGTCGGTCGAATATCGAAGTGCCGGACCGTCGAGGGGGCCGAAAGACGTCCGACCTGAGCCCTCTAACAACTGAGCGACCGCTTCGGGCCGAAGAGGAAGGTCGGTTATCTGCATGTGGTTGCGGTTAATTCCGCTTAGGTACCGTAGCCGATGATGCCCTTGATCTCGAGGAAGTCGTGGATCGCCCAGTCGGCATACTCTCGACCGTTGCCGGACTGCTTGTAGCCGCCGAAGGGCGCGAACGTGTCCCATTCCGGATAGTTGATCGAGACCTGGCCGGCGCGAAGCTGCGCGGCCACCTTGCGTGCGCGCTCGAGATCCTTCGACTGCACGTAGGCGGCGAGGCCATAGACGGTATCGTTGGCGATCTTCACCGCGTCGTCGTCGTCATCGTATGAGATGACCGAGAGCACCGGCCCGAAGATCTCCTCCTTGTCGATGGTCATGCCGGGCTTCACATGGCCGAACACGGTTGGCCGCACATAATAGCCGCGGTTGAGATGTTCAGGACGGCCCGGGCCGCCGGTGACAAGTGTCGCGCCTTCCTTGATACCGGCCTCGATTAGCCGCTGGATCTTGTCGTACTGGATGTTGGAGACGACAGGGCCGAGCTTGGTGACTTCCGAGCGCGGATCGCCGATCCTGTGCGCCTCGGCCGCCTTCTTGGCGATGGCCAGCGCCTCGTCATGGCGCGAGGCCGGCACCAGCATGCGCGTCGGCGCATCGCAGGACTGTCCGCTGTTGCCGAAGCAGCCTTCGACGCCCTTGCGCACGGCAGTTTCGAAATCGGCGTCGGCAAGCACGATGTTAGCCGACTTGCCGCCGAGCTCCTGCGCCACGCGCTTGACCGTCTGCGCCGCGGTCTGCGCGACGATGATGCCGGCGCGGGTTGAACCGGTGAAGGAAACCATGTCGACGTCCGGATGACCGGCCATGACCTGACCGACATCCGGGCCGTTGCCGTTGACCATGTTGTAGACGCCCTTGGGCGTGCCGGCCGCTTGCATCACTTCGGAGAAGACGATGCCGCTGATCGGCGCGATCTCGGACGGTTTCAGAACGACTGTGCAGCCCGCGGCGATCGCGGGGGCAACCTTGCAGACGATCTGGTTGAGCGGCCAGTTCCACGGCGTGATCAGCGCGCAGACGCCGATCGGCTCCTTGACCACCATGGTCGAGCCGCGTTGCTCGGAGAACTCATAGTCTTCAAGCGCCTTGATGGTTGCTTCCATATGCGCGCGCCCGGCCCAGGCCTGCGCCTCTCGCGCCCAAGTGATCGGAGAACCATTTTCCTGGCTGACGGCCTGGGCGATGTCCTCATAGCGCTCGTTGTAGACTTCGAGGATGCGCTTCAAAAGCTTCAGGCGTTCGGCCTTGGTCGTCTGCGAGAAGGACGGAAAGGCGGCCTTGGCTGCGGTGACGGCCTTGTCGACATCCGCCTTCGAGCCGACCGAGATCTTGGTATAGGCCTCCTCGGTCGATGGGTCGATGACGTCCAGCGTCGCCGGCGCGACCGGATCGACCCATTTGCCGTCGATGAAAAACTTCAGATGATTGCTCACTAAATTTTCACTCCGAGTTAGTCCAATGAAGGGGTCTGAAGGCAGAGCGTCCGGAACGAGATCAGCCCCGGTAGGCCCGTGGATTGATGCCGAAAGCTTGACGAAAGCACTTCGAAAAATGCGAGGCGGATGCGAAACCGCAGGCGATCGCGATCTCCACCACTGGCAATTCCGTCTGTTCAATAAGACGTCTGGCGCGGCCGAGCCGCAAATCCAAATAGTAGCGCATCGGTGAGGACGAAGCGGAACGCCTAAAAAGCCTCTCGATCTGGCGTTGGGAGCGGCCAACGCATTTGGCTATGTCGCGCAGCGGCAACGGGTCCTCTATGTGCTCTTCCATGATGCGGATGACTTCGGCGAGCGGCTTACAAATGCCACCCTCATTGCCGTCCGCCGTGCATTGCGTCTCCGATGCGGCGCGCCAATGGCCGGCGGTCGTATGCCTGCAGACGGCAAGCGCGGCCTCCCGTCCAAGGTGTTCGGTGATCAAATCCATGACCAGGTCAAAGGACGCAAACTCTCCGGCACACGTAACGAAACTGGACTCGCGAACGAATAGTTGGTCGGTCACTCGGAGTCGGCCGAACATTTCAGAGAGAGCTGCCCGCTTATCCCAATGGATTGTGCATCTTGTATCATCAAGGATTCCGCTCTCTGCCAGCAGCCACGTTGCGGTGCCCAACGCAGCGATGGGTACCCCATGCCTCCGGCATAGACGAAGAATATTGATGAGCGAGGCCGAGGAGCGCTTCTCGACCCTCTCGCCGGCGCAGACGACAACCATGTCTGGCCGATTGCTGGCTATGACGCGCCTTCCGGCACTCGCGAAGTCGCCGCTTGCCGACAAAGTGAAACCGCTGGCGCACTCGACGAGCTTCCCGTCCTCGCTCATAATCGTCCATTGAAAAAAGGACCTACCGCAAACCAAGTTCGCGTAGCGCAGAGGATCGACAAAGGCAGAGAGGCTGAGCTGCGAAAAACCGGGAAGTGCCAGAATGACGAACCGGCATACGTCTTGACCTGGTTCGATGGCCTGCCTTTTTGGATCCCAGGCTACGGCCCGGGAGCGATCCTCCGCTGAAAATGGCGCGTTCATACGTCGATCCTTTTTAGTGCCTTTGTCGGGCCGTCTGCGGCGTTTCGCTGAGGGGCTTTTGTGTCGGGCATCCCGGCGAAGACGTGTCCTCAGCCGCGAACGTTGTGCTTGCGCTTCATGTAATCCTTGGCGGTCTCGACCGCCACGGCGGCGTCGCGGCAATAGGCATCGGCGCCGACGGCCTTGCCGAATTCCTCGTTGAGCGGCGCGCCGCCGACCAGCACGACATAGTCGTCGCGGATGCCCTTTTCCTTCATCGTGTCGATGACGACCTTCATGTAGGGCATGGTGGTGGTGAGCAGCGCCGACATGCCGATGA
>NZ_SRUX01000259.1:0-290 GCF_004791545.1 Mesorhizobium sp. M4B.F.Ca.ET.214.01.1.1
CAGCGCTCGGGCTGATCGTCGAAGGCCTGCAGCGCCGGCGACTGGATCGGATAGATGGTGATGCCGGTGCCCGGCTGGATGATGCCGACGATCCGGTCTCCGGGCACCGCCCCTGCCGGTGCGAAGCGCACCGGCAGGTCGCCGCGCACGCCGCGGATCGGAACCGCCCCGTCGCGCGGCTGGTTCTTGTCCTTGCGCGCGGCGCGGCCCGGCATCTGGAACAGCATGCCGGCGGCGTTGCGGATCTTCGACCAGCCCTCCTCGCGCTGCTTGGGGGCGGCGACGGTGAC
>NZ_SRUX01000260.1:0-290 GCF_004791545.1 Mesorhizobium sp. M4B.F.Ca.ET.214.01.1.1
TCGAAGCGGGCACTTTTTTCCTCATCGGTGAACAGGTCGTTTGGCAAGATCGTTCCAGCGAATCCCTTAGCAATCGCCCCTTGGTGCTCCTAGTCGAGCCGGCCGTCAATCAAGTCGCGGCGCGGCCTCTAACAGCATTCTTGTGTAAGAGTGCTTTGGCGAACGCAGGACCTCATTCGTTCGTCCCGCCTCAACGATGCTCCCATCCTTCATGATGATGATGGATTGTGCAATTTCGGAGACCAGCGGCAGGTTGTGCGTTATGAACAGCATCGCAAGGCCGTCCTTCT
>NZ_SRUX01000261.1:0-289 GCF_004791545.1 Mesorhizobium sp. M4B.F.Ca.ET.214.01.1.1
GCAGCAGGTCGACGAGGCCGTCGAGATTGTCGGCCTGCCAGGCTTGCATGTAGCGTTCGAGCAGCAGGCCCTCCTGCTGGCTTGGCCGTGACGGCTGCGAGGGGCGGCCCTCGGGATATCGCTCTCCAAGCTTGGCGCGGGCCCGCTGCAGCGCGCTGTTGATCGAGGCGGTCGACCCGCCCAGCAGTTGCGCTGTCTCGACGGCGGACCATCCCAGCACGTCGCACAGAAGCAGGGCGGCCCGCTGCCTTGGCGGCAGGAGCTGGATCGCCGCGACAAAGGCGAGTTG
>NZ_SRUX01000262.1:0-289 GCF_004791545.1 Mesorhizobium sp. M4B.F.Ca.ET.214.01.1.1
CCGGTGACGGCGCTGGTCGACCAGTTCTACAAGGACGTGCAGGACATGGGCGGCCGGCGCTGGGACACGTCTTCGCTGCTCGCGCGCTTGGAAAAATAGACGGCGATGGCCCTGCCCGATCCGAGCTGGAGCGCCGACGACATCGTCGCTCATCTGCGTTCGATCGGCACCGAGGAGAACCGCGCCGGCATGGCACGGTTCGGCATCAACACGAGAACCGCGCTCGGCGTCGGCAATTCCGACCTGCGGCCGCTGGCGCGCAAGCTGAAGAGGAACCACGAGCGGTCGT
>NZ_SRUX01000263.1:0-289 GCF_004791545.1 Mesorhizobium sp. M4B.F.Ca.ET.214.01.1.1
GTCAACACAGGGCCCACGCGGTGCGCATGATCGCCAACGCCGCGCCGCTCACCAACACCCCGAACGTTTTTTGAGGCTCCCCTGAGCGCACCCTCCGCGCTCCAGTCAGGCTCCCGCCGCAAAGTCGGTCGGGAGCCTCTTTTTTGGACCTGTCGATATTCGGGTGAGGCCGGCCTGACCGGAATCTCAACAGACCCTGGGGGCGCAGAATTTCAGCCTTCCACGGCCGCCTGATCGGCAATGGCGGAAAGGACGCCGCGGACGTCGAGCGTCGAGAAAGGCTTCTCCA
>NZ_SRUX01000264.1:0-289 GCF_004791545.1 Mesorhizobium sp. M4B.F.Ca.ET.214.01.1.1
GGCGGCTCAAGGGTTCGGCTTGGTGTCGGAGCAGGCTGCCGCCATCCGTCGGCAGCATCGCGCCCATGCGCATGTCGCTGGTGATTTGCGCCGGCGCCGTTTCGGCCTTTGCGGCCAGGGCCGAGGCGAGCCCGCCGATATGGCGGGCGAGCGCCTCGAATTCAGGCCGCGCCTGATCGATCTCAGCCTTGGCGCCGGAGGGCGCGCCGGCCCGATCGGTCAGGGATTCGGCGCTGTTGCTCGACCTGACGCATGGGCCGGATCCGCTGTCGCCCTATGGCGCGCCGGC
>NZ_SRUX01000265.1:0-289 GCF_004791545.1 Mesorhizobium sp. M4B.F.Ca.ET.214.01.1.1
GTGATGGCGCATGAGCTCGCCCACGTCCAGCACCGCGACACGCTGACCATGACCATTGTCGCCACCTTTGCCGGTGCCATCTCGATGCTCGGCAATTTCGCCTTTTTCCTCGGCGGCAACCGCGAAAACAATCCGTTCGGCTTTGTCGGCGTGCTGGCGGCGATGATCGTGGCGCCCTTCGCGGCCATGATCGTGCAGATGGCGGTCAGCCGCACCCGCGAATATGAGGCCGACCGGCGCGGCGCCGAAATCTGTGGACACCCGCTGTGGCTGGCCTCCGCGCTTGACA
>NZ_SRUX01000266.1:0-289 GCF_004791545.1 Mesorhizobium sp. M4B.F.Ca.ET.214.01.1.1
CGGCAGGTCCGCCTTCTCGACCCGCTTTTCATAGAGCGTCAGGATGTAGGAACCGCTGGAGGTGTGCAGCAGGAAGTTCGAATTCTCGGTACCTTCGGCGATGCCCTTATAGGACAGGAGGTCGCCGACCGGATAGTGCTTCAGGAAAGCGCCGAGTTCGCCCTCCGCAACGTCGGTGTACACCGCCATGGCCGTTCACGCGGCCCCGTTGACGAAGGCCATGTCGGCCGGCGTCAGTTCGACATCGCGCAATACCCGCATGACCGGAAAATCCTCTGTTTCGGTGGCC
>NZ_SRUX01000267.1:0-289 GCF_004791545.1 Mesorhizobium sp. M4B.F.Ca.ET.214.01.1.1
GCCGATGACGGCGGCCTTCGAGGCCGAATAGGCGGCGGCGTTGGGGTTGCCCTCCTTGCCTGCGACCGAGGCGATGTTGACGATGCGCCCGTAATTGCGCTCCTTCATCCCCGGCACCACGGCGCGGTTGACGTAGAAGGTGCCGTTGACGTTGACGTCGATGATTTTCTTCCACACATCGACGTCGTAGGTATCGAGCGGGGCGGCGGGGCCGGCAATGCCCGCCGAATTGACGAGGATGGAGATCTTGTTCGCGATCTCCTCCGTCCTGGCACGCGCGGCGTCCACC
>NZ_SRUX01000026.1:0-38014 GCF_004791545.1 Mesorhizobium sp. M4B.F.Ca.ET.214.01.1.1
TCTCGACGCAGCGGCGTGAGACGGGCATTCTTGTGAATGTTCATTCGGACCCTCCGGTGAGTGCTGAAGCCTGGTAACTCCAGTCTCCTCGGTCCGGTCCGAATGGACAACCTCCTGAAAGCTCACAGCTAGGCTGGGACAAGTTGACGTTTGCATCCAGTTTGGACGACTCTTTGCGCCAAAAGTTTACTTGCTTAGCCGTTCCCAAGTAGACCGCGGGCCGTCGTCGCGTAACAAGCCGGCCTAAGAGCAGAGCGAGCAGAAGGTTCGCCACAGCGAGGACTGACAGAGCGGCCAAGAGCCCTTGGGCGCCCGAACGTTCCAATAGCAAAGCACCGACCGAAGGAGCCGCCGCCTGCGCTATAAGACTGGGCATGGCAAGACGGCCCATGAGCTTCGCGTAACCTGATGGCCCGAACAGAGCGAGCGGAAGTGTTCCCCGGGCAATCGATTCCAGCCCGATGCCGGCGCCGTAAAAGGCAAAGCGCACCTGGGATAAACGGTAGGCCGGCCCAGAGCGCCGCGACGCCGATAGCGACGAATGTGACAGACGCATATTTGGTCCAGATCGGATGATGGTAACGAGCAACCATCATTTCGATCGCCCGAGCGCCCACCTGCGAAGGACCGACCAGCGCACCGAGAGCCACCGCAGCTGCAAGCGCCATGCCCCTACCTTGCAAGATCGACAGCAGATGGACCGACAATGTGGAAGAGATCACTGCAGCAAGCGTAAGCGTAGTGGCGAGAACGATCATTATGCCGAGATTGGAATTGTTCTCGCGAGCCGGCACCGCCGGATCCTCCGGCGCAGATTTGGTAGGCTGCTCCGGCATGTCTCGGGGCAAGACGATAAGATAAAGGGGAAGCGCAATCAAAAGTTGAACGGCGGCGTAGGAGAGACAAGCACCTCGCCAGCCGATTTCGGCCATAAGGAACGCTGAGATTGGCCAGCAGATCGTGCTCGCGAGCCCACCGAACAGCGTGAGTGTGGTGATGGCTAAACGCGCGCCGTAGCCATAGAGGCGGCCCAGCGTAGCGAAAGCCGCGTCGTATAGACCGGCGCCCATTCCTAACCCGATAACGAGCCAAGCCACGATGTAGGCTACAAGATTTGGCGCGGCCGCAAGGCCTATCTGACCAGCCCCAATGGCGACAGCGCTGAAGGCCAGCACGCCGCGCCCGCCGTTACGTTCAATCGACGAGCCCACACGTGGCGAGATCAAGCCGGCAATCAGCAGCCCCAGCGACAAGCCGCCCACGACCCAGGCCAGAGGCCAGCCGGTGTCGGCCGACACCTTGGGTGCAATGACGGCCGGCAGGTAGTAGGACGATCCCCAGGCCATGATCTGTGTTAGGCCAAGCACCGTCATTATTGCGGGGCGCTTTAGCGCGCCGGTCGCAATTGCCTGCGAACTCAAGCGGCGACGCCGCAGCCGCAGCCGCTTTTGCCCTCGGCTTTCGCTTCGGCGTCGGCAACGCAACAGGCGTCGACTTCCTTAGGGGCAGGACCGCCACAACAACCTTTCGAGGCTTCGGCGATCGACGAAATCGATCTTGTGGTTGTGCAGACCCCAGTCTCGGGCAGGGCCAGATGCACCGCGTCGGCGGATGCTATGTCGCCGGCAATTGCTGCCGCCACCGAGCGCACCTGTTCATAGCCGGTCAACAGCAGGAATGTCGGCGCCCGACCATAGCTCTTGATGCCCACGGTATAGAAACCGGGCTCGGGATGGCTGAGCTCACGATGACCATGCGGTGGGACGTCGCCACAGGAGTGCTCATTAGGGTCGATAAGTGGACCAAGCGCTTTCACACCTTCGAGCCAGGGGTTGAGGTCAAGTCGTAGCTCTCTGGTCATTGAGAGGTCGGGGCGTTGGCCCGTCGCGGCGATGATCCGGTCGACAGGGCCCACCTTTCGCACACCATCCGTCGTCAATCCTTCCACCACTAGGCGACCGTCGACTTCGCGGATTGCCGTTGTGGCGAAGCCGGTGACCAGCTGGACCCGGCCGCTCTCGGCAAGCTCTTGGACGTCCGACCCAAGTTCACCGCGGGCCGGCAGGGCATCGAGATCTCCGCCGCCATAGATACGGACTAGGTCGGTGCTGCGCGTCACCCAAATTGCCGAGGTGCCTGGTTCCGTCTCCCCAAGTTCGGCCAGTTCCAACAAGGCATTGGCGGCTGAATGGCCTGAGCCCACCACCAACGTCGTCCGGCCTGCATAGGTGTGACGGTCTCGTCCGAGGATATCCGGTATGCCGTAAGCAATCCGGCTCCCGAACTCCATCTCACCTTCGGCCGGGATGCCACCCGCGCCGAGAGGATTTGGCGTTTGCCAGGTGCCTGAGGCATCGATCACCGCGCGGGCGCTGTCGCGGCGTCTCCCGTCAGCAGTCTCGACCAGAAGCATGAACGGTTTGTGTTCTCGTCCCTTGCTTAGCACCTTGTCGGCTCCCCATCGCGAGACCGCGACGACGCGCGCGTTGGTCTCGATTGACGGCGCCAGTTCGGGAAGACTGGCGAGCGGCGCGACGTATCGGCCGACGATTTCACCGCCGGTCGGGAATGCTTCCTCTTCCGGCATTCGCCATCCATGACCTTCAAGAAGCTTTCGGGCGGCTGCGTCGACGCAATATCGCCAGGGGGTGAACACCCTGACGTGACCCCAATCGCGAAGGTTCGTGCCGATCTGGGCGCCAGCCTCGTAGAGCTTTACCGGGATTCCGCGGCTGACAAGATGCGCTGCTGCGGCCAAGCCGACCGGCCCCCCGCCGATCACGGCAACCGGAAGATTTCCAAGGCTCGTCATTTCTCTACCTTCCATGCTTCCAGAATTATCGAAATAGTGCGCAAAATGGCAAAACAAGAAGTCAGGCAGCCGCCTCCTCCGCCGTCGACGCGCAGGCGGCGTCCGCGCAGCACTCATCCGCCAGGAAGCCGACCAGACCATTCATCACGGGATAGTTGGCGCGACAGATAAGTGTCGTTGCCTGCCGTTCCTGCGTCACCAATCCGGTCAGCACTAGGCGATGCAAATGATGCGAGAGCGTCGAAGCGGCAATACCCAGCGTCTCTTGAAGACTTCCCACCGGCTTACCCGCCTCGCCCGCTCGGACGAGCAAGCGATAGAGCTTGAGCCTCGTCGGATTTCCAAGCGCTTCGAGCTGCTTTGCTGCTTGTTCGAGTTTCATGGAAATAGGAATAGGCATTTCCGGCCAAGCCGTCAAGGCAATTTCGAATATTGTGGAAATACAGGCGGCGGGTTCGCCTACCGTCAACGTATTGCTGGTCGAACGTGATATATATGCCCTGGAGATGGAGGCGTGGCCGCCGATTGCGCGCATGGGTTCTGGCGGCGAGTGAGCATGGCAAACGAAGGCGAAACCATCGTCCTGGGCATTCCCATTCCGTCCCGCGATACGGTGTTTCTGTCTGTCGTGGCTCTTCATGTCCTGTTCGGGCTTGCCGCCGTGATCACCGGCGCTGGCGCGATGTTCGCTCAAAAGGGACGCGGCCGGCACTCGAGGTTCGGCATCATCTACTTCTGGTGCCTGTGCGGCGTGTTCGTCACCATGAGCGCCCTATCGCTCATGCGCTGGGCGGAAAACTCCCACCTGTTCGCACTGGGGAGTATTTCCTTCGCATCCGCCTGTTTCGGACGCACCGCCGCCCGGCGACGCTGGCGCCAGTGGCCCAGGCTGCATCTCACAGGCATGGGCCTCTCCTACATCGTGATGCTCACCGCATTTTACGTCGACAACGGCAAGAACCTGCCGCTTTGGAAGGAGCTTCCGGCCATTGCATTTTGGATTCTGCCCGCGGCGTTCGGAATGCCGATAATCCTGCGCGCCTTGTTTCGACACCCGGTGGTCCTGGAGCTCGATCGCTCGCGAGCGGCAACCGGCAGATCGGCAAATTCAGACTAAGAGGCGAGCGGCTTGTCGGGCTTCCAACGCGCCTCACGCTGCACCGCTCGCGCAACGAGCCATAGAGCATCAGCACACGCGGCTTGGGATCGAGGGCGGGGTTTCGAGCAGTTCCTGCAGGTCGACCGGCTGAAACTGTTCCTGGTCGACATTCGCCAAGGAGTCGTCGGGCACGCGATCAGGCAACGCGCCGGCCCTGGGCGTCGATGACGACTTCGCCGTCTTCCTTCGTGAACGAACCGATATCCGGATTAGGGAGGATGCTGAGCACGGCTTCCGATGGCCTTGCGAGGACAACGCCGAGCGGCGTGACGACGATGGGTCTGTTAATTAAAATCGGATGCTCGAGCATGAAGTCGATCAATTGGTCGTCGGTCCATTTTGAATTGCCGAGATCGAGCTCCGCGTAGGGCGTGCCCTTCTCGCGCAACAGTTCGCGCGGCGTCATGCCCATGTGGCCGACCAGTTCCAAGAGCTTCTGGCGCGACGGCGGGTTCTTGAGATATTCGATAACTTCAGGTCCCTCGCCGGACTGCCTGATCATCGCCAGTGTATTGCGCGAAGTGCCGCAATCGGGGTTGTGATAGATCGTGATCGTCATTCGGCGGCTTTCAATTTCGAGTTGGCCACAGGGGAGGATTTCGGTTCTGCAAGCAACCATCCGGCGACGAGCAGAGCGACAACGGCGCCAAGAATTTCGGCAACGATGAAGGCAGGCAGGTCAACTGGTCGGATTCCTGCGAAGGTGTTGGAAAAGGCGCGCGCGATCGCCACCGCAGGGTTGGCGAAGGACGTCGAGGCGGTGAACCAGTAGGCGGCGGTGATGTAGAGCCCGACCAGCCACGGAATGGCATCGGAGCGGAAGCGCAGGCCGGCCAGGATGGTGAAGACCAGGCCGAAGGCGGCCACCGCTTCCGCAAACCATTGACCCGACCCCGTCCTAGCGTGTGTCGAAATCTGGACGAGCGGCAACTCGAACATCCCGTGCGCGACCAGCGTGCCGATGATCCCGCCGACAATCTGCGCCAGGATGTATAGCACGGCGGCATTGGCGGTGATATCGCGCCGCAGTCCGAAAACGAGCGTCACGGCCGGATTGAAATGAGCACCAGAAATCGGACCGAGGACGGTGATCAGCACCACGAGGATGGCGCCCGTCGGCAGCGTGTTGCCGAGCAGGGCCAGGGCAACGTCACTGGTCAGCTTCGCGGCCATGATCCCCGAGCCGACAACGGTCGCGACGAGGACTGCAGTGCCCAGTGCTTCCGCCACAAGGCGGCGTGGCAAATCGGCGCTCATCAGCTCAACCTGCCTGGGGCAGGTTGCGACCAATCTCATCCAGGCTCTTTTGCAAAGCGAGCTTGTCGAGCTTGTTCATAGGCAGGCTGACAAAGATCGAGATCCGGTTGTTGAGCATCCGAAAGGTATCAGCAAAGGCTAGATGCTTCTCCGCCTCAGTGCCTTCCACCGCTGCCGGATCGGGCACTCCCCAATGCGCCGTCATTGGCTGACCCGGCCAAGAGCGAGAGCGACAAGACCTATCATCGCCCGGGCGGCAAGGCCATGCCAGGGACGATGGGGGGCCTTCCCGTCGCTCGCTTCGCTCATATATCCCGCCCACGCCGCCATCGCGCCCCAGCGGCACACCTCGTATCGCAGTCTGGAGCCGCCGGGGACATTCGTCAATCAGACCGTGGTTCCGGCCCACAGTGCGCGGGGCAATAGGCTCGCCACGGGTCATTCGCGGAATTGCATAGGTCCGATTGCGCCGAAGAAGACCCGATATAACGCTCAGGCTCAAGGGAGCGCTTTCCGTCCTAGGACGTCCTTCCGGAGTTGCCTGTTGAGCAACGCGGCCGGCCTTCACTCTGATAGTCCTGCTTTCGAGGTCGACCGCCATGTTCTCGTGCACGGCTCCGGCGGCGTTGCTCCTGACACGAGTGGTTTGTCCGTCGGTCGCACTCCACGTGAAACGAACGTCTCAGCCAAAACTTGAAAACTACCGGTCGGCGGCGGCCGACCGGTGATCCTCAAAATCTATCTTTATTTCGCCGATAGCGCAGCCAACAGCTCTTCGAATGTGCCGGGATAATAGGCCACATTGTGCCAGGGTCGTTTACTTAGGACATCTGCCAGAGCTTTCGCCTGTCGAGCATCGCGGCCGAATAGCACAATGCGCGTGTCAAAGTCATCGAGCGGCATAGGGCTACCCTTCACCTTCACAGCAACTTCAGGCGGGAGATTTTTAGCTCCTGGAATGCTTCCCTTTGCGAAATCCTCTCCAGGCGCCAAAAATGGCGCCGGCAGGACCGGGATCGGCGCCGGCCGGGCAAAGCTGCCAGGCGTCGCACAGGCCGGCTTCGTCCTCGGCGCGACCCGCGAGCCGCATGCTGGCGGCGGCGCATTTGAGCGCCAGCCGCTGGCGCCAGGCGCCGTCCCAGCTGGCTTGCGCCCGGGCCAGCGTGTCGAGGGCAGCCAGGGCGACGCCTGCCCGGAAAGCGGCGTCTGCGTCATGCATGGCACCATCGGCCGCGAGCGCCCAGGCCGGGACGGCCGGCGGCACCGACGGAGCTGCGGTCGCGGGGTCGAGGCGAATCATGCTTTCGAGGGTAAATCGGGCGTGCGGTTTGTGCCATGATTTTCACATCAAAACGCACAGCTTGTCGGATACACAAAACGAATGATAATGTTGCCAGCCACTTAGCCGCGCCGGCGCGACATCGTATTGGTTAGAGTTCTCTGTTGGCGCTTCGGACGAAGTCTTTGTTTTAGGTTGCTCTTCAGAAGCGACTGTTCGGCTAATGGAGGCGTAGAACGCACGGTTGGCCTTTTCGAACCGTGCCCAAACCGGCGGTCAAACCAGCTTGAGTTTAGTCGGCACCAGTTCGCCGTCCGTCTGCCTGATCTTCATCGCATTGTGGGACGGTCAATTCTTTCCCGATTGCGGCTATGAGGGCGGACACGCGGGCACGCACTCGCGGAGGAAGTCGAACAAGACGCTCGATCAAGCGTCGACCTTCTGCGCTGGCAATGAAGCCAATGCGCTCATCGACTGGTAGATGTGAAGCCTCATGGCCGCTCTCGCTATTCTCCGGAAGGCCTTCGAAAAACCGACTGACGGGGACGCCTAGCGACCTGCCAATCTCGTAGATCATGGACGCACTCACCCGGTTTCTTGCGTTCTCGTACTTTTGCAGCTGCTGAAACGTGATGCCTATCGATCGGGCAAGCTGAACCTGCGACACGTCCGACTGCATGCGAACCGTTGCGATCTGCCTGCCGACGTGCATATCGGCAGGGTGAGGGTCACGCCTGATATTTGGTTTTTGGGCCGCCCGGGAAGGGCTCGAGCGTTTCGGCTTCAACAAAGCGTTCGATGCTCCAACAGGTCACTGGGTGGGAAATCAGTCCCGGTCGGTTCTGGTTCTTTTGTCGATTGTCAGCCGAATTTTCGCGCAGGCGGCACAACTATCCTGCCGGAGTATCCGGATATTTCGATCCCGGTACCGAAGGCACGCGAGCGGCTTGCGAACCCTTCGAGAATATCTCGCGCCACGTGTCCGGTGGCGGGGACGGGAGCTAATTTGCCCGTCTCGGAACCTGTCCGTTCATTTATCTCGCCGATCACGACCGGCAGAAGGTCTATGCCTTCGAGCGATCCATTCGCATCGTAGCGGCAAGCCGCAACAATGCTCTGCCAGACCTCCGGAAGATCCCATTCGCCCTCGTCCGGATGGACGTGAAAAAGGAAATTTCCGAGACCGTAGAAGATTGGCGAGCCATTGTAGATTTCCACTGCCTGAAGAACCGGGGCGCCGTGGCTGACGAAGAGGTCTGCGCCAGCGTCTATGCATGTGCGGGCAAATGCCTGCACCCAGCGCGGCACGTCCTGCCAACCCGGTTCCCAATGGTGGTGGTGCAGATAGGCGATCACAAAATCGCCTTGCGCTGCTGCCTGCCGGATCGCCGAGAAATGAATATTCGCGCTCGGCTGATCGATCTCGATCAAGCGGCTGAAATCGGCAGCCTGCGTGAACACAGTCCCGTAGAAATTCAGCTCCTTCCCACTCGTTAGCTCCGGCGGATCTTCCGGTTGCGCGTAGTTAGTGAGTTCAAGGTGCGAGCTCTGCAACTGATCGCCAAGCCTTGCCAGCCTTCGGAAGTGCCCGTTGGGCACCCCAATCTTCCGAACGGTTTTCAGCCGGTTGACGCCAGGCCGAGCCGGACGGGAAGCGGTGCTGTTCTCGGCATACATGTTGGCCGGGCCTGGGCCTGCGTCTATCGCAAGAAGAGAGACCTGGCGGGCGCCTAGATGGCGATGGCCGAGTTTCGCGGCATGGGTCTTGTCGATGCCGACCCCAGCATGCAGGAAGCCGCGCGCTTCGACCTCCTCCAGCGTCGCGAGGACGCCAGAAACACCGAGATCGAATGCGTGGTTGTTCGCCAAGGCAAGCGCGTTGAACCCGATATCCTGCAACGCATCCAAGACCTCAGCCCGTGAATAACCGAAGTACCTGCCTTTGGTCGGCCAACCACCATGTTTGCCGAGGATCGTCGACTCGAAATTGGTGAAGACGACATCACCTTGCTGCAAGAAGCGTACAACCGCCGCGAACCGTTCGTCTTGAACATGACGGATGTCCTGCGTGATCAATGACTGGCCGGTTACAACCGCACAAAATGCGTCTTTCATGGAACTCGCCTCATGGTCGTGAAGGGTCAGGCGCCGACATTCGGCCAGCACCACATCGAATTCGCCGCCGATCGCCGGGCTATTTTGGCAGGGCCGGAGAAATGTCCGTCTTGAACCACTTCAGGCTCAGCGCCTTGATGGTGCCATCCTTTGTGGCGGCGTCGAGCGCCGCATTGAACTTGGTGAGCAGTTCGGTATCGTCTTTGCGCATGCCAGCGCCCACACCCGGACCCCAGAGACCACCATTCAGCTCGGGTCCGAAAAACACGGCAACCGACCCACCCGGCGCCTCCAGGAAATCGCGCCATGTGAAATAGTCGGCGAGGCCGCCGTCGACGCGCCCCGCGGTAAGATCGAGCTTCAGGTTGTCGAGACTGTCATAGCTGCGAATGGTCACGACATCGCCGAGGAGTTGTTTCACAACAGCCTCCGAATTCGACGAACGAAGCACACCAATGGCTTTGCCGTTGAGGGTGGACCTGAGCCGCTCGATGGTTGCCTTCTCCTTGTCCCCGACCGTCGAAAGGTTGACTTTCTCTTTGGTGTCGCCGGCATCGAGCCCAAGCTCTTTGCGCACGACGAACTGGTTGTAGCCGCTAGCATATGGGCTGGAGAATGCGATCTGCTGCTTGCGCTTCTCCGTGATCGCCATGCCGGACATGATGACATCGTATTTCCCGACGAGCAGCGCGGGGATGATCCCGTCCCAATCCTGCGCCACGAAGCTACATTTGATTTTGATGCGATTGCACAGTTCAAGACCGACATCGACATCGTAGCCGTAAAGCTTGCCATCCGCGTCTGTGCCGTCCCAGGGCGGCGACGCCCCTTCGGTGGCGATTATTATCGTTCGCTCGCTTTCGGCACGTGTCGGCAAGGCTGCGAGCAGGGACGCGACAGAAATGACAATAGCCAAGGGCATGCGCATGGAGCACCTCTTTCTTTTTGGTTTGGGTGGGAAAGCAGCCGTAGGGCTGCGGCGTCACGGCACGAGTGTCGTGATCTCGTGGTCAGGCAAGGTCGGACGGAGCCGCGCCTTGCGTCTGTGCTTTGGAGTGCCCTCGGTCGAAAGCCGTCGTTCCAGGAACTGGGTGGCTTTCACAGCGAGCGTCGTGAGCGCGAGATAGATCGCTCCTGCGACGATGAATATCTCATAAGGCGCGAAGGTGGCCGACACCATCTGTCTCGCCATGCCGGTTATCTCAAGCAGCGTTACCGTGCTTGCCAGCGACGAGCCCTTGATCATCCCCACGACCTCGTTTCCGTAGGCCGGAAGCGAAATCCTGAAAGCGATTGGAAAGGTGACAAGGCGAGCGATCTGCAAGCGTTTGAGGCCAAGCGCCTTGGCGGCCTCAATGACACCCATCGGCACGGACTGGAGACCGCGGCACAGGATTTCTGTCGTGTGCGCCGCACTATTCAGCGAAAAAGTGAACAGGGCGCACCAGAGAGGGTCTTTAAGGATCACCCAGAAGACGCTGGCGCGCACAGCCTCGATCTGGCTCAAACCATAATAGAGCAGGAAGAGCTGAACCAGCATCGGCGTACCGCGGATTACATAGGTGTAGGCCAGCACCGCGAATGAGAGGCTCGGGCGTCCAAACGCGCGAGCGAACGCCAACGGCACCGACAGAAGAAATCCGGCCGTCAGCGACAGGACTGTGAGGATCAAGGTGAGACCGATTCCTGAGGGCAGAACCCGTAGGGCGTCGAACATCAAGCCAACGTTCATGGTGTCGCCCCCTATCGACTGAACGCGGGATAGCGCCGCTCCGCCAAGCGGATCGACAGCAGTGTGATCGTCGTCAAGGAGAGATAGAAAAAGGATGCGGCAAGGTAGAAGGTCAACGGCGCACGCAAGGATCCGGCGCCGACGTAGGCAACGCGCATGATGTCGGTCAGGCCGACGACAGAGACCAGTGCTGTATCCTTGAATAGCGATATCCAAAGATTGCCATAGGCGGGCAGCGCCAGCCTTAGCATCTGCGGACCAACTATGAACAACCAGCGCTGCCAGGCTTTCAGGCCAAGCGAGCTCGCCGCTTCGGTCTGACCCGCTGGTACCGCCGCGATTGCACCGCGGAAAGCCTCGGTCGCATAGCCGCTGAAGACAACGGTCAGCGCGATGACCCCTGCGGTGAAAGCGTTCACCTCCACATACCTGCCGGCAAGTTTGCTGGCGAAGGTGGTTCCACCGAAATAGATGAGAAGGATTATGAGGAGCTCTGGAACACCGCGAACCACGGTCGTGTAAGCCGTCACGACACTTCTGAAACGGGCTGCAGGCGTGCCCTTCGAGATGGCCAACAGCAGGCCGAATACGGTGCCGAGGAACCCACTAACAAGAGCAAGGCCGACGGTAACCATGAAGGCGGCAGCGAATTGAGCAGCAAAACCGCCCATGAGACTCATCCATCGGTTCGCAATCTCGCAATATATGCCGCGTCTTTCCACGACACATCTGCGGCTTTTGACCTGATATTGCGAAATCTACTTAGGAGTATCCTGCAATATATTCTCAGGATTTCCTTTAAATTACCGACATTGCGTGTTCATTCAATCTATAACTTTCAGAATTTTTGCTATAACGGCAGATTATATACGCTATCCTCCAAACAATCTGAAAGCGAGTTACTGCTACTCGTCTGGCCAAGCCAAGACCGTGCAGGTTGAGAGATTAAATTCCCGACACGTCTGGCGATGCCCACAGTCGGCGCCGCCCAGCACATTTGCACGAGCTGCATTGGTGCCGCAGGGCAAGAATCCTCACGATGGCATGAGAGCTCACGTCGCTAGCCGAGTCCGCGTTCGACTACTTCGCCTTGGGGGGCGCGCAAAATAGCGTGGCCGGATCGCTCTCAAGCACCTTTGCGATCTTCTCCGCCACGTTGAGGGAAGGGTTCTTTTGCCCTCGCTCTATGCCGCCCATGTAGCTGTACGCAAGGCCAGCCTCCGTTGCCAGGGTTTCAAGGGTCATGCCGCGCGCCTTCCGGACTCTACGAACGTTTGCTCCAAAAATCTCCGTAAGGCGCATGCGCGCATAGGCACAAGCAAACCCTCCTCTTTACCAGTCACTATAGTGACTATATGGTGATGGATTCGGAGCTGGCGACTTGAGTTTTAAGGAGCTCGGCCCCGAACCAATTCTCAGCTCGGTCCGCCAAGTCAATTGACAGTGGCTGGGCGTTTTCGAGAAAAAGGGCGCAAAATGGAGTTGCTGCAAAGCGGCTTGAAGCTCCGACAACTGCAGGTCTTTCGTCAGGTGTTGCGGACCGGATCGACAAGACAGGCAGCTGCTGCGCTCGGGATAAGCCAACCTGCGGTCAGCCAGCACGTGAAGCAGCTCGAGGCCGCCCTCGGCATCGCACTCTTTGAAAGATCGACCAACCGCATCATTCCGTCGAGGAAAGCCTGGGAGCTCCTGCGCAATGTGGAATTGGCCCTGACTTCCATGGACCGCCTGGAAGCGTCGATCTTCCCGATCAAGAACGACGAGAAGCAGCGGATCGCAATTGCCGCACCCGCCGTTTTCGGTTTCGTGACGTTGCCGAAGGTCGTAGCGACTATCCGATCGAAGACGGCCTCAAGTGTCCGGTCAATTTCGGGAAACTACGAGCAGGTGGGTGAGCATATCCTGTCGGGGCGGGCAGATCTTGGAATCTCGAGGTTGCCCTTGGATCCCCGGCTGTTTGAATGGGCGCCAATCGGGTCGGCACGCAACGTGTGCATCTTCCACCCCAAGCACCGTTTCTCGAAAAAATCATGTGTCGAGGCACACGACCTGGAGGGGGAACAGATCGTCGACATCGACCCTCAGTTTGCGTCGCATCAAATGAACTTCAACGCGCTGCGCTTCGCCGGGATCGAGCCGGACATACTGGTGGAATACGATTGCAATGGTTACGAGGTCGGCTTCGTCTCGGCCGGTCTCGGCGTTTCCATCACCAACGAAATCATCGCCCGCGAATATACGGCGTTCGAGCTGGAGGCAAAGCCGGTGGAGCCCTCGGCCCTCTATCACTACGTTGCGGTCTGGCAAAAAGGCAGGGTCTTCTCCAACGTGTTGGAGGTCGCTCTCGAGGCAATCCTGTCGGCCTTTCCGGCGGCGCAAAGTGGACCTGTTGTTCTCCCGATACAAGCCGCTGCCCGCGGTGCTGACCGTTCCTCCTAACGGCTCCGGACTAACCCTTCCGCTCATGCTTTGCCTTTGCGAAACCGCGATCCGTCGCGATGAAACGCTCGAGCATGGGCACGATCAAGCGCAGGGGATCGGTGGAGGATTGCCCCGCTTCGCGTCCGAGAATTTCGGCATAACGAGTCAGGTCGCGATGCAGCGGCGCCGGAAGCTCGATCGTGACTTTGACAGGTTTGTCCTCGGCGATGGGCCCGAGTTTCAGCTTGGCCATTTCAGCCTCCGTAAGGTTCGAGCACGAGATCGCGGGTGACGAGAACGCGCACGGGAAAACCCGGGCGAATGTCGAGCGTCGGCGCTATCTGGAGCTGGCGCTGGACGATCTGCTGGCCAACCTGGCTGACGCTGTCGGAAGCGCCGCTGCGCAAGGCGCGCACGATATCGCTCTCCTGGCCAGACGAGCCAGCCTCCGCCCCGACGCTGAGGATGGTGGAAAGTGCTGCCGCCTTGAACAACTCACCCCAGTGATAGTCGACGCCATCCTCGAGGCCTGCATAGCCCTGCCCGTCCGCGCCAGGCTGGCGCTCCAGAACAATCGAACGGCCGTCCGGGAAAATCAGCCTGTTCCAGACAAGCAGCACACGTTTTTGCCCGAACCCCACGCCGCTGTCGTATTGGCCGATCACTCTGGTGCCTTGGGGGATCAGAAGCGAGCGCCCTGTCGGGCTGTCGTAAACGTTCTGCGTCACCTGGGCGGTGATTTGACCGGGCAGGTCCGAACGGATACCGGTTACGAGGGCAGCCGGGATCACGGCTCCTGCCTGAAGCACATAAGGTGAAGCCGGTGGCACGACGCGTTCGGGCGCGACGGTGTTGCGGTCGGCGGCTGCATTCAGGAAGGCAAGCTGGCGGTCCTGCTGCGTTTGTCCGGCAGGAGCCAGACCGGCGAGATCCTGCGTGGCGACATTTGTCTGATGTTCCGTCGTTGCGTCGGCGGCAGCCCCGGTCTGGAAGAAGACCTGCGATGTTCGTGCCGCCTCTTCTTCCGCTCGCCGTCGTTGTTCGGCCTCGTCGACAGTGGGCGTCGCGATAGCCGGCGTGACAACGGGCTGCCCCTTGTTCTGGGCGTCGAGGATCGGGCGGCCGAGATCTCCGGGCAACGGCGGCCCAAGGATTGGGCCGGTATAGTCGCGTGGCAGGTTGGCCAGCCCATCAGCCGGTTGCCGGTTGGAAGTCGAGAAGAGTTCCTCGCCTTGGGGGTCTGTCTCGCGCGTCTGCAGGGCGTATATCAGTGCGCCGCCAATGCCGAGCGATGTGATGAAGGCGACGCCGGCGAGCACCTTGCGCGACAGCCGGGTCACTCGCGGCGGCTCGGCGCGAAGCCGCATGGGAGCGGCCGCCGTTTCGTTCTCGTTCATGGCTGCTCCCCTCCCCTTTGCCTCGGTGGATTGGTGACTTTCGACGCTGAATTCGAGGTCGGCATCCAAGGCAATCGATCGTTCTTGATCCCGTCGGTTCGGACGATCCTCACGGTCTGTTGTCGGTTGCCGCTGCCGAGACGCAGTTCGGCCGCGCCGAAGAGACGGTCGACAATCAGAATGTTTTGGAAGACCCGACTGTTGACGATCTGGGCTTCGCCGTCCGGGCCGATGACGAAGATCGGCGGCATCTCGCCCTGTACGATCCCGCGCGGGAACTCGACGTAGACGCGCCTGCCGTCGTCATAGACGGTGACGGGCTTCCACGGCGGCGTGTCACCTGTCAGACCATAGCGGTAGTTGCGCTGGACGGTGTCCGGGATCATCGGCGTGGCAGGAACAACCTGCCGCCGATCGGTTGGCTGCGCCGGGTAGGCCCATGCCACGGCCGGCATGTAAGGCTTTTCGCCTGCCCGCAGTTCGATCATGTAGCTTCGCCGGTCGGTGGTGACGACGAGATTGGTGGTGATGTCGGCGCGCGAGGGCTTCACCAGCACATGGACGCGCCGGGTCACGCCTGAACCGCTCTCGGTATCGCCGATGATCCAGCGCGCGGTGTCTCCCGCCGCAATCGGTCCGCCTCCTGTCAGGTTCTCGCCGGGCTCAAGAGCGATGTCTGTTATCTGCCCGGGTGCGGCATAGACCTGGTAGAGAGCCCCTTCGCTCCAGGGATATATCTGGATGGCGTTGTAGTATCCCTCGCGTCGCGGCTGGACGCGCGCGGCCGCGTTGGCGTTCTCGACGCGCGCAGTCGGCGTATCGCCAGCCGTCCCTCCCATCGTTGGCGTCCAGCCCGGCGGAATGTGTGGCGGTTTGGGTTTCTGTTCGGCGGGTCCTGCCGGGGCGGGTGGCAGCGGCGGCACGTAGGAATCATAGCCAATCTGTGGCGGTTTCTGGAGCTTGGCACAGCTGGTGAGTACCAACCCCGAAAGGAGGGCCGAGGCGAGTACGGATCCACGAAAAGCTGGAAATGCGACGGCGCGCAGCGCAAGGCTCATTGGCTCATCTCCCGCGACCAGTTGATGGCGTTGACGTAGATGCCGAGCGGGTTCACGCGAAGCCGTTCGGTGTCATGCGGCGGCTGGACCACGATCGTGAGGATCGCGGTCCAGTGCTCCGTGGTGGACAACTGACCGCTTTCGTAACGACGCTCGGTCCAGGCGACGCGAAAGGAATCCGTGGAGGCACGGATGACCGAAGAGACCTCGACCGCCACCTGCTGCTTGCCGACTTTGGAAAAGGGATCGTTTGCGCGGGCATAATCATTGAGAGCCGCCGCACCCTGGTCGGTCGTCCACTCGTAGGCGCGCAGCCAATCCTGGCGCACGATGATCGGATCGGCCGGGATCGATCGGACCTGCTCGACGAAGCGGGCGAGGTGCCAGGCGATTTGCGGGTCGGTCGGCTTGTAGTCGGCAGTCGCCGGCGCGACCGTCTGCGCCTGTCCGAGCGCATCGACCTGGACCACCCACGGCACTGCCGATCCCCGCGCTGCCATCCACACGACCGAGCAGGCGAGGCCAGCCGAGAGGATCAGCGACCCGAAGGCCATGTACCGCCAGTTCCTGGCTTGCACGCGGGCGGAACCGATGCGCTCGTCCCAGATCTGCGACGCCTTCTGATAAGGCGTCTCCGGTTGAGCTGATTTGCCGTAGTGGACGGCGGGTCGTCGAAAGATGTTCATTGGTCATTTGCCTTCGGAGAGAGAAATCGATGTGCCGCTGCCGTGGGCTTCGCCGGCACGCACGGCGTGCGCTGTGACCTGGACGCCATGAGAGAGGCGCTGCGATCGCTGCATGCGTTTGGCCCAGTCCGGCGGACTCCTGGCCACGCTGCCCGCCTGGCCGTCGCGGCCGAATGACGGATCGTTGGCTGCACCGGCCCCGCCTCCGACAGTCCCCTGGGTCGATGACCCACCGGTGGCCTCGACGGCCGAATTGACCCCGGAAGCGAAGCTCGACTTCATCGATTGGCTGGCGCGCGCGGCGGCGCGCTTGAGAGGCGAGGCAGCAGCGGACACAGCAGCGCCTGCAACGCCGCCCATCCCGGAGGCGATGCCCGCGGCGCCAGTCTGGCCGGCGGAACCAAGAGTATAGGCGGCAGACGCACCGCCTGCGAGAGATGAGCCGTGCCGTGCCGCCAATGGCGCTGCAGACAAAGCCGCGCTTCCGCCTCGCATCGCGACACCAGCAGTGCCGCCGGCGACGAGCGCCATGCCGCCTGCCGCGAGACCTGTTCCAACGGCCGCTCCCGCCCCAAGCTGCGATCCGCCGGAGACAAGACCGTTAGCAATGCCGGGACCGAAGATACCGAGCCCAAGCAGTGACAGCGCCGCCAGCACGATCGCCATCGCCTGGTCGATTGTCGGGTTCTCGCCGCCGAAGCCCTGGGTGAACTCGCCAAACAGCGTCGAGCCGATGCCGATGACGACGGCAAGCACAAGCACCTTGATGCCCGATGAGATGACGTTGCCAAGCACGCGTTCGGCCATGAAGGCCGTCTTGCCGAAGAGGCCGAAGGGGATGAGAACGAAGCCTGCCAGCGTCGACAGCTTGAACTCGATCAGGGTGACGAAGAGCTGCACGGCCAGGATGAAGAAGGCGAGCAGGACGAGCGCCCAGGCGAAGAGCAGGCAGGCGATCTGGATGAAGTTCTCGAAGAAGGACACGTAGCCCATCAACCCCGAGATCGCCTCAAGCAGAGGTCGTCCCGCATCGAGGCCGGTTTGCGCGACCTTGCCTGGACGAAGCAGGTCCTGGACTGAAAAGCCCGTGCCGCTCGCCTTTAGCCCGAGCCCGGAAAAGCTTTCGAAGACGATTTGGGCAAGGCTGTTCCAGTTGGAAATCAGGTAGGCGAAGACGCCAACGAACAGCGTCTTCTTGACGAGCCGCGCGAGAATGTCGTCATCGGCGCCCCAGCTCCAGAAGAGGGCGGCAAGCGTCACGTCAATGACGATCAGCGTGGTGGCGACAAAGGCGACTTCGCCGCCGAGCAGGCCAAAGCCGCTGTCTATGTAGCGAGTGAAGGTGGCGAGGAATTGGTCGATGACGCCGGTGTTGCCCATGCCTATCGCGTCCCCGGCGAGGTCGCATCTTTCGGCGGCGCGCCGACCGGCCCGGAAGCGGAGGTCGCAAATGGCGCTTTAACCCTGAGGAACCGGTCGCGCTGTTCGGCCCACAGGCGCAAACAACCGCTGTCGCGCAATGCAACCTCACCCAATATCTGGCAGCGGCGCAGACCCTCGCGGGGCGGGTTCGGCACCAAAGCGGCAGGCAACTGAGTAGCGGCATCGTGCGGCCTTTCCTCCTTCCGGGTCATCACGAGCGCGGTCGCCGTAACGGCGACCGCGACAAAGATGACGGCGACGACGCGGGCAAGTGACTTGCTATCCACGGTCGGAACCCTCAGCGATTGAACATCGTGGCATTGCCGGCCTGGTAGCCGGAGCCGGGGGTGAGGAAGCGACGGCGCTGCTCTCGGCCCTGGTCGGCGGCGGCGGCACGTTCGGCTTCGGTCAACGCCTGGGCGCGACCGTTGGCGGCGACAACGGCGGTGAGGTCAGCGAGCTGTTGCGCCTGCAGCGCGAGGAGCTGGTTGCCGGCCTGCGTCGCCTGCAGCGCGCCGGTCGCTGATTGACTGGCGCCGACAAGCCCCGACATCTGCGTGCGATTGGTGTCGATGTTTCCAACGACGCCGGCCTGCACGCGCATGGCGTCCTGCAGGCCGCCAACGGTGTTTTGCCAGCGCGAGCGCGCATCGGTGACGAGTTGCTGGTCGGAGGCTGAGAGAGAGACGCTGCCATATTGCTGCTGGAACGCCTTGTCGATCTGCTGGACGTCGAAGGCGACGTTCTGCGCCTGGTTGAGGAGCTGCTGCGTGCGCTGCACCGATTGCTGCAACTGCTGCAGCGAGGAGAAGGGCAGGCTCGCGAGATTGCGCGCCTGGTTGATCAGCATCTGGGCCTGGTTCTGCAGTGATGTGATCTGGTTGGTGATCTGCTGAAGCGATCGCGCCGCCGTCAGCACATTTTGCGAATAGTTGGACGGATCAAAGACGATGAATGCCTGCGCCGGCGCAGTCACCATCAGCGAGGCCGCAACCGGTGCGGTGAGCAAGGTGGCGGCCAGCAACACAGCGCGAGAGCAGTTTCTATGGCTAGTCATGATTGGAACTCCTTTTTAGCTTGCAGTGAGGAGGTGGAGAGATCGGGAATGAGGTCAGCGGCCCAGCCGACGTTTCGGGCGCGCAGCCAGGCTGCAAGGAAGCCGTAACGCCCGTGTTCGGCGGCGATGCTGGCGATCAAGGCCTGATCGGTTCTTGAGGATGCGGCGCAGAGCGCCAGCCCAATTTCGGACAAGCCGAGTTCGAAGAGGCGGTTGCCACGCCGGGACTGGCAGTAGTAGTCGCGTTTCGGCGTCGCGCGCGCCAGGATTTCTATCTGGCGATCGTTGAGGCCGAAGCGGCGATAGATCGCCGTGATCTGCGGCTCGATCGCGCGCTCGTTCGGCAAGAGCAACCGGGTCGGGCAGCTCTCGATGATCGCAGGCGCGATACCCGAATTGTCGATGTCGGAGAGCGACTGCGTAGCGAAGATGACGCTGGCGTTCTTCTTGCGCAGCGTCTTCAACCACTCGCGCAACTGGCCGGCGAAACCTTGGTCGTCAAGGGCGAGCCAGCCCTCGTCGATTATCAGCAATGTCGGCCGCCCATCAAGCCGGTCACCGATGCGATGGAAGAGGTAGGAGAGAACCGCCGGCGCGGCTCCGGTGCCAACGAGACCCTCGATTTCGAACGCCTGGACTGACGCCGCGCCAAGATGTTCCGCCTCGGCATCGAGCAGCCGGCCGTATGGACCGCCGATGCAGTAGGAGCGAAGGGCTTGCTTCAGGTCGTTCACCTGCAAAAGCACGCTGAGGCCGGTGATGGTGCGTTCCTCGACTGGCGCCGAGGCGAGCGACGTCAGGGCCGCCCAGATGTGTTCCTTGGCATCCGGGGTAATAGCGATGCCTTCGCGCGCCAGGATCGCCACCACCCAGTCGGCGGCCCAGGCACGCTCGTAGGTCTCGTGTATGCGGGCTAGTGGCTGGAGGGAGACCGACGGTTTCGTGCCTACGGTGAGTTCGCCCCCGAAATCGTGCCAGTCGCCCGCCATGGCAAGTGTCGCGGCGCGGATCGAACCGCCGAAGTCGAAGGCAAAGATTTGGGCCCGCGCATAGCGGCGAAACTGCAAGGCCATCAGCGCCAGCAGCACCGACTTGCCGGCGCCGGTGGGGCCTACGACAAGCGTGTGCCCCACGTCGCCGACATGCAGGGACAACCGGAACGGGGTCGAGCCCTCGGTCTTGCCATAGAGCAAGGGGGGCGCACCGAAGTGCTCGTCCCGTTCCGGCCCCGCCCACACGGCAGAGAGGGGAATCATGTGGGCGAGATTGAGTGTCGAGATGGGCGGCTGGCGGACATTGGCGTAGGCATGGCCTGGCAATGAGCCGAGCCAGGCATCCACGGCATTGATGGTTTCGACCATGGCGGTGAAGTCGCGTCCCTGGATGACCTTCTCGACGAGACGAAGTTTCTCCTGCGACACGCGTGGATCGGCGTCCCAGACCGTGACGGTCGCGGTGACGTAGGCCATGCCCGCCACGTCTGCCCCGAGTTCCTGCAAGGCCATGTCGGCGTCGGCGGACTTGTTGGCGGCGTCGGTGTCCACGAGGACGGAGGCCTCGTTGGTCATGACCTCCTTCAGGATCGCCGCAATCGACTTGCGCTTGGCAAACCATTGCCGCCGTATCTTGGTCAGCAACTTGGCGGCATCAGTCTTGTCGAGCAGGATCGCACGCGTCGACCAGCGATAGGGAAAGGCGAGCCGGTTGAGGTCATCGAGCAGACCCGGCGTGGTCGCGGTCGGAAAGCCGACGATGGTGAGCACGCGAAGATGCTGGTCGCCAAGGCACGGTTCAAGCCCACCGGTCAGTGGCAGGTCGGCCAGCAGCGCATCGAGATAGATGGGTGTCTCCGGGACGCGCACGCGATGGCGCTTGGTCGAGATCGTCGAATGCAAGTAGGTCAGCGTCTCGCTGTCATCGAGCCAGCGGCATTCCGGCATGAAGCCGTCGAGCAGGGTGAGCACGCGCTCGGTGCGGTCGACAAAGGCGCGCATGATTTCGTCGGCATCTATCCTGGACTGATCGCGCCCCTCGTAGAGCCACGTCTCGGCGCGGGCTGCTTCCTCGGCCGGCGGCAGATAGAGAAAGGTAAGGAAGTAGCTCGATACGAAATGAACCTCCTCCTCTTCGAACTCGGCCTTGCGCTCGGCGTCGACCAGGCGAGAGGCGGGATCGGGAAACTCGCTTTCGGGATAGGTCGCGGCGGCGTGCCGCTGCGCCTCGACGAAGAGGCTCCAACCCGAACCGAGGCGACGGACGGCATTGTTGATGCGCGAGGCCGCCGCGACCAGTTCGGCCGCGACGGCGGATTCGAGATCCGGCCCGCGGAATTTGGCGGTTCGCTGAAAGCTGCCATCCTTGTTCAGCACCACGCCAGGCGCGACGAGCGCAACCCATGGCAGGTAGTCGGCAAGGCGGCTGGCGCTGCGGCGATATTCGGCAAGGTTGATCATGATCGCGCCCTTAAACGGACAGGTGAGTTGGGAGGCGCAGATGCCGGCGGCCAACTTCCACGAACAGCGGATCGCCCTTGGCGGCCCACACCGCCATGAAATGCCCAAGCGCCCAGATGACGAGACCGGCCAGCCAGAGGCGCAGGCCAAGGCCAACCGCGCCTGCCAGTGTGCCGTTCAGGATCGCGATGGAGCGGGGTGCGCCGCCAAGCAGTATGTGCTCGGTCAGCGCCCTATGAACGGCGACGGTGAAACCGGGCACTGCGTCGAGCTGTTCGAAAGCGGTTGCCATCAGATCAACGCTCCGCCGCCAAACGAGAAGAACGACAAAAAGAAGCTCGACGCCGCGAAGGCGATCGACAGGCCAAAGACGATCTGGATCAGCCGCCTGAAGCCGCCGGACGTATCGCCAAAGGCAAGCGTCAGGCCGGTGACGATGATGATGATGACGGCAATGATCTTGGAGACCGGCCCTTCGATCGACTGAAGGATTTTTTCGAGTGGTTGCTCCCACGGCATCGAGGAGCCGGCGGCATTGGCGGCCGGGGCCACCATGAGAGAGATGACGAGGGTTGTCGCCGCCGTAGCCAGGTGCTCACGGGAAAGATTGTGGATCATGATTTGTCTCCTGTGTTGTTCGGGGTGGCTTGGGAGGTGCGATAGTCGCCGTCGGGTCCAAGGCCATCGATGCGTGCGAGTTCGGTCAGTCGCCGTGCGGGACCGCGTCCCGACAGGACGGCGACAAGGTCAATGGTTTCGGCGATCAGCGCGCGCGGCACCGTGACGACGGCTTCCTGGATGAGTTGCTCGAGACGGCGCAGCGCCCCGATCCCGGAGCCGGCATGGATGGTGCCGATGCCGCCGGGGTGCCCGGTGCCCCATGCCTTCAGCAGGTCGAGGGCCTCGGCGCCGCGCACCTCACCGATCGGGATGCGGTCGGGTCGCAGGCGCATTGAGGATCGGACGAGGTCGGAGAGGTTGGCGACACCATCTTTTGTGCGCATGGCGACAAGGTTGGGCGCCGCGCACTGGAGTTCGCGCGTGTCCTCGATGATGACGACGCGATCGGCCCCTTTCGCCACTTCGGCGAGCAAGGCGTTGGTGAGCGTCGTCTTGCCCGTGGACGTGCCGCCGGCGACGAGGATGTTTGCGCGGGCAGCGACGGCAGCGCGCAACGTCGCCGCCTGACCGTCTGTCATGATACCAGCCGCCACGTAGTCTTCGAGTGTGAAGATCGCGACAGCTGGCTTGCGGATGGCAAAGGCCGGCGCGGCGACGACCGGCGGCAGCAGTCCTTCGAACCGTTCCCCGGTTTCGGGCAATTCGGCAGAGACCCGTGGAGAGCACGGATGCACTTCCGCGCCGACGTGATGAGCCACCAGGCGCACGATGCGCTCGCCATCGGCGGCAGACAGCACCTTCCCCGTCTCGGCCAGACCTTCGGTGAGGCGGTCCACCCAAATCCGGCCGTCGGGATTCAGCATGACTTCGACGACCACGGGATCGTCCAGCAGCCGTGCTATTTCGGCTCCGAGCGCCGTGCGCAGCATGCGCGAGCTGCGGGCGCGTCCTTCGCTATTGTTTTGCGAAACCGTCATCTCGTCCCCGTCTTTCCGTTGGGGACAACTCGGATGGTCCCCGCTCGGGGATGACTAAGAGAACCGGATATCGGTTCGGTTCAACAAGTATATCGAGGCGTAGTAGCGTGGCGTGTAATTACAGGAGAGCGGCGGTGCGGCTGCCTTTTCTCGTTGATCGGAGAGCGATCGGGGTCGGATCGGTGAACCGGGCTCCCCACAACTCACGTCGCCGCGAGCCGCGCCTGTTATTGCCGATCTTAAGGAGAGGAGACCGACGCGGGGATTGCGCATCCGTCGCTAGATTCATCAGCGATAGCGCATAACCGCCATTTATACGCAATCGCGTATAAAGCCGATCTATGCGCGAGTGCGTATAGTGCGCGTGCAGATAACAGAAGAACGGCTGCAATGATGAGCCTCGGTGTTGAACCGAACCGCGGCCCTCCGACCTCGAGGATGGCCTTGGTTGCCGTCGCTAGGGAATGCGTCGAGCGGCAAATCTTGCTCGACTTCAACTGGAACCGAGGCCGAGCACGCGCTCCAGATTGTCATACGCCGCACGCTGCCTCGCTCGCGGCATGCGTTCCAGATTGTGCAGCTTCCAGCGGACCGCGGGAAGCCTGTCGGCGCCCACGACATCGAGCAGGCTCCAATCCGGTCGACTGGCTTTGAACGATAGAAGAAATTTGCGCTGATTGTCGGTCAAAGCCCTGTTGAGGTCGCTGACCAGTCGTTCGCGAACGGTGAGGAGTTCGTCGAGGCTGACTTCGACCTGGGACATACGGACGAATTCCCCTTCGTAGATGCCGGCTATGTTCTTGCGGGTGGGTTGCAACAGTTCTGCCATCGTCCGGTTGTGGCTGATGAGGTAAACCAGAAAGGTCCTGACCAGATCCTCGGTGAGGCCCTCGCTCTCAACGAGCAGCTTGACGTCAAAAAGATCCCGCGGATGCTGCCGGTCGAGTGCGGCACAGATTTTTCCGGCATACAGGTCCGGAAAAGACAGCAGTTGCATTTCGACATAGCCGAACTGCTCTTCGACCGCCGGCGATACTTCGCGCAATTCCTCTGGAAGCACGGACCCGCGTAGCACCGGGGAGAGCTCGATCTTGATTCGGTCGGCGCCCTACGAAATGAAGAGGCGCAACGCATCGGCCTGATGCTCGAAGGAGCGAATGATTTCGGTTCCGGGCATCGCGGCGCTGATGGCGTCCGCGATGCGGGCAAGCGCCTCCGCCACGTTTTTCAATGCCGTGTCGCGATCATCCATCGGCAGATAGACAAGGTCGATGTCGACGGAGAGGCGCGGCAGGTCGCGGACAAAGAGATTGATGGCGGTGCCGCCTTTCAGCGCAAACGATTTCTCGACTGCCACCAGTGGCAGGATGCGGGTCAGGAGGCGGACTTGTCCGTAGTAAGGGCTGGTGCTGTCCACATCTCCTCCGGGATGGTTATGCGATATTTTGAATCGAGTCTGCCGTCCTTGGCCAGAACCCTGTTGCCGCTACCAAGGCCGAGCGCATCGAGCGCTTTGGGAGCGGGCAGCTTCTTGAACCATGCATAATTATTGCGCTCGGCCATCCAGTAGAACAGGCGGCGAACCTTGACGCTGGTGCACTTGCGTAAAAGCTGCTCCATGCGCCGTGGCGAAAGCGTCGTCATCCCCTGAAGCAGTTGATTGGCGTGCTCGAACGAGACCGTCTCCGGAACATCCATCAGCACCTCCAGATAGGCCCTTTCGGGCGATGATAAGGTGACAGACCAAAAATCCTGCTGCCGGCCCGGAGCTTGCACATCTACAAGCGTGCGCTCGACCGGATCATATTCGCGGTGGACGAGCCCGAATCCCAAAAGCGAGGGAAGGCCGTTGTGGCGTATGAATTTTACGGTCGGTATCGCATGGTTCAGCCAGGCCGGCAAAGCGGCCTTACTGTAAAGATGCACTGTCCTTTGGCGCGACAGCGGCAGGTAATGCGCAAATCCCTGCAGCTCGAGCGCGGTCAGCCCGCCGACACTAAGATCCCTGCCGAATATGCTCTCCAAGGCGGCCACCACGCCTTGCCAGGTCAAATGAGTGCCGGGCCGCACATAGACGCCCGGCGCCAGCGATCTGAGCTGGTTGCTTTTGAGCAGATTATCCACTGCATGACGATCAAATTGCGGGCTCTGCTTCTTTAGCCATTGCTTCGTTACCGGAAGCCCCTCGGGTAGCAGGGTTTGAAGCAGCGCTCGGCGATCAGCATTCGTTGGCATGGGTTTGTAGATTTCCGCATACGCGGCGATGATCGCCGCAATTTTCCATTTTTATAAACTATCATGATCGCCATTGGTTTACAACAATTGGAATTTGCGGCGATTATCGCCGCATTATGGAAAAAATGTAAACACATCTGTCATTAGCTGGACACCCGCCGACAACGCAAAGTGATGCGCCTAAACCCCGCCGGATTCTTTCGGATCGACATCCTCCGAAATCTCCTGCCGCAGCTTCGGCCCCTTCGCCAGCCGCCGGCCCAGGGCAGTGACAAAGGCCTCGTAGCGTTCCGCTGCCTTGGATCGCGCAGCCTGTGCTGCTGGCTCCGGCAAGGCGGGCGTAGTCGCCAACCAAAAGCGGACGAACACGGCCAAGGTCTCGACCGCGATGCCGCTATCGCGTTCCTGCCTGGCCAGGCGGCGGTCGACCTGGTCGAGGCGCTTGGTGATCGCGGCCTCGCGACGCTCATCCGCATCGGGCGACAGGAACGAAGCGATCGCGGCTTCGGCTATCATGGACTGGGATTGATCGCGTCGCGCCGCATAGTCCTGAAGCGTCGTCATGAGGGGCGGATCGAGATAGACGGAGATCTGCACTTTCTTCTGGCGAGCGGTCATGGCGGCTACAACTCCATGCCATCATCGGGGTCCAGGGAAACCTGCCGTGCCACGCCCTCTACGAGGCGGGCCAGGCGTCGATTGCTGACGGCATCATCGTCGCCATCGTCGACCGGGTCGATCTCGAACTCGTTCTCGGTCGAGACCGTCTTCTCGGCTGGCGGCGCGCGATTGAGTTCGGGCTGTTGACGCTGCTCTGATCCAGTCGGATCTTCATCGTCCTGTCGCGGCGAGCCTGGGGGAGCGGCGGCCTCTTGGCCGGCCAGGACCGGCAGGTGGCTCCAATCATCGGGATGCCTTCCTTCTGGAGGCACCAGTTCAGGTGGCGGCAGGACGCGCTCCTTGAAGCGAATATCCTCATAGTAACGCGCCTTCTGGGCTCTGATCGGCGGCACACCCGCCACCATCACGATCTCGTCGGTCGGTGGAAGCTGCATGACCTCTCCAGGGGTCAGCAACTGGCGGGCGGTCTCTTGCCTCGACACCATGAGATGCCCGAGCCAAGGCGACAGCCGGTGACCAGCATAGTTCTTCATTGCCCGCATCTCCGTCGCTGTGCCCAGCGCGTCGGAGACACGCTTGGCGGTTCTTTCGTCGTTGGTCGCGAAGCTGACGCGAACATGACAGTTGTCGAGGATGGAGTTATTCGGGCCGTAAGCCTTTTCGATCTGATTCAGTGACTGAGCAATCAGGAAGCTCTTCAGCCCATAGCCTGCCATGAAGGCCAGCGCGCTCTCGAAGAAGTCGAGGCGGCCGAGCGCTGGAAACTCATCCAGCATAAGCAGCAACCGGTGGCGGCTGGTCCTGGTATGCAGGTCCTCGGTCAGGCGACGTCCGATCTGGTTGAGGATGAGCCGTATGAGCGGCTTGGTCCGATTGATGTCGGACGGCGGCACGACCAGGTAGAGCGTCGCCGGTTGCTTGCCGCCGACGATGTCGGCGATCCGCCAGTCGCAGCGCCTTGTCACCTCGGCGACGACGGGATCGCGATAGAGGCCGAGGAAGGACATGGCGGTGGATAGCACGCCGGAGCGCTCGTTGTCGGATTTGTTGAGCAGTTCGCGCGCAGCACTGGCGATGACCGGATGCGGGCCGGGTTCACCGAGATGCGCGGTTCGCATCATCGCCGCCAGCGTCGACTCGATCGGACGCTTCGGATCGGAGAGGAAGGCGGCAACGCCGGCGAGCGTCTTGTCCTTCTCGGCATAAAGGACGTGAAGGATCGCGCCGACCAGCAACGCGTGACTGGTCTTTTCCCAATGGTTGCGCTTCTCGAGGCTACCTTCCGGATCGACCAGAATGTCGGCGATGTTCTGGACATCGCGAACCTCCCATTCGCCGCGGCGGACCTCGAGGAGTGGATTGTAGGCCGAGGATCTCGAATTGGTGGGATCGAAGAGCAGCACGCGACCGTGCAGTGCGCGGAAACCGGCGGTGAGCTGCCAGTTCTCACCCTTGATGTCGTGGACGATCGCGGAACCCGGCCAGGCAAACAGCGAAGGCACCACCAGGCCGACACCCTTCCCCGAACGGGTGGGAGCAAAGCACAGAACATGCTCGGGTCCGTCGTGGCGCAGGTAGTGGAGATCGTAGCGTCCAAGCACGACGCCGTCGGCGCCAAGCAGGCCAGCCGCCTCCACTTCCCTCCTGCCGGCCCATCGAGCCGAACCGTAGGTGAAGACATTTTTGATTTCACGCGCCCGCCAAACCGACATGCCGATCGCAACAATGATCGAGAGGAAGCCTCCGGACACGGCGATCAGTCCGCCTTCCACGAAAACATTCGGAGCGTAGGCGTCGTAAAAGTACCACCACCAGAACAAGGAAGGCGGATAGTAGATGGGCAGGCCGGCCAGATCGAACCAGGGCGGCCCGAGTTGCGCCTGGTAGCCCAGCCTCCACGCGGTCCATTGCGTCGCTGTCCAGATCGTCAACAGGACGATCAGGAAGACCGTGAGTATCTGGCCCCAGAGGATTTTGGTGGCGGACATGGCATCATCCCTTCTTGTGTCCTTAGAGGCCAAGCCCCCGCTTGCGGCCAAAGCTCCAGTCGACACCTCCGCCATCCCGGGAGACACCGGAGACATGCTGGCCGAGATGTTTTTCGAGGGAGGGCGTCCAGGGCACGAGTTGAAAGCCAAGGCCGTCGTCGACCATGGCAAAGCGGCCAGACGCAAGCGACAAGCGCTGGCGATAGATGCCGGCGACATAGGCTCCACTGGCAGGACGGTTGAACGGCTGTCCGGACTCGGCCGCGATCTTTGCACCGACCAGTTCGAGTTCTCGGCGGCGCAATGTCTCGATCAGGTTGCTGTTGAAAACAACGCGCGCACCCAAACGCTTCGCAAGGCCTTCGCTGATGAGGTGATCGGCACGCTGTTCCAAAGCTTCATGAACCTCGGCGCCGAAGCCACCTGCGCTCAAGGCGGCGGGCTTGCGAGCGATGGCTTGCCTGTCTAGCCAGGTCGCCCCAGCTGCCGTGATCTGCTCATGCAGGCCGAGGTCGGAGCGGACGGCGAGTGCAACCCTGCGCCGGCCCCTCGCATCTTCGAAGCTGCGCAATTCGACGATCGACCCTGGCGGGCCGTCCCCAGTTGCCTCCAGATCGCCAAGTCTGATGTGGTGCGTGCGTCCGTCGACACCGTCGACGACGGCGTAGGCTGTGCCGCTCAGCTCGTCGTCGAGACCGCGATCGAGCAGCCGCCCGACAATGGGTGTATCGAGGCTTTCGGCCGCCAAGACATAACCGCCCGACCCGCGCTCGATCCCGCGCTCGGTCAAGGCGCGGTGCATTCGTTTGATGATGTCGCCACGCTCGCCGAGCGCGCGCAGGGTCGTCTCGGCCCTGTCGTCAATCACCCATTGACCTTGGGCAACTTGATCGGCAAGACCAAGGGCCTGGAGCTTGCGCAGGCGGCCGACCTTTTGCACGTGATACTCGTCGGTCGGCCTATAGGCACTTGGGGTAAGATCGATGGTGCCGGTGCGCGACATGTCGCGGCGCAGTTGACGATCAAGCTGGGTCCAGCGTTCGGCTTCGATCAGCCGCTGCAGATTGCGGCGGATGTCGAGATCCGACCGAGGGCCGAGTTCCTGGGTAACGAGATCGGCGGCTCGGGCGCGCATCCCTTCCTTGATGTAGTCGCGTGAGATGACGAGATCTTGCCCGTCACCTGTGCGTCCACGCAGGATGACGTGGATATGGGGATTGTCGGTGTTCCAATGGTCCGCCGCGACCCAATCGAGCTTCGTGCCGAGATCCTTCTCCATATGCCGCATAAGGTCGCGGGTGAAGGATCTGAGGTCGGACATCTCCGGCGCATCCTCTGGCGAGACGATGAACCGGAAATGGTGGCGGTCGCCATCACAGCGCTCGGCAAACACCTTGACGCTGGCATCATCGGCTTCGGGGCCGAACATGCGGGCCTTTTCCCCGTCACGGGTCACGCCCTCGCGTTGCAGGTAGGAAAGGTGTGCGGTGAGCGGGACGGCACGCCCGGAGTGACGAACGACGCGGGTCTTGATGACCGTGACGCGCGAGCGACCGGCCAGCAGGCGGTTGGCCTGGATGTTGGCGATCCGGCCCCGGCCGAAGCGCGATCGGTTGCCCAGGCTGATTTGACCGGTGCGGGAGATGCTTCCACCAGCTTTCTTCGCCGCCGCCAAGGCCTGGGCGATGAACGGCCGCACGGCCTGATCGCGGTTGGAGCGTATTCGCCCCGGTCGGATGCGAAGCTCGCGCTCATCGGCCATGGCGTTGTCCTGCAACGTGGAAAAGAGGATGCCGATACAAAGCCTTGGGGATTCGACGCACATTGCGCCGAATGACCGCAATGTGCGCAGGGCACCTGAAAATCCCCAAAAACCAACCGACCGGCCAGCACACAATGTGTGGGCTTTTATCTAGCCATCCCTCGGTTGTGTTGCCTGCCTCTCCCCTCTCCGCACGCCTTGCTGCGCCGGAGCACGAGATGACGCGAAAAGCGCTCACGCGGCTCATTGCGCGGACCTTTCACTCGCTTTGGGCACGAACACGCCGGTTGAGCGAGGTTCGGCGTCAGCCCTTCTTGCCTTGGGCACAGCCTCCGAACCATCATCGCGGAAACGCCTCAGTTGCAGCGAACGGTCGCCTACCCGGTCGCCCGGCTGCACAACGAAGAGCGATGCCAGCTTCCAGTTGTGTTGAGTCGGGACTGCCGGACCAACAGCTTCCCCTGCGCCGTCATTGCCGATGGCGGATGTAACGACGGTGACATAGGCGCGCGTTTCGCGAGGCAGCCGCCTGCCTTGCAGTGAGGCCTCGTAGCGTCCGGGACCGGCGTTGTAGGCGGCGATCCAGCCGGGCGATCCGTAGCGGTCGAGCAGTTCGCGGATATAGGCCGAGCCTGCGATGATGTTGTCGTGCGGATCGTAGGGATCGCGGCCCAGCCGGTACCTGTCGCGCAGATCGAACCAGGTATCAGGCACAATCTGCATCAGACCCATGGCGCCCTTGCGCGATATGGCGCGTTGGTCGCCGGCGCTTTCGGCGATGAGAACGGCGCGGATCCACGCGGGCGGAAGGCGAAAGCGCCTCGCCGCTTCCGCGATGTGGACGTCATAGAGTTTGCGCGCCGACGGCAAGTCGACTGTCGGGCTCTGCGCCAGGGCATGCGCGGAAACCAGGCATAGGATGCTGAGCCCGCCAAGCACGCCAACAGTTCTGCGCCGGCAGGTGCGAGGCGATGCGGGCGCTCCCGGTTGGGCCGTCGGCCGACGGCGCGCGGACATCACCTGTCCTTCTCTGCGCGCTCACGCGGGCGCGACCATTGCAAGGACCAGGAGTTGTTGTCGTCACCGTTCTGGAACAGATAGGCGCGGATCGGCTGCGCGAAAGTCGGGTCATCTAGCTGCAGCGTTACGAACTCGCCGGCCTTTTCGCTCGAGTGTTTCCAACCGGCGCCGATCGCGGTGCCGTCTTCTGCTCCAGCGTGCACACGATAGTCGGGCGCATTGTCCGCATCGCTCGCTTCCGCCACGACGATCGCAATCTCGAGGTTGAGGCTGAGCGTGCGGATTCGACCTGAATACCCCGTCTGATGGCGGATAAACTCTCCGATCTGTGGCATGTCCTGTCTCCTGTCTTGATGGGTGCGGTGACGATCCAACGGCACGGAAGGTGCCGCCGGTGGCGCGCTCACCGCGCTGACGCGCGCCATTGGAAGCGGCCGTCGCCCTGCTCATCCGTCCACAGGGGAACCGCGCGGCCGACGATGTGATCTATGGGGAGGAGGCCGAAGTAACGACCGTCGAAGCTGTCACGGACTTGACTGTTCATCAGGAAGACGGCGCCGACGGGAATGGGCCGGCAGCCCTGCCAATCTGGCAGATCGCGACCGGCGCGATCGCGTTTGAGCGCCGTGCCGACTTCGGTGCCATCCACGGAAATGGTGAGCCCTTTCCGACACACGGTCTGGCCAGAAACTGCAACGACGTGCTTGAGCAACAGCACGCCCTTCGGCAGATAGCCGCGCTCGGCAAGCAATGTTGCGAGCGGTTCGGGTGCCTCTATGGCAACGAGATCGGTTGCCGAGAACGGCACGCCGCCGTCGATCAGGTACAGGCCGATTGGCGTGCTGGCTGAAGCATTCCAGATGAACCTTGGCGACGTCGCGGTGGACGCGGGAAAGAGCATGGCCGTGGTCGCCAACGCGGTCGCAAGGAAAATTACGGGCCGCGTCATGGCTGAACCCGCCGGCGGAGCAAATGGGCGCGGTGAAGATCCAGCGTATAGGCGCGTGGCTCCTGTCCGGCTGTCAATCGGTTGTGGACATGCCGCCAGTGATCGGCTGAGACCGCTTGCGGATCGATGCCGAGTTGCTCGATGCCATCGATCGTCTGCAACACCCGCTCCACCTTGGGCCAGCCCTCGGACTTGAGCAGGATGTCGCCGCCGGGTCGCACGAAAGGCAGCGTCTGGTGGGCTTCGCCCTCGCCAACGACGCGCACGATATCGACACGGGAAATGATCGTGCCGAAGTCATTCGCGGCCCAGCGAACGAAGGCAAAGACGGCGCCAGGACGAAACGAAACAATGCGCCGGTGTCGGTCGAGGACCTTCTCCTTAGCGACCGAACCGAAGCGGATCCAGGATTCGATCTTCTTCTCAACCCACGTTAGTTCGACGTGGGTCAAGCCATCATCGTCAATCGCGCCGAGCCCCGAGCGGCCTGAACGGAAGTCAACGACAGTGCCCATTGGCTGTCTCCTGATTTCACGGGGGAAGCAGGCGGCGAGATGTCGTCGCCGAGGTGATGCCAGCGTGGTGACTCACCGCGCCTTGGCGCGGGGCACAGGTCAGCGCCCATACCGACCGGTCGGCGCAAAAGCTGCCGGCGGATGCCGCTTGGCGGGAAGCACGGAACCGCGTGGGTCCGAAGTCGAGGTCACTGCGCCGCGCTCAGCCCATGCCTGGAGCTCGTCGACGGCGTAGACGACACGGCCGCCAAGTTTGCGATAGCCAGGGCCAGTGCCGTAGGTGCGGTGTTTCTCCAGCGTGCGGGACGACAGGCTGAGGAACTCGGCAGCTTCCTTGGTGCGCAGAAAGCGCGGCGGCAAAACGGCTAGATCTGGTCGCATGTAACGAGCCTCCGTGGAGTTTTGAGAACCGCTGGTGCTCAGCGGCGGACAGCGACCACCGTGGCGGAAAGGCGACTTCGCAGAGGATGGGGAAGATTGGGGGGCGCAATATTCCCACCCGGGAGCGCTAGGAGCGCTTGCGATGGCGCAGCAGTTGCAGATAGCCGCCGGCGATCATGGCTCTTCCACCCTTGACGAGACCGATCACGGTGTCGCGCAGGGATGAGGTTTTCCACGGCGCGGCGAGAACTCGCCCCGTCCCGTAGAAAGCGGTCGCGATTTCACGGTAGCTGGCGCCATTGGCGCGGCCATCCGAGGCCCGCATCATCAGGCGCAGGCGGCGCCTCTGTTGAATTGTCATTCGCGTATCGGGGGGAACAGGCCGCCTGTTGTAGGCACGCCAGAAACGAACGAGAGCCTCCACCCGTCCGAGTGTCTGAGAATCCAGCGGTATCAAAGCTGTAAGGGAACGGTTCTCGTCACCGCCGGGAAGGAGGAGAAGTTGTGTTGCTATGCCGCTGTCATGGACGACATGCGAACCTTGCGGACTGTCGCGACCAGGGCCGACCCCCGCAAGCGCCCTGGAAGGGTCGGACGACAGGAAGTCCGGCGACGGGGCGAGGGCCAGCACGGCAGGATCGGCAAGAGGTGACCATAAAACGACTTGCGTCAATGCGGACAGGTCGGGACGGGCCGCGAAATCGCAACCCCCAGCGTCTCTGCACTTCTGCTGGAAACGGTTTCGTCTCAGTTCCCGAACGAACGAGCGCCAGGTAGAGCCGCTGATATGAATCTGAGCGGCGCAGGCATTCCCAGGCGAGTCCTTCGATTGGCAAGCTGTCGAAGAAGTCGTAGCTGTTATCGTCCCCCCAACGCGACGTGTTCGGCTTCATCGTGTGGGTCCTCGTCAAACTGCAAGTCGTGCCTGCATCGATTCCGGGCGATTGGGATTGGCGGAAGACCCTGGATGGACATCGCGTGATGCTTTTTCGGCATCACCGAGGCGGCAATATTGGCTAGGTGTCGGTGTTACGCAGAAGTTGCCGGTAGCCTGTGCGTGTCATCCAGCGCGCCCGCGCCAGATGGCTGTCATGAACCTGTCGGGCACGCTGCGGCTCCTCTTTCGGGTCAATCCCGAAGAGGATTCTGACAACCTCGTGCCAATCGGCGCCGTCGGCGTCGGCGTCAAACAAGCGCATGTAGAGCTTGATGTGGCTGCGGTCGTATTCGGTAAGTACTTCCCCCGTGGGCGCGGCGTCGTCGAACGGCTCGATCATGGTTTTCACTCCCCAACCCGCGAGATGGAAATCACAGTTCTTACAGAGGTCACGGCAGCTGCGGAGGCCGCTTTGCAGGCATCACACGATGCCAAGTCGACATCGCCACCCGCTGCGCGCCATGTCGCTTCCGGTGTGACGGCAAGGGGCCCCGCCCGGATAAACCGGGCGGGACTGCGTGTACCTCCTTATTCTGCGCCGCGGCGGCTCGGGCGGGACCAGATCAGGCTGTAGGCCTCACCGTCCTCGTCATTGAAGAGGTTGGCGAAGATCGGGGCGGTGAAGCTCGGATCGTCCAGCTTGAGGCCCAGATAGTCCCGGCCCTCGTTGGACTGCTTGGACCAGGCGGCGCCGATCTCTGCGCGGCCGACGAAGACCCGGTGGCTGGGGGCGTTCTCGCCATTGGCGCGGGTTTCAGGAACGATGCGCACGCCGCGGGCCTGGACGCTGAGAGTGACGATTTCGCCAGTGAACTCGTTGTTGCCGGACTTCTTGAAGGTGCCGATGGTGGCCATGATAATTCTCCTTGATCTATCTGTCTCGAGCTCCGCACCATTGCGGCTCGATGGTGGTCGAAAGGTCGAAGGCGATCGCTTGCGCACCGGAGGGCCGAAGCGCAGCGGAGGACGGCGCTGGAGCGACTTTGTTGCTCGCGAGGAATGGCGGCGCAGCCGGCAGGGGAAGAAAGTCGTGACGCACCGTTGCGCAACAAGCGATTGAGGCGAAGCCGTTCTTCGGACCAGAAACACCAATCGAAGAGACCGCATCGGTGTTGGCCAAGACAGCCTAGGTGCCAGGAGAAAAGGTGACCAGCGCCGATCTGACCCCGGCAACAGGGGCTCCACGCAAACGGTAGTCGCTTCGCACCTGGCCCGCGCGTCTGCATTGACTAATCTGCGCATAGCGAGGTGGCTCCGGTACCCGGTCTTCGGCGTTGCACATAGACGTCTCCCAAGTTCGCAGGCTACGACGATGCCTGCGGTGCAAAATTCGATCGCCGTTTCCGCATCCACGTGCCGGCTTGTCGGCAAGGGATGAGGGCGTCGGTCATCGCTGTCGTGTCTCAAACACCCCAGAAAGCTCCGGCAGGCTTTGGCCATGCACAGGTCGTTCGGATTCCGTCCGTGTGGGATTCTGACGGACAGTTGCCTTGGGCCTAAAAACTTGGGAGCATGGGTTTGTGGGGGACTTATCATGCCAAATCGAGCGATAAGTTGGCGCCTGTCAGCGGGCTGCTCGCCGTCCTAGCGGTTGCGCTTGGCCCTTCCGTTGCCGAACGGTGGATGTGAAATATCGAGTCCGGTGGACCTCGCTTCGAAGGCACAGGTGAGCTGGATAGCAGCGTGGTCGGTGAGGCTGCGAAAGGGTCGATAGACAGCCGGGCAGCCCTAACGTCTATTTGAATTGCCTTTGAGGCCAAGGTTGTTATCAGCAGCCAAGAATGGATAGTGGTCCCGGAAGATCGCGCTTTTCATCATGGCCATGGCGATTGTCATCATCGTCATGTCCGTGTGGCTATTCGAGCCGCCCTGGCTTGGGCAGGTTCTGAAAGCGCCCAGCAGACCTATTCTATATCCCGCTATATCGGCCTATAATTGTGGTTGCCGACAAACGTCCCCCTATGAGTTTGCCGGTAGGCCCGGCGGCCGAACCCCAAGCCCCACACCCCAGACCGCTGGGCCGCCCGCGTAGATAGGGCGATTAGCCGCCCTTGGCCTTGCCGTGGGCGTTGGGTCTTGTGTCGGGCGTGTAGATCACCCCTACGGCCGTCCCGCCGCATCTGTTGCATTTCAGCTTGGGAATGAGGTCATCGGCCATTGCCGGCGAGTCAGGGCCGTAGCGGTCCCGGAGCTGGGCGAGATCGAGCTTCTGGCTATGGTTGCAGGGCGACCAGTGGCAAAACGCCGTCACGGTCATCTTCGCGTCGATCAGGGATTGAAACGTCCAGCCTTTGCTCATCCGGCCGAGATAGCGCGCTACAGGGGAGCCGGCCAGCGCACCCGGCTCGACGTCACTATCGGCTTACTTCAAGTCTAGGGGGTGGGATCCACCACAGTAGGAGTTGACACCTGAACGTTGGCCCCGATTTCTGGCTCGGATTCAATCCGCCAAGCTGCCGTCGCGGTGCTGCATGGCTTCGAAGATCGCCTCGAAGACGCTGCCGACCTCCTCGTCGATCTCCCACGGTGCAATGCCTTCGCGCAGTGCCGCCCTTATGCATTCGTCGGCCAGGTCGCTGACTGCCACCGGATCGTCGGTGATCGCATTCGGCAGATGCTCTGCCAGCCATTTGTCCAGGAAGTTGATGCCGCGCGTGGTCATAAACAGCACAAGCTGAACACGTGAGTTAGGTTCCGCCGTTGAACCGCGCGCGAAGTCACCGAGAAGGAAGTGGCGTTCATCCGGTGCAACGGCACCGGCGCGGTGAGTCACTTTAGAGACCGCTAACCTACGAACGCCCACCGCACGTTCCAAGAACGAAAGGCGCAAAACTAAGTCGAATGGGCATGGGGTTACGCCTTTAGGCGGGCCCCCTGAAAGGGTTGCCGGTTCACTAGCTTTCTTCCCGGAAATTCTGCAGCGAGGACGCCGGTCCATCGTGCTCCGGGACGAACTCTTCCCAGAGGCCATCTCGCGGCGCCATGGCACGCAGCCTTGCTCCCGTAGCCCTATGGACGTCCCGGGGGCTGCTCTTGCGGGAACTTGTCTTCATGGACGATTGCCACGGCCCGCTCGAGGTTGCCTCTCACCTCGAAGCCGATCCAGTGGCCATCCATCAGGTGCGTTTGTCTCGGACAGGCGAGGAAATAGTTCCCCGCCTGCTGCGCAACAAAGTTGAGTTGTCTCCGCTCATTGATTTTAATCCCCTCCAGCGGGGTGGTGTAGGCTCCCCAGATCGCGTCCTCAGCCTTCAACTTCACTGGCATCTCCGACTGAGCATAGACCCTGGTCAGCATCAGGCCGTGCCAGAAATTGGAGGAGCCGTTGATGAATTCGATCTGCACCGACCATTGCTCAGGCACGATGATCGTGAGATTGCCGCCCCAGTAGCCGTTGAAGTCGATAATGTCGGTCCGGATGTTGTCCCTGCGGTAGCGCTCGATCTGGTTCCAATCGGCAACGATCTCGATGGCCACCTTCTTGGCCGCGGGATCGTTTTTGATCCAGCTCGGGACGAAAGGCTCCCCAGCCAATGCAATTCCAGGCGACAATCCCAGGGCGAAGGCGAGAAGGACAAGGTGGGCAAAGCGCGCCATGGCAATCAGAGGCTCCTTCCTGGCCGGGTGGCCGAGTGCAATGGAGACCTCGTCGGCCGCGAGTTGACTGGATGGCACGATATAGCGCGCCACGGGGAAGCCCGCCAGCGCGCGTTCTTTCGTACCCGCTGTGCTAGGTGGCCCTGCGGCCGATCTCTTTGTATTCAAATACGGTGGGTCGGTGACGACTCCGATGCGGCCTTTCGGTCGTGTCAGTGACCCGAACCCATTCGGAGTCGCCATTGCGAAGTGTGCCCGTTCTTCCGGTGGCTTTCGCAGCAGCTTCGAACGGCGTTAACGCCGCGACAGAATGCGTCGCCACCACAGCGTCGTCTCGCATCTCTTCGACGAAGTAGATTTTCATATAGGTACGCCCCGCTATTTCTGCTCCTCCCGAAAATCCTGCAGGAAGCGCGCCGTCACCTCTCACCTGGCAGTTTCAAAACCCCGTACTCAGCCGAACGCGCGGCTCGATCGGCATCATGATCTGCTACCCTCAGGCCGCGCTGGAACAATTCTCGTACCGCCTGAGATCGAGTCGGCATTCTTCTCTCAAACCGCCAAGCATCCAGCACGGCCAGTTCCTCGGCATTGAGCATGATCTGTAGACGGTATGTTCGTTTGTTGGGCGGCACGTTCTGCTATCTCATCAATCTGCAATACTGGCGTCGTGATGAACGATTGCGTCGAGGATGACCTCATAGACGCTGCCGGTGTCTTCCTCAATCTCAGTGCTTCTGATGCCTACCGACTTCGCGTCGGCGAACAGCTTTTGCGTCAACTCGGCGACCGAGATGATATCGGCACCCACCGTTTCAGGAACGTTGGCGACTATCCATTTGTACAAAAACTCAGTCCCACGGGTGCTCATGGCCGACATAAGTCAAAGTCGGGCATTAGGTTCCAAGAGCCTCGCCAGCGCATTGCATCGCCGCCGCTCTCCTACAGCGCCGAAGTATCCGGTCCGTGCGGGCAGTGGTGGCCAGCATTCGCGTCTGTGCGGCAATGCGCTCCCCACTTAGGAACCGACATTCGATGCCGCCGTTCTCCTGTGCGATCTGGAGGTGCGAATGTTCAATCCGTGGTTCGAACTTTATTTGTCGGCGCTGGAAGCTCATCAGGTAATCTGGCTTCGTACATTGCGGATTGCCCGGGGAGGCAGATTGGCAGAGCGGGAAGCAAAGCAAATGATCACTGAGAAAATCGAGGCGGCCGCGATTGCCGGCACGCTCTTCGCTACCGGATCGGTGGGCAAGGTCGCAGCCGTCTATCGGAGGAAAATCAGAGCCAACAAAAAACGGCTCTCCATCTAATTTCCAGATGACCTAGTGGGGCTCCTGCGAAACCGGAACCGACTGAGACACGCTGATGGTAGCAGAATAGACCGGTCTCCCGGCTTCGTCATGGACCGAGACGGTCATGGATTCATCCAAATCGCTTGAGGCCATTTCGTCGACTGCTATGTCTTGCAGAGCCTTGAGCGCCTCTCGTCGCATTTCGCTCAGGCTATCGAGATCGACCCAGGCATCGCCAAGAGCGTGCCCATTTCTCACAACCTCGAAG
>NZ_SRUX01000268.1:0-289 GCF_004791545.1 Mesorhizobium sp. M4B.F.Ca.ET.214.01.1.1
AGCGGCGAACAAGGCGACGGCATTGGTGATGCTCTGGGCCGCCTTGCCGCGCCAGTCGGCGCTGAGCAGCTGCGCCTCGTCCTTGTTGTTGGAGAGGTAGCCAAGCTCGACCAGCACGGAGGGAACGTCAGGCGCCTTCAGCACCTTGAAACCCGCCGAGCGCTGCGGGTTGTTGATCAGGCCGACGCTGGTCGACAGTTCGCCGACCAGCGTGTGGGCAAAGCTCATTGAAAAGCCGTGGGTCTCGCGGCGGATCAGGTCGATCAGGATGTCGGTGACCTCCTTGTTG
>NZ_SRUX01000269.1:0-289 GCF_004791545.1 Mesorhizobium sp. M4B.F.Ca.ET.214.01.1.1
CTGCCGCTTCGCGCGCCGCCAGACGCGCGAGAACACTAGGAGTGCGGTCAGCGTATTGACGCGCTTGACCTTCCGCCTGGCGGCGGCCAACAGTCGGCGCGTCGCCGGCGGAACGGCACGCCAGTGATCGTGGCAAATCCACTCCTCGGCGATGTCGGTCGTGACGGTATCGCCGGCGTCGTAACCGCCTCGATCGACGGTGACGAGATCCGGCAGCGCGCGCTTGGTGCGCCGGCAGTACGGGATCAGGCAGCGAATGCGATCAGCCACGCCCCCCCCTATGACCCAG
>NZ_SRUX01000270.1:0-288 GCF_004791545.1 Mesorhizobium sp. M4B.F.Ca.ET.214.01.1.1
GCGGTGATCTCGAACCATCTGGACTACCAAAAGCTGGTCGTGAACCATGACATTCCGTTCCACTACGTCAAAGTTACGAAGCAGAATAAGAGGGAAGCCGAAACGCAGCAGATGCGCATCGTCGAGGAGACCGGCGCGGAGCTGGTGGTGCTCGCCCGGTACATGCAGGTGCTGTCGAATGAGATGTCCGAGAAGATGTCCGGCCGCATCATCAACATCCATCACTCCTTCCTGCCGTCATTCAAAGGAGCGAACCCCTACAAGCAGGCTTTTGAGCGTGGGGTAAAA
>NZ_SRUX01000271.1:0-288 GCF_004791545.1 Mesorhizobium sp. M4B.F.Ca.ET.214.01.1.1
GACAAACTGGCTGCTGGCCGTTATCACCATGCCAGGCATTGCGACGCTGACACTGACTTCGGAGCAGGTGGTCAGGCTTCTTTTCGGCGAGCGTTGGATGGCTGTGGCGCCGATTTTTGCCTGGCTGGGCATCGCCGGGCTGATGCAGTCCGTATCGAGCACCACCGGGTGGATATTCAGCTGCCAGGGCCAGACGAAGACGATGTTCCACTGGGGCATCTATTCGTCGCTGACGACCGTCGCCTCCTTCATCGTGGGCCTCCATTGGGGAGCCATAGGCGTCGCGGC
>NZ_SRUX01000272.1:0-288 GCF_004791545.1 Mesorhizobium sp. M4B.F.Ca.ET.214.01.1.1
CAACTCTTCAATTCCCCTTACATTCCCCCTTTTCCACGCCTTCGTCGCGTTTTGGCCGCATTTCCGCCTAGGGTCCGCGCCAACTGTGGCTTACGACAAACGGCTGCGGACGGGCGGCCTAAACCAAATTTTAACCGTGTTTCTTGAATGCCGGTTAACCCAAACGTGGTTACTGGGTGATCAACGAAATCACTCGAAACACGATCACTCGAATAAGAAGGAGAGGCGGCATGGGCCGTATCGCAGCACTTACCAGAAACCAGGTCATGATCGCGCTGGTGGCGATGC
>NZ_SRUX01000273.1:0-288 GCF_004791545.1 Mesorhizobium sp. M4B.F.Ca.ET.214.01.1.1
GCTGAACGTCTGGATTGCTGCAACCGGGCCAAAAATCTCGTCATGTACACAGGCGGCACCTTCAGGCACGTTCGATAGGACGGTTGGCGGATAAAAGTATCCCTTGCCGGTCGGTAGAACGCCGCCTATTTCGATCTTGGCACCCTTGGCTACGGCGTCGGCGACAAATCCAGCAACCTTGTCCCGCGTGCTGGCATTGACCAGCGGGCCGACATCGATGCCGTCCAGTGTACCGTCTCCGACCTTGAGGCTTCCCATTTCGTGTGCCAACCTTCGAGTGAATTCGGC
>NZ_SRUX01000274.1:0-287 GCF_004791545.1 Mesorhizobium sp. M4B.F.Ca.ET.214.01.1.1
CAGCCACCCGCCACGCCGCGCCCGCACGGGCATCTCGACATCGCCGACCGGATGAACTTCCCGACGGGAAGGACTTACCGGCATGTCTTCTATCCTGCGCATCCACTGGACGATCGCGCCTGAAATCGCACCGCGCCCATTGATCAACTGCAATCGCTGCGGCGGCGTGAAAGCCTATCGCTGCAGCGGGAAATTCCGCGTCAACGCCAATGGCAAGCGCATCGACGTCTGGCTGATCTATCGTTGCGCCGACTGCGACAATTCCTGGAATTTCGGCATTTTCGAAC
>NZ_SRUX01000275.1:0-287 GCF_004791545.1 Mesorhizobium sp. M4B.F.Ca.ET.214.01.1.1
AGGGCATTGGCCGTTGCATGTCCGATGCCCTGCAGAGCGCTGGTTTTCGTGTGTTCGGCACCAGCCGTCGCGCGATCGCTGGAAAAAGCGACGGCGTGACGATGCTGACCTGCGACGTGACCGATGACACATCCGTGTCACAGCTGGTCGACGATGTGCTGGCCGAAACCGGGCGCATCGACCTGCTTGTCAACAATGCCGGTATGGGCCTGTTTGGCGCGGCCGAGGAATCCTCGACTGTTCAGGCTCAGGCGCTGTTCGACGTGAACGTCTTTGGCGTTTTCCGC
>NZ_SRUX01000276.1:0-287 GCF_004791545.1 Mesorhizobium sp. M4B.F.Ca.ET.214.01.1.1
GGCCGCCGCGACCAGTTCGGCCGCGACGGCCTCGCGCATCAACAATGCCGTCCGTCGCCTCGGTTCGGGTTGGAGCCTCTTCGTCGAGGCGCAGCGGCACGCCGCCGCGACCTATCCCGAAAGCGAGTTTCCCGATCCCGCCTCTCGCCTGGTCGACGCCGAGCGCAAGGCCGAGTTCGAAGAGGAGGAGGTTCATTTCGTATCGAGCTACTTCCTTACCTTTCTCTATCTGCCGCCGGCCGAGGAAGCAGCCCGCGCCCCTCGTAGAGCCACGTCTCGGCGCGGGC
>NZ_SRUX01000027.1:0-35556 GCF_004791545.1 Mesorhizobium sp. M4B.F.Ca.ET.214.01.1.1
CGGGGTCGATGGAACGGCGGACGATGACCCTCGCTCTCCCACGGGCTTCAAGGCCCAAAGATGCTCCGGTCTCTCGTCCGCCACCGCACCTGCTGCAATAGCAGAGTCGGCAAGGGACAAGTTACAAGGATGCCGGCAGGCAGGTGAGGGGCAGCGCCAGCCTATGATATCGGTGTCGTTTTACCGCGACGAGTCCTGAACTTCCAAGGCCGGCTATGTTGCCGATGGCCGAACCTACCAACGCTGGCGCCGCCCCTCATCCGCCTGCCGGCACCTTCTCCCCGTATAGTGACGGGGAGAAGGGAGCTGTCATGGCAACAAAAAACCCGCCTCGAGGGCGGGTTTTTCAAAATCTGCAGGCGCGCCTGGCTTAGAGGCCGAAGCCTTCGAAGCGCTTCTTGAACTTCGACAGGCGGCCGCCGCGGTCGAGCAGGGTCTGCTGGCCGCCGGTCCAGGCCGGGTGCGTGGTCGGGTCGATATCGAGGTTCATCGTATCGCCTTCCTTGCCCCAGGTCGAACGGGTCGAGTATTCGGTGCCATCGGTCATGACGACCTTGATGGTGTGGTAGTCGGGATGGATGTCGGCCTTCATTGTCGTTTTTCCTGGCTTGTGGCGCTGCCGACGGGCCCATGGCCTGCGTCGATGCGCCCCTTTTTTAAAACTCGAAGCCGCAGCTATTGAGGAGCCACGGCTTCTAAAACGGTCGGCGAGCCTATACATCAGCCGGAATTGAATCACAAGGCCGCGGCGGGCGCATATTGCACGCACTGCCCGAAGGCGGCCAGAGGAAACGCTCATGGCGGATATCAGTGGCGATGCAGACGGGCGCCGGCGCTCGCTCGGGCCGCTCAAGCGCCTTTATCCCTACATCTTCCGCTACCGCACGATGGTCGTCGGCGCGCTCATCTCGCTGGCCGTGGCGGCGGGGACGACGCTGGCCTTGCCAATGGCCGTGCGGCGTATGATCGATAACGGGTTCTCGTCCTCCGGCTCGACCTTCATCGCCGAATATTTCGCAGCGCTGGTGGCGATGGCGGCGCTTTTGGCGGCTGCATCGGCGGGGCGCTACTATTTCGTCATCACGCTTGGCGAGCGCGTCGTCGCCGACATCCGCCGCGACGTTTTCGCCCATGTCACGACGCTGTCGCCGGCCTTCTTCGACAAGGCCCATTCGGGCGAGATCGTGTCGCGGCTCGCCGCCGACACCACGCAGGTGAAATCGGCGGTCGGCGCCACCGCCTCGGTGGCGCTGCGCAACGTCATCCTCGGCCTCGGCGCGGTGGCGATGATGGTGTTCACCAGCCCGAAACTGTCCGGCCTCGTCATCGCCGCCATCCCGCTCATCGTGCTGCCGCTGGTCGCCTTCGGCCGTTCGGTCAGGCGCAAGTCGCGGCAGGCGCAGGACACGCTGGCCAACGCCACCGCCTATGCCAGCGAGCAGATCGGTGCGGTGCGCACGCTGCAGGCCTTCACCAACGAGACGCTGGTCACCGGCCGTTTCTCCGCAGCAGTGGAAGCCGCCTTCGAGGCGGCGCGCGGCTCGGTCCTCGCGCGCGCCTTCCTCACCTTCTTCGCCATCTTCATGATCTTCTCCTCGGTGGTGGCGGTGCTGTGGTTCGGCTCGCGCGACGTGCTCTCCGGCACGATGTCGGCGGGCACGCTCGGCCAGTTCCTGCTCTATTCGGTGTTCGCCGCCGGCGCGCTCGGCGCGCTGTCGGAAGTGTGGGGCGAGCTCGCCCAGGCGGCGGGTGCTGCCGAGCGGCTGACCGAGATCCTGGCCGAGAAGCCGGCGATCCAGCCGCCCGCCGATCCGCGGCCGCTGCCGGCGAAGGCGAAAGGCGCGATCAGCTTCGACGACGTCTCCTTCTCCTATCCGGCGCGGCCGGACCGCGCCGCCGTGCATGGTCTCAGCTTCCAGGTGAAGCCGGGCGAGACGGTGGCGATCGTCGGCCCCTCCGGCGCGGGCAAGAGCACGGTGTTTTCGCTGATCCTGCGCTTCTACGATCCCGAGACGGGCCGCATCGTCATCGACGGCGTCGATCTGCGGGAGGCCGATCCCGCCGCGATCAGGCAGCGCATCGCCATCGTGCCGCAGGACGTCACCATCTTCGCCGCCAGCGCGCGCGACAACATCGGCTTCGGCCGGCCGGGCGCCAGCGATGCCGAGATCGAGGCGGCGGCGAAGGCGGCGCTTGCCGACGAGTTCATATTGAAGCTCGACAAGGGTTATGACAGCCAGGTCGGCGAGCGTGGCGTGACGCTTTCCGGCGGCCAGCGTCAGCGCGTGGCGATCGCCCGCGCCATCCTGCGCGACGCGCCGATCCTGTTGCTCGACGAGGCGACCTCGGCGCTCGACGCCGAAAGCGAGACGCTGGTGCAGACGGCGCTGGAACGGCTGATGCAGGGCCGCACCACCATCGTCATCGCGCATCGGCTGGCGACGGTGCTGAAGGCCGACCGCATCCTGGTCATGGAAGGCGGCCGCATCGTCGAGGAAGGCACTCACCAGAGCCTTGTCGCCAAGGGCGGCATCTATGCACGGCTGGCCAAGCTGCAGTTCGAGACCGGCGCCAGTGCTTTTAGAGGCGCGGCTGAGTAGTCACGCTTCGTGCGGGCTCAGACGCCATAACGCTTGCGCAGATGTTCGGTGAAGTAGGCTGCGTTAAGCTTCTCGCCGGTGGCGCGTTCGAGCAGCTCAGGCGTCGACCAGCGCGAGCCCTGCGACCAGATCCTCTCACGGCGCCAGGCGTTGATGGCGCTGAAATCGCCCTTGGCGAGGTCGTCATCGGCGGACGGATGCTCGCGGGTCAGCGCCGCCCATTGCTGCGCCGCCATCATGGCGCCCAGCGTGTAGGAGGGGAAATAGCCGAAGGCGGCGCCCGGCCAGTGAACGTCCTGCATCGGTCCGTCGGCCGGATTGTCGAGCGTCGACAGGCCGAGATAGTCGCGCATCCTGGCGTCCCAGGCCTCGGGCAGGTCGGCGACCTCGAGCCGCCCCGAGACCAGTTCTTGCTCCAGTTCGTAGCGCAGGATGACGTGCAGCGGATAGGTCACCTCGTCGGCATCGACGCGGATCAGGCCGCGCTCGACCCGGTGCACATGCGGCAGGATATCGTCGAGCGACCAGGCCTCGCCGAGATGCCGCTCGACCACCGGCAAGGCCCAGCGCCAGAAGGCCGGGTTGCGGCCAATTTGCTTTTCGACGAACAGGCTCTGGCTTTCGTGGACTGCCATGCCGCGCGCCTTGCCGAGCGGCCAGTGCGCCCAGGCCTTGGGCAGGTTCTGCTCGTAGAGCGCATGGCCGGTCTCGTGCAGCACGCCCATCAGCGCCGACAGGAAATCGGAGGTCTTGTAGCGGGTGGTGATGCGCACATCGCTCGGCACGCCGCCGCAGAAGGGATGGTGCGACACCGACAGCGAGCCATGGGTGAGGTCGAAGCCGACGGCTGCCATCATGGCGAGGCCAAGCTCGCGCTGGCGGTCGATTGCGTAGCTGCCGGAAAGCGGCTTCAACGGATGCCTGGCCAGCCGCGCCTCCTGCGCCGCCAGTGCTTCCGGCACGAATTCCCGAAGGAAGCTCTTCAGCTCGGCGAAGACTGGCGTGATGTCGGCGGCGCGGTTGCCGGGGTCGTACTGTTCCATCAGCGCGTCATAAGGGTCGAGGCCCAGCGCATCGGCGCGCAGGGCCGCCTCCTCGCGCACCAGGGCGACGACACCTTCCAGCGCCGGCAGGAAGCCCGCCCAATCGTTCCTGGCGCGCAGGTCGCGCCAGAGCTGCTCGGAGCGCATGCGCGCCGTCGTCTGGCGCTCGACGAACTCGACCGGCAGGCAGGTGAGGTTGGTGTATTGCCGGCGCAACTCCCTCACCGCCGCCTGCTGCTCCTCGTTCAGCGCTTCCTCCTCGGCCGCCGCGATCCAGTCGCCGATCTCCGGCGCCGTCGCCCGGGCGTGAAGCATGCCGGCTAGCGCCGACATCGCCTCGGCGCGCTTCTCGCCGCCGCCGACCGCCATATGCGTCGCCTCGTCGGCGCCGAGGATGGCGAGCGCATGCTCCAGCGCTTCGAGCTTGTGGCCGAGGTCGTCGAGTTTCTGAAAGGACATGGCGGCTCCGGTCTGGTCAGCTAGCGAATTGGACGGCGCGAAAAGATACCAACGCGCCAGCCTTGGCAACCCTGCCGCGCAGGGTGCTCAAACCATCTTGCGTGGACAAGCCCGCGCGTGATCAATGCTGGCATCGAAAGCGGAGGGGGAAAATGATCGGCAACATACTGGTCGCGCTGGTGGCGCTGATCCACTGCTACATCGTCTATCTGGAGATGGTGCTGTGGGATACGCCGCAGGGCCACAAGGCGTTCAGGCTGACGCCGGATTTCGCCAAGGCATCCAAGGTGCTGGCCGCCAATCAGGGGCTCTACAACGGGTTCCTCGCCGCCGGCCTGATCTGGGGGCTCTATCTAGGCGCGGCCGGCTTCCAGGTCAGGATGTTCCTCCTGATCTGCGTCGCCATCGCGGGCCTCTACGGCGCGGCGACCGTCGGCAGGAAGATCCTGTTCATCCAGACCGTGCCGGCCGCGCTTGCCATCATCGCGCTCTGGCTGGGCTGGTAAAAAGGACGCCCTTGGGACGGAGTTCCCTCGGGCGCCAGGTGTCCCTTCCTCGGGTCGAGCGATCAGCCGTTGGGATAGTGCCCGCCGTCGGCGCCGTCGCCCATCAGGAAGCCGGTCCCGCTGTCGATGCGCAGCGCCTGGTCGACATTGTCGAGCCGGCGCAGCAAATCATGATACTGCGCAGCCGGTATCCTGCCGCGATCGGCGGCGGCGGTTTTCGCGGCGGCCTGGCTGATATGGGCGGCGCGCATATGCAGCGTCTGCGCCTCGGCCGGCGTGATCGTGTTGTCCTGCCTGGCGTCGGTGATGCCCTGGTCGACACCCTGCACCTGCGCCATAAGGCCCGCCACGCGCGGACCGGTGAAGTCGGTCGGCGAGGATTCATCGAGTGCGCCCTTGTGATGTCCGGCAGCGTAGGCGCCGGCGAGCGGAGCGGAGGCGAGAATGGCGGCAAGCGTTGCAGTCTTGAGAGAGATTGAAGAGCGCATGGCGGCGCTTCCTTCTGCTGGGGAAGGGAGCGGCCGCGCCGCTCCGCCTTCCGACCTTCCGGGCCGTCCGGTTCCGTCGCGTCGCGATGGGAGGCATCGCCGGCGGTTCTCGGCCCTGCGCGGAAAACTAGGAGCGCCCGGTCGTGAAGTGTAATTAAAAAAAGATAATCTTTTCAGGCCTTGCCGGCCTGGCTGCTGCGCCCTAGCGTTGAGCCGGCGAACAAATTCGCGTGATACGCGATCACCGTTCAGTGAGCTTCAACTCGATGCGGCGGTTCTTGGTGCGCGCTTCGTCGGTGTCGGCGGGGTCGAGCGGCTGGAACTCGCCGAAGCCGGCAGCGACCAGCCGATTGGCCGGCACGCCGTTCTCGATCAGGAACTTCACCACCGAGGTCGAGCGCGCCGTCGACAGCTCCCAATTATCGCGATAACGGCCGGTGCCGGACAACGGCTTGTTGTCGGTGTGGCCGTCGACGCGCAACACCCAGCTGATCTCCGGCGGGATTTCCTTCTGCAGTTCGATGATGGCGTCGGCGAGCTTCTTCATCTCGACCTTGCCGGCATCGTTGATTTCCTCGGAGCCAGTCGGGAACAGCACCTCCGACTGGAAGACGAAGCGATCGCCGACGATGCGGATGTTCTCGCGGTCGGCGAGGATCTCGCGCAACCTGCCGAAGAAGTCGGAACGGTAGCGGTTCAGCTCCTGCACGCGCTGCGCCAGCGCGACATTGAGGCGGCGGCCGAGATCGGCGATCTTGGTGTTGGAATCGCGGTCGCGCGCTTCCGACACGTTGAGCGCGTCCTCGAGCGCGCCGATCTGCTTGCGCAGTGCTGCGATCTGCTGGTTGAGGATCTCGACCTGGCTCAGCGCCTGCTGGCTGATCTGGCGCTGGCTGTCGAGTTCGCCGGAGAGGGTGGCGGCGCGCTGGTTGGCGGCGTCGCCGGCGCCGGCGCCTTGCGCCAGCAATTGTTCGAGCCGGCTCTTTTCCGCCTCAGACGCCGACAGCGACGCCTGCAGATTGGCGAGCGAATCCTCCCTGTCCTGCGTCGTCGAGCGCTCCAGCGCCAGCAGCTGGGTCAGTTCGTTGATCTGCGAGTTGAGGCGGTTGAGCACCGTGTCCTTGCCGGAGATCTCGCGGCCAAGCAGGAACTGCGCCAGCACGAAGACGGTGAGCAGGAACATGATGGCGAGCAGCAGCGTCGACAGCGCGTCGACGAAGCCCGGCCAGTAGTCGATGCGGCGATCGGCACGCCGCGCCCGCGCCAGTGCCACGTCAGTGCACTCCCTGCTTCTTCAGGGCGTCGGCGATCTTTTCCAACGTGTTGCGCATCGCCTTCTGCTCGTCGGACTGCGCCTCGACCCAATCGCGCATGATCTGCTGCTCCGAGCGCATGTTCTTGACCAGGCCGGAAATGCCGTCGGCGAGATTGGCCATGGCGGTGGCGACGCGCGGGTTGGAGCCGCCGCCATTCTCCTGCAGGCTGCGCAGCCGCTCCGACAACAGGCGGATCTCGTCGGAAGGCTCGCTCCTGGCATTGTCGGATACGACGATGTCGGAGGAAAGGTCGGTGACCGAGGACAGCCAGTTCTCGAGCTCGGTATAGAAGCGGGTCTGGGCCCGGCCGGCCTGCAGGTCGAGGAAGCCGAGCACCAGCGAGCCGGAGAGGCCGAACAGCGAGGACGAGAACGCGGTGCCCATGCCGGCGAGCGGCGCCGACAGGCCCTGCTTCAGTGAATCCAGGACGGCGGCGGCGTCGCCGGTGCCGGGATCGAGCGCTTCGATGGTTTCGCGGATCGAGCCGATGGTGCCGAGCAGGCCCCAGAAGGTGCCGAGCAGGCCGAGGAACACGAGCAGCCCGACCAGGTAGCGCGAGGTGTCGCGGCTCTCGTCCAGGCGGGTGGCGATCGAGTCGAGCATGGTGCGCATCGAGGTCGTCGAGAAGGCGACCGTCGACGAGCGGCCGATCATCGCCTTCATCGGCGCCAGCAGCACCGGTTCGGTGGTCTCCGAGCCGGCGCGGAAGGAGTTGACCCAGCGCACCTCGCGAAACAGGCGCCCGACCTGGGCGAAGGCGAGCAGGATGCCGACCACCAGCACGCCGATGATCAGTCCGTTGAGGCCCGGATTGGTGGCGAAGGCGGTCGAGACCTGGCGGGTCAGGATGGCGGCGATGAAAGCGACGATGATCAGGAAGATCAACATGGTCAGCAGGAAAACCTGCGGGCTCGACAGTTTATGAGGGTCGTAGATCAGAACGTCGGAGCGTCTGCCGATGCCGAAGGATCTGAGAAAAGCCATTCGTGCCCCGTTTCCGATGCGGCTGCCGCCGATCAACCAGTTCGCGACTCTAAACGGAATTGTGACCAAATTGAATGGCGCTTGGCAAGAATGCCGAGCCGGGCTTGCGGCCTGTTCCATCCCGATGGGAACGGGATGGGGCTCCATCTTCCTGTTGCGGCATGATCTTTTCCGAAAACCGGTTCGGGGTCATGCCCTAGAAGCGGTTTATCACCAGACAGTCGACCATGGCGGCCAGGTGCAGGCCGGCGCCGGTGACGACGAAGCCGTGCCAGACGGCGTTGTGGAAGCGCAGGCCCTTCCAGGCGAAGAAGATGACGCCCAGCGAATAGACGATGCCGCCGGCGACGATCAGCGCGATCGATGTCGCCGGCAGGGTCTGGACGAACGGGCCGACAAGCACGATGCCGCTCCAGCCTATGGCCAGGTAGAAGACGATCGCCAGGCGGTCGAAGCGACCGGGGAACAGCACCTTGATGGCGATGCCGACCACCGCCGCCGTCCACACCAGCACGATCATCGAAACGGCCAGCGGCGAGCCGTCGAGCTGGGCGAGAAAGGGCGTGTAGGTGGCGGCGATGAGGAGGTAGATCGCGGCATGGTCGAAGCGGCGCAGGATCCACTTCGCCGGCGACGACACCGGCCACAGATTATAGGCCAGCGACACCGAGAGCACGGTGAGCAGCGCGACGACATAGAAGGCGGCGGCAATGTATTCGCCGGGTCCGGCATGGAAGGCTGCAAGCGCCAGGAAGGCCGAGCCCGCGGCGATCGCCAGCACGATGCCCACCGCGTGAACGATGCCGTCGGCGATCATTTCGGCGCGCGAATAGTGCCAGCGTCCGACGAACGGGATCTCGATCTGTGGCCCTGAATTGCTCATGAGCGGTCCTGCATCGCCCTCATCTGGGCGCTTGCCGGACAGTATTTCAAGCTTTGGTTGCGGTTTTGCGACTGCGGCGCTTCAGCGCGGCGCGCCCGTCAACCGGATTTGCCGGATGACAGCGGCTTCTTGACGGTCTTCAGCAGCGCGCGCTGGATGATCTCGTTGCCGGCGACGACAGAACCACGTTCCAGCATCTCCTGGCCGCCCTCGAAATCGGAGGCGAAGCCACCAGCCTCGCGGATCAAAAGCAGGCCGGCGGCGATGTCCCAGGCCGACAGGCCGACTTCCCAGAACCCGTCCATGCGGCCTGCGGCGACATAGGCGAGGTCGAGCGAGGCGGAGCCAAGGCGGCGCACGCCCGACACCTCGGCCATAACGTTGCGCAGCTCGATGAGGAAATTGCCGTGCTGGCCGCGGCCGAGATGCGGCACGCCGCAGCCGATCACAGAATCGATGAGCTTGGTGCGGCCGGCAACCCGCAGCCGGCGGTCGTTCATGAAGGCGCCGCCGCCGCGCTCGGCGGTGTAGAGCTCGTCCATCGCCGGATTGTAGACGACGCCGGCGACGACCTGGCCCTGGCGCTCCAGCGCGATCGAGATGGCGAACATCGGGATGCCGTGCAGGAAGTTGGTGGTGCCGTCGAGCGGATCGACGATCCAGCGGTGCTGGCCGTCCTCGCCCTCGACGGCGCCGCGCTCTTCCATCAGGAAGGAATAGCCGGGCCTGGCCTTCGACAGTTCGGTAAACAGGATGTCCTCGGCCTTGCGGTCGGCCTGGCTGACATAGTCGCCCGGCCCCTTCATCGACACCTGCAGGTTCTGCACTTCGCCGAAGTCGCGCGACAGCGAGCGGCCGGCTTTCATCGCGGCCTGGACCATGACATTGAGGATCGCGGAACGCGCCATTTTTTCGTTTCCTGCTGCTAGGCGCTTTAGTCTGCGCGGCGCACGTAAGTGATCTCGTTGGTGTCGACGATGATGCGCTCGCCGGCACCGATGAACGGCGGCACCAGCACGCGGATGCCGTTTTCCAGCACCGCCGGCTTGTAGGACGAGGCGGCCGTCTGGCCCTTCACCACCGGGTCGGCCTCGGTGATGGTCAGCGTCACCTGGTCGGGCAGCGAGATGCCGATCGGACGCTCCTCATAGAGCTGGACCGTGACCATCATGCCATCCTGCAGGAAAGCGGCGCGGTCGCCGACGAAATCCTTGTTCAGCTCGAGCTGCTCATAGCTTTGGGTGTCCATGAACACCAGCGCGTCGTCCTGTTCGTAGAGGAAGGAAAAATCCTTGAGGTCGAGGCGGATCTGCTCGACGGTCTCGGCCGAGCGGAAGCGCTCGTTGAGCTTGGTGCCGTTGATCAGGTTCTTCAGCTCGACCTGGTTGTAGGCGCCGCCCTTGCCGGGCTTGACGGTGTTGGTCTTGACCGCGACCCAGAGGCCGCCATCGTGCTCGATGACATAGCCGGGACGGATTTCGTTGCCATTGATCTTGGCCATGATGATGTGATCCGGAATGAGATTTTCGCCACGAACGGCGATTTGGCGCTTCCAAGACCACAAATCGCCAGGAGAGGCAAGGGAGCGGGGCGACGCAGCCCGATCGGCGGCTGCCTCGTGCCCGCTGCCCGCCGGCGCGTCAGGGCAAGCGGTTCGCCTTCTGCAGCGCCTGCTTGGTCTGGTCGTCGTCGAGCCCTTGCAGGAAATCGTCCATCTGAGGGTCGATCAGCCCGGCGCGGCGGGCGACGATATACCAGGCACCGGCAAGGATCAGATCCGGGTCGGTGCCGATGCCTTCCATGTAGAGCTTGGCGAGGCGGTTCTGGGCGGCGACATTGCCGCCCTCGGCTGCCTGTTTCATCCAGCCGAAGCCCGACTTCAGGTCGCGGCTGCCGCCGCGCCCCTCGATCATCCAGGTGGCGAGGTCGATCTGCGCGGTGTCGTAATTCTGCCTGGCGGCCTGCGCCAAAAGGGTGCGCGCCTGGGAGTCGTCGCGCGGCTTGCCGCCGACGCCGTTGGCGTAGATCTGCGCCATCGCATATTGCGCGTCGGCCAGTCCCGTCGCGGCGGCGCGCTCGTAATAGGTGGCAGCCTTGGCGATGCCGGCGTCGCCGGGATCCTGCTGGACGAGCAGTTGCGCGAAATTGAACTGCGCCAGGCGGTTGCCGGCCTCGGCGGCGGCCTGCATCAGCGCATACGCGGCCTTCTCGTCCTTCTTGACGTAGCGGCCGTCGAGCAGCATCAGCGCGTACTGGAATTGCGATTCCGGCACGCCCTGCTCGGCGGCGAGCGCGTACCATTTGGCGGCCTCCGCGGCGTTGAGCGGCACGCCGAGCCCGCGCGACAGAATCTCCGCTACCAGGGTCTGCGCGGCGGGATCGCCATTCTGGGCACGCGCCAGCGCGAGATTGTAGGCGGTCTTGTAGAGCCCGCGCTGGAAGGCGCCATAGGCGGGATCGGCCGGCTTCGCGCCGAACCGATCGGGGTTGATGCTGTCGGCCGAAGGCAACGGCGCCGTGGTAGCGGGCTGCGGCAAGGGCGTGGCGATAGGCTTGTCGACATGCACGCCTGTGGCCGGTGCGCCCGCGGCTGGCGCGTTTGCAGCCGGTGCGCTTGCATCCGGCTCGCCCGCATCCGGCCGGGGCTGCGGCAGCGGAACGGTCTGTGCGGCTGCCGCCGCCTCGGTCATGAAGGCCGCGGCGAGAACCGCGAGGGGAAGCACGGACCGGCGCACCTCAGTCCTCGAAGCGGGGCGCGGTTTCGTCGAGCAGCGCATTGGCCGCCGCGACCGCCGCCCTGGGATCGGTCCCGTCGGCGAAGACGGCGCTGGACAGGGCCACGAATTCGGCGCCGGTGGCGGCCACCGCCTCGACCGATGCAAGGTCGGAGCCGGCCATGACGATGCATGGGATCTCGATCATCTCGGCCCACCATTGACCAAGCGACAGGTTGCGCGGATGCGGCTCCGGCTTGTTGTCGTAGCCGAAGCGGCCGAAGAACATATAGTCCGGCCGCGCCTCGCCGAGCTCCAGCGCGTCGTCGCGGGTCTTGGCGCCGCCGGCGCCGACCATCATCTTTCCCTGGAAATGTCCGATGGTCTCGGCGAGCTCCTGGCTGGAGACCTCGACATGGATGCCGTCGGCCTGAACGCGGCCGGCGATGCGGGTGTCGCCGGCAATGACGACCGCCACGCCCGCCGCTTGCGCCGCGGGCACGATCTTCTCGGCGAAGGCCTGGAAGGAAGCCTCGTCCATGCCGTTTTCCGGCAGGATGAGCGAGGCGACGTCGCCGCCGTCGAAGGCCGCTGCAATGCGCTCGGCCGGCGCGTCTTTCGGCGCGATCAGCACGATACGGCAGCGATTGGGCGGCGTGGCGTCGTTCATTGGTCTTCGATCCCGGTTTTCGCCTATGCCGGGCGAAGATGGTTGCATTGCGGCATAGAGCAAAGCGCCCGGTTTGAACAGGCGGGCAAGCGGGATCGTTATCGTGAAGGCGAATGCAGGCCTGGGGCGCCGAGCGCGTTCCGTCACTCGGCCGGTTGCGGGCCCGGTGTCTTTCGCTTCCACGGCGTCCAGCCGAGGGTCATGCCGGCGGCGGCGATCAGGATGGCGGCGGCGCCAACGATCTGGGCGGGGTGCAGCCGATGGCCGAAGGCGCCGACATCGACGAGGATCGCCACCACCGGATAGACGAAGGAGAGCGCCCCTTGCAGATGCGTCGGCAGTTTCTGGATGGCGCCGTACATCAAAATGTACATCAGGCCGGTGTGGACGACGCCAAGCGTCGCCAGCATCATCCAGCTCCAGGCGTCCGTGGGGAGGTGGGAAAGATTGGCGAAGGGCGCCAGCATGAGAACGCCGACGCAGACCTGGATAAGCGCGATCAGATGCGGCGGCGTGCCCTTGAGCGCCTTGGTGACGATGGCCGCCACGGCCCAGAAGAAGGCCGCGCCCAGCGCCATCGCGATGCCGGTCGCATAGTCGGTGCCGACGTCGCCGGCATCGGGGCCGGTTTGGACGATCAGCAGCATGCCGGCGAAGGCGATGCCGAGCCAGGCCAGCTTGGTCAGGGTCAGCCGTTCGCCAAGGAAGAGCGCGCCGAAGCCGACCAGCATGAAGGGCTGGGTGTTGTAGACGGCGGTGGCGATCGAGATCGAGGCGCGCGGAAAGGCGCTGAACAGGAGCAGCCAGTTGATGACGATGGCGGCGCCGCCAAGCGCGGCAAGCGCGACGACGCGCGGCGTCAGCGTGCCGCGCAGCAGGCCAAGCGCCGCGCAGATGACAAGCAGCGTCGCCGCGCCGAAGGCGCAGCGCCAGAACACCACGTCGATGGCGGGCTGGCCCGAAAGCACGACGAACCAGCCGATCGTGCCGAGTATCGCCATTGCCGCGGTCATTTCGACCGTGCCGCGCAGCGTATTGCTCATGAAAGACCCCAAAGATTTTCGAGGCTTCATGATCACAAGAGGTCGAGGTCATTTCCATGCTGCGAAAAAGATGATATCGCCTATTCGCCTAATTAAAAAAGGCAGAAATGGCTTTCATCGTGGAATGTGAAAATGCTCGACGATCTTGACCGGCGCCTTCTCGACATCCTCGTCCGAGATTCCAGGACGTCGCTGAAGGATCTCGCGCAGCAGGTCGGCATGTCGTCGCCGAGCGTTTCGGAGCGGTTGCGGCGGCTCGAGGAGCGCGGCGTCATCCGCGCCTTCACCATCGATGTCGATCCGGAAGCGCTCGGCTACCCGCTGCAGGCGATCGTGCGCATCCGGCCCCTCCCGGGCAAGCTGCACATCGTGCAGAAGCTGATCGAGGAGACCCCTGAATTCGGCGAATGCGACAAGGTGACGGGCGACGACTGCTTCGTCGCGCGGCTGTTCGTGCGCTCGATCGGCGAGCTCGACCGGCTTCTCGACCGGATCGCCGACAAGGCGGAAACCAGCACCGCGATCATCAAGGCGCAGCCGATCCGGCGGCGCCCGCCGCCGCTCGGCATCTAAGCCACCCAGGAAAAGTGGAAAAACAGTTCCGTTCGGAATTGCGTAAAAACAATTCGCTGTTTGCGTGAAAGGGGACTGTTGAGGTCACCCGTCCGGCAGGCCGAAGACGGCACACGGTCTAGCGATTCCGCGCAATAGATGTTCGCCCAGCGGGACCACGGGCGTTGATGTTTCCGCCGCGACAGCGCCCGAAATCAGCACGCTCCGTCCTAGCGGCCGGCACAGGCCCTCGAGCCTGCTGACGAGATTCACGGCCGGGCCGATGGCGGTGAAATCCAGCCGGTCGGCTGTGCCGATATTGCCCCACACCATGTCGCCCAGATGCAGCGCCATGCCGAACTGCAGTTCGGGCATGCCCTGTGTGGCGCGGACCTGATTGAGCTGCGCCATTCCCGCCCGCGCCGCTCCGATCGCGCGCAACGCCGCCTCGCAAGCCTCCGAAGCCGAGCGCTCGCCGACAGGAAAGATCGCCAGCACCCCGTCGCCGATGAATTTCAGCACCTCGCCGCCAAAAGCGTGAACGGCGCCGGCGATGCGGTCGAAGCTGGCGTTGAGCGCCGCCACGACCTGTCCGGCGTCCGTCTCCTCCGACAGGGCGGTAAAGTCGCGCAAATCGCTGTAGAGCAGGACGGCGCGGATCGTCTCGCCAACCTCGCGCCGAGAACGGCCGGCCAACACCTGCGCCGCGCTTCGCTGCCCGAGATAGGCCTGAAGCAGGGCCGACAGCGCCGACCTGGCGGCGAGAGCGGCAAGTGGCGCAGCGGCGAAGCGCGCCACCTCGTCCAGTGTATTCGATTCCTGCTCCGCGAGAGGGCGGACCGCGACCCAATTCAGTTTTGGAGTCTCGGATTGCGCATCCTGACGTCCGGGCCCAACCGTGTAATCGTGCACGACACCGGTACCCAGTCCCGCCAGCCAATCGCGTCCGAGATCGCCCTCCCCGGCTCCAGGCATCATGCCGGCGCCAAAACCCAGCGCCTCCATGACGAGGCCTGTCTCGGCCCGCCACAGCCAGGCGCGGCGCGTTATGATCGGATGCGGTGCGGCGAGCGTCAGGGCTCCGCCGGCGAGCGGCAGCCCATCGTCAACCAGCCGCGCGCCGAGTGTGGCCAGAAAGTCATCCGGTTGGACGGCGACGCCGGCGTGGTCGACCAACCAGGCGAGAGTTGCAGAAAGCCGCATCGACACGATCATGCTTCGGCGTTCCGCCGCTGTCACCAGCGCGAAATGCCCAAGGCGTTTTTTGTTGAAAGGAAGGCCGATCTGGCGTCGAATCGAATGCGCTGGTCCGGCGCCGCCTGTCGGGCGAGCCATGTTGGCGCGCGCACACCCAGGAGATTTCGATGGCTGAACCCTTGATCGTTCGTCGTGAGGTGCAGATCGCGGCGCCGCCGGCGACGGTCTTCGCCTTCCTGGCCGATCCCGACAAGATCGTGCGCTGGATGGGAACGGAGGCCATGGCAGAGCCCCACCCCGGCGGTCTTTACTTGCTGAATTTGGCAGGAAGGGCCACGGCACGCGGCCAATTCACCGAGGTCGTACCTGTCCACCGCCTGGCCTACAGCTTCGGCTGGGAGGGCAACGACCAGACGCCGCCCGGTTCGAGCCTCGTTGAAATCGACCTGGTCGAAGAGTCCGGCGGAACGCGGGTCAAACTCACCCATAGCGGCCTTGCCGACCGAGAGATTTGCGACAGCCACGAGAAGGGCTGGACGCATTATCTGAGCCGGCTCGCAATCGCCGCCGCCGGTGGCGACCCGGGACCGGACAAGATGTAGGGCTGCGGCCGCGATTGCCGACAGCCAACGACACCAACCGCTAGAGATCCAGCTTGTAGCCGATGTGGCTGGCCTTGAAGCCGAGCCGCTCGTAGAAGCGGTGCGCGTCCGCCCGGCTCTTGTTGGTCGTCAGCTGGACGACCCTGCAGCCGCGCTTGCGGCATTCCTCGACCGCCCATTCCAGCAGGCGCTGTCCAAGCCGTTCGCCGCGCCGGTCGGCGGCGACGCGGACAGCCTCGATCTGGCCGCGCCTGGCGCCTTGCAGCGACAGTCCGGCAAGGAAGGAGATCTGCAGCGTGGCGATGACGCGGCCACCGTCCGTCATGACAGCGAGGAACTGGTTGGGATCGGCATCGATGGCGGCGAAAGCGTCGCGATAGGGCTTGGCCAGCGGTTGGCTGGCATCCTCACGGCCGCGGCCCAGCGGATCGTCGGCGAGCATGGCGACGATCGCCGGCAGATCGGCTTCCTGCGCGCGGCGGATGCGGATTTCGCTCATGTCAAACCTCGTGCATGGGCCGTGACCTTATGCATGGGCGGCGCGTTGCCGCAAATCCGGAAAGCCGTGTTACGGACAGTTGATCGCGCAAGCTGCCGCCAGGGCACATTGGCTATCGCGGCGCCAGGCATTCTGGTCTATTGCAGGGCTCCCACCCTCCAGCCGTTCTCATCCCATGACAGGCCTGCTCAGCGATCCGTGGTTCTATGCCGCCGCCATTCCGGCGGTCTTGCTCGTCGGCCTGTCGAAAGGCGGCTTCGGCGGCGCCGTCGGCTTCGTCGGCGTGCCGCTGATGGCGCTGGCCATGCCGCCGGTGCAGGCGGCCGCCATCCTGCTGCCGATCCTGTGCCTGATGGACATCGTCTCGGTGTGGACATGGTGGGGCGTCTATGACCGCAAGATGCTGGTCGACATGATGCCGGGCGCGGTGATCGGCATCGGCCTCGGCTGGCTGACGGCGGCGCTGGTCACCGAAGAGATGGTGCGGCTTATCGTCGGCGCGGTCGCGCTGATCTTCGTGCTGCGCTGGCTCTATCTGCAGTTCCGCCACGGCGCCGACCATGCGGCGGCGCCCAACCGGTTGGCTGCCGCCTTCTGGGGCACCGTCGCCGGCTTCACCAGCTTCGTCGCCCATGTCGGCGGCCCGCCGTTCCAGGTCTATGCGCTGCCGATCCGGCTCGATCCGAAGGTGCTGTCGGGCACATCGGCGATCTTCTTCGCCGCCACCAACGCGCTGAAGCTGGTGCCCTATTTCGCGCTCGGCCAGTTCGACACCACCAACCTGACGGCGTCGGCGGTGCTGATGCCGCTGGCGCCGCTGGCGACCATCGCCGGCGCCTGGCTGGTGCGGCGGATGCGGCCGGAGGTCTTCTATCCCTTCACCTACGCGACGGTCGCGGTCGTCGCGGTCAAGCTGTTGTGGGACGGGATCGCCGGCCTGCTGTAGGAGGCAAGGGGCGGCCACGCGGCCGTCCCTCGCCGTCATGCTTTCAGGCGGCGCTCGGCACCAAGCGGCGGCTGCCGCCGAAGGCCAGCGTGGCGCCCGCCGCAACCACCAGCGCCATGCCGGCGAGGATGGCGATGTCGTGCACGGTCGGCTTGAGCACCATGTCGGCGATGACCACCAGCATCACCGAATAGTCGAAGCGGGCGGCGCTCATGATGCGCTGGCCCACGGCAAGGACGGCCGGCGTAACGCCATCCTTGGCGATCATGTCGGCCATGCGGTCGGCGCTCGGCTTGAACACGAACATGCCGATCGAGAAGGTCGTGGCGTAACCGGCAAGGCCGATCAGGATCCAAAGGTCGGAAAAACCGACCCAGAACGCGCACATGATGAGGCCGAACAGCAGCGTCAGCATCGACATCGGCGCGAAGTAGCGGTTGCCCAACTGCCCGGTGGCGCGCATCGCCTGCAGCTTGCCCTCGACGTTGCCGGCGCGCTCGGCAAGCAGGCCAAGCAGGAACAGCGCGAAGCCGCCGCCGACCCACAGAGTGGCCGAGACGACGTGGAGAAATTTGACGATTGAATACCAGTCCATAGTTTTGCCCCCCGAGGTTCTGGCAATTGCGATGGAGCTGATTTGCTCCACCCGGTTCAGAGGAGCGGGCGTTTAGCGCGGCGCGTGTTTCGGAACGATGTCGCGGCGGCGGCCGGCGTGTTTCGTGGTGCCGGGAACGTCGGGTTTTTGCACCGCGCGCAGTTGAGGGCGATTGTGCTGTTACGGCACAGAAGCCGGGCGGCCGGTAAAAAAATCTCGTCGTCGTTAAGGCTTCATTAAGCTTTACGGGCGTTTACTATGCGCATCCAGTGATCTGGATTCTTACCGAGTGGTTGGAGCCACTTTGTTTGACGCCTCCCTGTTAAACTCCTGAGAGCCGCCTTATCCGCGGCTCTTTTTTTGCCCGCAAAGCGGCGCAGTCCGGTCAGGCGTTCGGCGTTAACCGTTTGTTAAACATGTGCTTGCCTTCACCTGCGCCGAAGCGCATTTTCAAGCTCAGTCGTTTAAGGGTGCAGGGCGTTACGGCAAGAGTGCCGATTCGGCTTGCGGCAGTGCAGGGGCGTATCGATGAACGAGCCTTCCAAGGGAAGCGCGAAAACCATCAAATTGGCGGAGCGCCGGGTTTTCTCCCAATCCTTCAAGCCGCTCTACCAGGAGGGCATGGGCCTCGTCGAACAGGCCGCCGAATATCTCGACGGCAAGGGCCGGGCCGAAGCCAAGAAACTGTCACGTACGGCGGCGACGCTCTACGCGGCCGAATCGATGCGGCTGACCACCAGGCTGATGCAGGTCGCTTCCTGGCTGCTTCTGCAGCGCGCGGCGAATTCCGGCGAAATGACCCGCGACCAGGTCGCCTCGGAAAAGTCCAAGGTGCGTCTCGACACCGCTTCCGCGCATGACGAGGCGCTCGGCTGGAGCGAACTGCCGAAGGATTTTCTCGACCTCGTCACCCGCTCGCTGCGCCTGCAGGCGCTGGTGCGGCGCATGGACGAGGAAATCTACGGCAACGCGCTGGTCGACACGCCAGCCGTAGCCCGCCGCGTCAATCCGGTCTCCGACCAGATCAGCCTGCTCAACACCGCCTTTGCCCGCGGCTGATACGGCAGTTTGACAATTCGCTCTGATGGCCATCTAGCGCCGTTTTCTGCGCTTTCCTACAGCGCCGCGCATCCTTTCGGACGCGCAAAGGACGCTGTAGCATTTCTTGATCCTGCGCATCATCCTTTCCGAAAATCGGCTCGATTTTCGGGGTCATGCGCGTAGCTCACGTATTTGAGTACGCTCCGCTCCGGTTCTCGAAAACGACGCTATATGCCTCTCCAGACCGAATTTTGAAGCTGCCTGGGTCCTTGCATCGGTCGTTTCTGGTTTGTTCACATTTTGCTGGCATCGCCCTGCTTCGGAGGTAGACTTCGCGCATGGGGGAAACGATTCGCATCATCGGCATCGATCCGGGGCTGAGGCGCACCGGCTGGGGCATCGTCGAGAGCCTCGGCAATTCGTTGCGCTTCGTCGGCTCCGGCACGGTGCGCTCCGACGACAAGGCGGCGCTGGCGACCAGGCTCTGCCAGCTGCATGACGGGCTGGCCGAGGTGCTGCATCAGGCCATGCCGCACGAGGCTGCGGTCGAGCAGACCTTCGTCAACAAGGATGCGACAGCGACGCTCAAGCTCGGCCAGGCGCGCGGCATCGCCATGCTGGTGCCGGCGCGCGCCGGGCTTGTGGTCGCCGAATATGCGCCCAACGCCGTCAAGAAGGCGGTGATCGGTGTCGGCCACGGCGACAAGAAGCAGATCCATATGATGGTCAAGGTGCTGATGCCGAAGGCGGTGTTCGAGACCGATGACGCGGCGGATGCGCTGGCGATCGCCATCTGCCATGCGCATCACCGGCAAAGCGCCGCCTACCGGATGGCCGCGCTGGCCGGGTAGTTTGTTCTTGACTTGTTCTCGCAGTTGGAATATTTCTTACCGGTAAGAACCGGAGACTCCAATGCGTGTGACCAGCAAGGGCCAGGTGACCATTCCGCGCGACTTGCGCGACACTTTCGGCATTGATGCGAATAGCGAAGTCATCTTCGGCATTGAAGGCGGCAAGATCACCATCACACCCCGACATGACAAGGGACGGCAGGCAGATCGTGAAAGACTCGATCGGTTTCTCGCCGCGCTTGACCGGCTGGAGGGTAGCGGCGACCAGACGATGAACGCCGACGACGTCATGGCCTTGACGCGGGATCGCTGATCTTGGCGACGCTTGTCGACACCAATGTTCTTATCGATGTCGCCGTTCGCGATCCTCTCTGGTTGAAATGGTCGCGGCCGAAAATAGAAACTGCACGCAGGCGAGGCAGCCTGGTCATCAATCAGATCATCTACGCTGAGTTTTCGATCCGCTACGACACGATCGATGATGTCGACAATGTGTTGCCCGAGGATGAGTACCGACGTGAGGGATTGCCGTTCGAAGCTGCCTTCGCGGCGTCGAGAGCATTCTCGATCTATCGTCGGCAAGGGGGACCGCGAGAGAAGGTCATGCCCGATTTTTTGATCGGGGCGCATGCCGCCATCCGGGGTTATCCCATTCTTACTCGCGATCCGGCAGGCTTCAGGAAATACTTTCCGGATGTCGAGCTGATCGCTCCTGACACCCACCCCTAAGAAAGTTCCCGGACATGATCGGCAAGCTGAAGGGCACGCTGGACGAGGTCGACGAGGACTTCTGTGTCGTCGACGTGCATGGCGTCGGCTATGTCGCCCATTGCTCGGCGCGCACGCTGGCCTCGCTGCCGGCGCCCGGCGAGGCGGTGGTGCTGTTTATCGAGACCTATGTGCGCGAGGACATGATACGGCTCTACGGCTTCCAGTCGGCACTGGAGCGCGAATGGTTTCGGCTCTTGATGAACAACGTGCAGGGCGTCGGCGCCAAGGTGGCGCTGGCCATCCTCTCGACGCTGGCGCCGGCCGACCTCGCCAATGCGATCGCCTTGCGCGACATCGCCATGGTGTCGCGCGCGCCGGGCGTCGGCAAGAAGGTGGCCGAGCGCATCGTCACCGAATTGAAGGCCAAGGCGCCGGCATATGCGGGCGCTGCCTCCGGCACGATCGGGCTGAAGCAGGAACTCGGCGAGGGCGTGGCGCCGGCGCCGATCACCGACGCCGTCTCGGCGCTGGTCAATCTCGGCTATTCGCGCGACATCGCCGCCAACGCGGTGTCGGCGGCGCTGAAGTCGGCCGGCGAGGGCGCCGACGCCTCGAAGTTGATCCGCTTCGGCCTGAAGGAACTGGCGCGGTGAGGGGCTGCTTGTTCTGGTCCCTGCCGTATGCAAGGAAAGCGGCATGAACCTTTCGCCCCGCCTCATTGCCCCCGACAAGCGCGGCGAGGATGCCGACCAGACCTTGCGGCCGCAATCGCTTGACGAGTTCGTCGGCCAGGCGGCGGTCAGGGCCAATCTCAAGGTCTTCGTCGACGCCGCCAAGGGTCGAGGCGAGGCGCTCGACCATGTGCTGTTCGTCGGCCCGCCCGGCCTCGGCAAGACGACGCTGGCGCAGATCATGGCGCGCGAGCTCGGCGTCAATTTCCGCTCGACCTCCGGACCGGTCATCGCCAAGGCCGGCGATTTGGCCGCGCTGCTCACCAATCTCGAAGACCGCGACGTGCTGTTCATCGACGAGATCCACCGCCTCAATCCGGCGGTGGAGGAAATCCTCTATCCGGCGATGGAGGATTTCCAGCTCGACCTGATCATCGGCGAGGGGCCGGCGGCGCGCTCGGTCAAGATCGATCTCGCCCGCTTCACGCTGGTTGCCGCCACCACGCGGCTTGGGCTGTTGACCAATCCGCTGCGCGACCGTTTCGGCATTCCGGTGCGGCTCAATTTCTACACGGTCGAGGAGCTGGAGCAGATCGTGCGCCGCGGCGCCCGCATCCTGTCGATGCCGCTCGGCGACGACGGCGCGCTGGAGATCGCCAGGCGGGCGCGCGGCACGCCACGCATCGCCGGCCGGCTGCTGCGTCGCGTGCGTGACTTCGCGTCGGTCGCCGGCGATGGCCATGTCGACCGGCGGATCGCCGACGAGGCGCTGACCAGGCTTGAGGTCGACGGGCTCGGCCTCGACGCGCTCGACCGGCGCTATCTGTCGATGATCGCCCGCAATTTCGGCGGCGGGCCGGTCGGCATCGAGACCATCGCGGCGGGGCTGTCGGAGCCGCGCGACGCCATCGAGGACATCATCGAGCCTTATCTGATCCAGCAGGGCTTCATCCAGCGCACGCCGCGCGGCCGTGTGCTGACGGCCAATGCCTGGCGCCATCTCGGCCTCGAGGCGCCAAAGGATCTGGCGCAGCAGCAGATCAGCCTGTTCCAGGAGGAGTAACGGAGATTTGTTCCCTAGTTGTTTGGGGAACGGCTCGTCTGCGCAAAATCTGCTCGCCGCGGCCAAGCTGAAGGCACAATTGCCGCCTCTAGCTTGATGCAATCGCCATACCAAGGGCCGGGGCGGAGCAATGATCACCAGACGTGGCTTCCTGCGCCTCATCGGCGGCTCGTTCCTGTCGATGGTGTCGCTCAGCGCCTATGCGGTCGGCATCGAGCCGATGCTGTTGACGCATGTGAAGCGCTATTTTCTGACGCCGCCGCATTGGCCGGCGGACCTCAAGCTGCGCGTCGTTGTGTTGGCCGATATCCATGCCTGCCGGCCGTGGATGACGCCCGAGCGGATCGCTTCGCTGGCCGAAGAGGCAAACGAGCTCAAACCGGATGTGATCGTCATGCTTGGTGATTTTCCGGCCGGGACCCGCCTGGTGTCGGATTGGGTGGACGCGTCGGAATGGGCTCCTGCCTTATCCGGGCTGAAGGCGCCGCTCGGTGTCTGGTCGATCCTTGGCAATCACGATTGGTGGGAGGATCGCGCCGCGCAAGCGGCTGGGGCAGGGCCTACGATCTCGCGCAAGGCGCTGGAGCGCGTCGGCATCCCGGTGTTGGAGAACGATGTCGTACGCCTGGAAAAAGACGGGCACGGCTTCTGGCTCGCCGGACTTGCGGATCAACTGGCACTGCGCCCCGGCCGGGCCTGGGGCCGGACCGATTTCAAGGGCCTGGACGATCTCGACGGCACGCTGGCCAAGGTGAGCGACAACGCTCCCATCATCCTGCTCGCGCATGAACCCGACATCTTCCCTAAAGTGCCGTGGCGGGTTTCGCTGACGCTCTCCGGCCACACCCATGGCGGGCAGGTCAGGCTGTTCGGCTATTCGCCGGTCGTGCCTTCCGCCTACGGCAATCGCTTCGCCTATGGCCATGTCGTCGAAAACGACCGCAACCTGATCGTCTCCGGCGGGCTCGGCTTCAGCATCATGCCGGTGCGCTTCGGCATGCGCCCGGAGATCCTGCAAATCGATCTCGGCTAGGACGCGCTGCTGCTCAACCGGCCCTCGTCAGGGCAGCGAGCGGATCGCATCCATCACGGCGGGTTCCGCCTTGTCGCCATTGAAGGCGTCGACGATGCCGAAGGCGCCGCCATAGCCCCATACCGACCAGGAGAAGCCGTGCGCCTCGGCGCGCGCGATCATCTGCCTGACATAGGCGGCGCGGTATTCGGCGGGCATCACATAGCCGTTGCCATATTCCTGGCGGATCATGCCGAACTCGCCGAGCGTGATGTTTTCCGGTCTTATCCCGTTGGCCTTCGCCCATGCTTCGACGGTCTTGAACGGCGCGTCCATGATGGCGAGCAGCTTGTCGTCCGTATCCATGCTGGCGACCTGCTCGTCGAGATAGGCAAGCATGCCGCTTCGCCGCGTCCATGGCGCCTCGGCCCTGATGCGGGCGCGGATCGTGTCCAGCGCCACGTCGAGCTGCGTCTGCGGTACGGCCGTCAGCGGAAAGGGCAGGCCGGTGACATAGCGGATGAAGTCGCCGGCCCAGGTCGCGCCCTGATGGGTGAGCAGGAACGGATCGTAGGAATGGAAGGTCCAGATGATGTTGTCGTCGGCGATCAGCTTCGGGTCGATCCTGGCCAGTGACGCGGCGTTGGAATAGCAGGCGCCGGTGAGGATCAGCGTCAGCCTGGTGGCCGAGGAGCGCGCCGCCGCGAACAGCTTCTTCTGGCGCTCCGGCCACAGATTTGTGCCGTCGCCGTCGCAGTCGACGATCGGCTCGTTCATCGGCTCGAAAGCGACCTGGCCCGGATCCTCGTTTGACAGCGTGCGCGCCATCTTGCGCACCACATCGACATAGGCGTCGAAGGTCCCGGGGTCGTCCATCACCTGCCCCATGCCGGTCTTGCGGTTGCCGCCGGCCGGGATCAGATGCATGTCGACGATCACCTTCAGCCCGGCGCGGTTGATCATGCGCGCGGAGTCCAGCACGCTGGCGTAGAGGTCGTCGCGCAGCGCAAGCGTCTCGTCGGACAGGAAGGGCGAGGGGTCGACCGGCATGCGCAGGAAATCGAAGCCGGCATCCTTCAGCGCCTTGAGGTCATCCTCCTTGAGGAACTTTCGCCATTCCGGATAGGGCAGGATGGCGGTCGGGTCGTTCCATTTCTCCTCGCCGGTCCAGGTCGTCCACTGGTCGAGATTGAGGCCGCGTTTCATCGAGAACGTCGCGGCAGGGGCCGGCAATGCCAAAGCCCCAAACGCCAGCAGTGCCGCCATCAAGGTCTTGATCATCGCGCCCAACAGTGCCATCCGGTTCCAGCGCCGCAACACCTGCCTGCTCGGGCCAGAAAAGGAAAGCGCGATGGACGATCATGGTGAATCGGCGGCGCTCGGCGCGGGCCTTTCCGGCGCGCTGACGGAATTCGGCCATCGGCTGATGGCGCGGGTCTACTATGCCGACACCGATTTCTCAGGCGTCGTCTATCACGCCCGCTATCTCGAATTCTTCGAGCGCGGCCGCTCCGATTATCTGAGGCTCGCCGGCGTCCATCACACCGAGCTTGCCGATGGCAAGCATGGCGAGCGCATCGTCTGGGTGGTCAGGCGCATGGAGATAGACTTCAAAAGTCCCGCCCGCATGGACGACATCCTGACCATCGAGACGCGTACGCAGGATATTTCCGGCGCCCGCATCTACATGGCGCAGCAGCTCAAGCGCGGCGACGAGGTGCTGGTCGAGGCCAAGGTCGAAGCGGCGATCATCGGCGAGAATGGCCGCCCAAGGCGTTTTCCGAGGGAATGGGTCGCGGCTTTCATGCCAAGAGCAGACGGCTGATATCTCTGGTCAGGGCGATCTGGCGGTCACCATCCGCGCCATGACGGGGGCGCGGCAATGCGCCGCGCTTCATATCATAACCCATCCTTAACCATAACGGTTCATGAAGAGATTGGTGAAGATTGGCGGAATCCGAACGCCTTCCTTTCACCAATATTTGCCCCGAAAAGGCCGCGAAACGGTGCATTCGGGGTGATCCCGCAAGCTTCAAGCTCGCGCGAACGGACCACAAGGGATGCCCATGGGCCCAGCCGCCAGCGACGCCCGGAAAATCTAAGGACGTAACCATGGAAAACATCGCACTCGCCGAACCGGGCGCGCATTTATCGATTTGGGCGCTGTTCATGCAGGCCAGCTGGGTCGTCAAGCTGGTCATGATCGGCCTGCTCTGCGCCTCGATCTGGACCTGGGCGATCATCGTCGACAAGCTCGTCGCCTATGGCCGCATGCGGCTGGCGCTGAACCGCTTCGAGCAGGTGTTCTGGTCGGGACAGTCGCTGGAAGAGCTCTATCGCACGCTCGCCGACCGCAAGACCACCGGCATGGGCGCGATCTTCGTCGCCGCCATGCGCGAATGGAAGAAGAGCTTCGAGAAGGGCGCCAAGTCGCCGCTTGGCCTGCAGACCCGCATCGACAAGGCGATGGACCTGGCGCTGACGCGCGAGATGGAGCGGCTGGAGGGACGGCTCGGCTTCCTCGCCACCACCGGTTCGGCCGCGCCCTTCATCGGCCTGTTCGGCACCGTCATCGGTATCATGACCTCGTTCCAGGCCATCGCCGCTTCGAAGAATACCAGCCTGTCGGTGGTCGCACCCGGCATCGCCGAGGCGCTGCTCGCCACCGCCATCGGCCTGCTCGCGGCCATCCCGGCCGTCATCGCCTACAACAAGCTGTCATCCGACGCGAACAAGATCGCCGTGCGCATGGAAGGGTTCTCCGACGAGTTCTCCGCCATACTCTCGCGGCAAATCGATGAAAAAGTCGCGCAGAAGGCCTGAGGTACGATCATGGGTATGTCCGTAGGCATGGCGGGACGCGGCGGGCGCGGCCACAGGCGGCGCGGCCGCCATCACGGCCTGATGTCGGAAATCAACGTCACGCCGATGGTCGACGTGATGCTGGTGCTGCTGATCATCTTCATGGTCGCGGCGCCGCTCTTGACGGTCGGCGTGCCGATCGACCTGCCGGATACGCAGGCCAAGGCGATGAACGTCGACACCCAGCCGATCACCGTCTCGATCAACGCCTCCGGCCAGATCTATCTGCAGGAAACCGAAATCCCGATCGAGGAACTGGTGGCCAAGCTGCAGGCGATCTCCAAGACCGGCTATGACGAGCGCATCTTCATCCGTGGCGACAAGCTGACGGACTACGGCACCGCCATGAAGGTGATGGCCCGCATTTCGGCGGCCGGATACAAGAACATCGGTCTGGTTTCGCTGCAGGAACAGGATCAGTAGAAGCAAGATGAGGACGGGACTCACCACATCGGTGATCTTGCATACGGTAGTGTTGGCCTTCGGGCTGTTCACGCTGTCGTCGCCGCCTGCCATGCCCGCGTCCGATGTCGAGTCGGTGGCGGTCGACATCGTGCCGATGGAGGCCATCGCGCAGACGCTGCAAGGCGACAAGAAAGCGGTGATGCATGACAAGCCGGCGCCGACGCCGACCAAGCGCCCGGACATTGTTCCCGATGCGCAGAAGGTCGGTGAAAACAGCGTCGACACCGACAAGCCGATCACGGACGAGGCCAAGCCGAAGCCGGTCGACCTGACGTCGGCGCCGCCGCCGGCGCCGACGCCGACCGAAAAGCCGAAGCCCGAAGACGCGCCGAAGCCGAAGGAAGCGCCGAAGCCGACGCCGGCGACGGAAGTGGCGCCGGTGCCGCAGCCAAAGGAAGAGGTCAAGCCCGAGCCGGTCAAGCAGGTGGAACCGAAGCCGACGCCGGCCAAGGAGCCGACACCAGCGCCGCAGCCGGACAAGACCGCGGCCATCCAGCCGAAGGAAGAGGTCAAGCCGGACGCCGTCGCCGAGGCCATTGCCCAGGAGCCGCCGACCGAAGAGGCCAAGCTTCCGGACTCCGCGCCCGCGCCCGAGGCGCGGCCGAAGCCGCAGCCGGCCCAGGCCGAGAGCGCCAAGGCGCCGGACCGCAAGGACGCCGACAAGCCGGTCAAGGAAGCGTCGTCGAAGCCGAAGTCGGAAGACAAGCAGTTCAACGCCGACGAGATAACGGCGCTGCTCGACAAGCAGAAGCCTTCCGGTGGCGGCGCCAAGCGCTCGACACAGCAGGCCTCGCTGGGCGGCGAAAAGGATCAGGGCCAGAAACTCTCCAGGTCGGAACAAGGCGCGTTGGAAGATCAGCTCGGCCATTGCTGGACCCTTCCGGTCGGCCTCGAAGGTTCCGAGGATTTCACCGTGGTCGTTCGCTTCAACCTGAACGCCTCCGGTAAGTTGGAAGGCCGCCCGACTATCGAAAAGTCCAGCGGCAACCCCCAGTTCGACGCCAGTGCGGTTCGCGCCGTGCAGAAATGTGATGTCGCCGGGCTGCAGGTGCCCGCCGGCAAGCAGGACATATGGTCCGACGTCCGCGTCAACTTTGATCCGAGAGCGATGCTTGGCCTGTAGCCTGAGCGCCCAAAAAATCAGCAAGAGAAGCGAGAAGACATGAAAGCCATCCTCAAGCCGCTCCTGATGGTCGCCGCAATGGCGATGGGCATGATTTCTGTCGCCACCTTGCCTGCTCGTGCAACCCTCGAGCTCAACGTCAACAGAGGCAATGTCGAGCCGATGCCGATCGCCATCCCCGACTTTCAGGGAGAGCTTGGCGCGCAGATATCGGAGATCGTAACCGCCGATCTGAAACGGTCAGGACTGTTCGCGCCGATCGACAAGGCCGCTTTTGTCGAAAAGATCACCAACCCAGATGCGGCGCCGCGCTACGAGGACTGGAAGGTCATCAACGCGCAGGCGCTGGTGACCGGCAGCGTGAGCAAGGAGGCGGACGGCCGCATCCGCGCCCAGTACCGGCTGTGGGATATTTTTGGCAACACGCAGTTGGCCGGCGAGCAGTTTTTCGCCAACGACGCCAATCAGCGCCGTGTCGCTCATATCATCGCCGATGCGATCTATGAGAAGATTACCGGCGAAAAGGGCTATTTCGACACGCGCGTTGTCTTCATCGACGAATCCGGCGCCAAAAACGCGCGCAAGAAGCGGCTCGCCATCATGGACCAGGACGGCGCCAACGTGCGCTATCTCTCCGACGGCCGCTCGATCGTGCTGACGCCGCGCTTCTCACCGAACCGGCAGGAAATCACCTACATGTCCTATGAGAGCGGCCAGCCCAAGGTCTATCTCCTGCAGATCGAGACCGGGCAGCGCGAGCTGGTCGGCAACTTCCCCGGCATGACGTTCGCGCCGCGCTTCTCGCCCGACGGCCAGAAGGTGATCATGAGCCTGCTGCGCGACGACGGCAATTCCAACATCTTCGCCATGGATCTGAGGAGCCGCTCGACCACAAGGCTGACCAATTCCACCGCCATCGATACCTCGCCGTCCTATTCGCCCGACGGCAGCCAGGTGGTGTTCACCTCCGACCGTGGCGGGCGCGCGCAGATCTATGTGATGGGCGCCGACGGCTCCGGCCAGACCCGCATCTCCTTCGGCGACGGCGTCTATTCGACGCCGGTGTGGTCGCCGCGCGGCGACCTCATCGCCTTCACCAAGCAGACCGGCGGCGAGTTCCAGATCGGCGTCATGAAGACCGACGGCTCGGGCGAGCGCATCCTTTCCTCCGGCTTCCAGCAGGAGGGGCCGACCTGGGCGCCCAACGGCCGCGTGCTGATGTTCTTCCGCGACTCAGCCGGCGGCCCGAAGCTGGTTTCGGTCGACCTCACCGGCCGCAACGAGCAGTCGATCCCGACCTCGAACTTCGCGTCCGACCCGGCCTGGTCGCCGCTGCTGGAGTGAGGGGGAGGGAATTGGGGAATTGGGGAATTGGAGAATTGAAGAACTGAAGAAATGGAGAAGCGGGGAAGCTACGTTGGACGTGCAAGGGACCTGGAGGTCTATAAGCGGGCGTACGCAGTTTCTCTTGAAATTCACAAAGCCACGTTGGCGTTTCCGAGGATCGAGCAATACGCGCTAGCCGATCAGTTGCGTCGCTCGAGCAAGGCCATCTGCGCCAACTTGGCTGAGGGCTTTGCCAAGCAACCTCATTCCAAAGCGGAATTCGCTCGCTTCATTTCAATGGCTATGGGGTCGTGCAGCGAAGTCGAGACATGGATCTCCTACGCGTTCGACCTTGAGTACATCTCTAAGACACAGCTCGACGAGTGGCTACGGTCCTATAATCAGATCTACGGAATGCTGGTGAATCTCAGAGGGTCGCTGAAGTGACCTCTTTTCTCCAGTTCTTCAATTCTCCAGTTCCCCATTTCCCTCTTTTTTCATGTTTTGGCCGCATTTCCGCCTACGGTCCGCGCGCATTGTCGCCCTTGGTAGTGCGTGGGCGTACGGCCGCGGACGGCGGCCTAAAACCAAATATTAACCGTGTTTCTTGAATGCCGGTTAACCCAAACGTGGTTACTGGGTGATCAACGAAATCACTCGAATGCGAAGGAGAGGCGGCATGGGCCGTATCGCAGCACTTACCAGAAACCCGGCCATGATCGCGCTGGTGGCGGCACTCGCCATCACCGGTTGCGCCTCGAAGAAGACCCCGAACAGCGCGGCCGATCTCGGCCTCAATGGCGCAGGCGCCGCTACGCCGGGCTCGGCGCAGGACTTCACCGTCAACATCGGCGACCGCATCTTCTTCGACACCGACTCCTCGTCGATCCGCGCCGACGCGCAGACGACTCTTGGCCGCCAGGCGCAGTGGCTGAACCAGTACAAGCAGTATGCCATCGTCATCGAAGGCCATGCCGACGAGCGCGGCACGCGTGAGTACAATCTGGCGCTCGGCGCTCGCCGCGCCGCCGCCACCCGCGACTTCCTGGTCTCCAAGGGCGTTTCGGCCCAGCGCCTGAAGACGATCTCCTACGGCAAGGAGCGCCCGGTCGCCGTCTGCGACGACATCTCCTGCTGGTCGCAGAACCGCCGCGCCGTCACCACGCTCTCCGGCGCCGGCTCCTGACGCATGACCCCGAAAATCGGATTCGATTTTCGGAAAGGATCATGGGTCAATCCAAAAGTGCCACAGCGTCCTTTGCGCGTCTGACGACGCGCGGCGCTGTGGGCGGCAAAATTGCAACAGATCCATGCGAAAGGCGGCCATTTGGCCGCCTTTTTCATATCCAGCGCCCTGAAACAAAATTTGGCCGAAGTCTCGCGCCCTGCTATGAGCCGAGGGCGCTTGGTCCCACTCGGAATCGGAAGGGCGCAACGGGCTATCAATTTCACGGCGAGAGACATAATGCACTTCAGAACGGTCCTCAGCGGCACGCTTGCGCTGCTGCTCCTATCCAGCATCGCCGCCCCGGCAGCCGGCACCGGGCAGCCTGCCGATAGCGGTTTTTCCTTCCACCTGCCGACCCTTGGCATCTTTGGCGAGAAGAAGAAGCCGGAGCAGCAGCAGGTCGCGCAGCAGGATGGCGCCAGCGCCACCGGCCTGGAAGACCAGCTCAGGCAGATGAACGGCAAGATCGAGGAACTCAATTTCCAGATCCTGCAGATGCAGGAGCAGATCCGCAAGCAGCAGGAAGACAACGAATTCCGCTTCCAGCAGCTCGAGGGCGGCACGCAAGGCGGGCAGCAGCCGGCCAGCCAGAAGAAGTCGGACGCCACGCCGGCTCCCAACAGCGATGGCAATACCGAAAGCGGCACCGACAACAGCGTCGCCGAGGCTCCGGCCAAGCAGGCGCCGGCCGATGCCGGCAATCAGTCGGACGGCGGCCAGAGCGTCGGCGAGGTCATCGTCGAGTCGCAGACCGGCGACCCCGGCAAGGTGATCACCGGCGCGCCGCCGAAGACGTTCGGCACCATCACCGTCGACAAGAACGGCAATGTGGTCAACGCTGACGGCAACACCCAGGCCAGCGCCCCTGCCGAGACCGCACCGGCTGCCCCCGCGCCGGCAACCGACGCCAAGGCTGGCAAGTCCGGCGGCACGGTGGTCGCGGCACTGCCTTCCACCAACGATCCGGACGAGCTTTACCGCAACTCCTACCAGTTCATCCTGTCGGGCGACTATGGCACGGCCGAGCAAGGTTTCCGCGATCACATCAGCCGCTTCCCGAAGGATACAAAGGCGGCGGACGCTCATTACTGGCTGGGTGAGTCGCTGCTCGGGCAGCAGAAATATCGCGACGCGGCCGAGGTCTTCCTCGCCGCCAGCAAGGACTACCCGAAGGCCAAGAAGGCGCCCGACATGCTCCTGAAGCTCGGTGTGTCGCTGGTCGGGCTGAAGCAGAACGACGTGGCGTGCGCCACTTTCGGCGAGATCGGCAAGCGCTACCCCGATATCTCCAGCGCGCTCAAGGAGCGGGTCAAGCAGGAACGGGCGCTCGCGGCGTGCTAGCTCCTTTGCATGTCGTCGTCCCAAAGCCGGGACCTGTTTCGGACGACATGCGGTGATGCTCGACGCCGAGCCTGACCTTTCGGAACGGCTTTTTTCTGATATCGATTTTTCTGACGGCGCCGTTGTAGCCGTGTCCGGCGGCAGCGACTCGACCGCCCTTCTCATCCTCCTCAAGACCCATCTCGACCGCGTCGCGCCTGCGACCAGGCTGCTGGCGGTGACAATCGACCACGATCTGCGGCAAGGCTCGGCGGCGGAAGCGCGCGAAGTGGCCAGGCTTTGCGCCGAGCGCGGCATCGCGCACCGCACCCTCGTCTGGTCGGGCAAGAAGCCGTCGTCCGGCCTGCCCGCCGCTGCGCGCGAGGCGCGCTACCGGCTGCTGGCCGAGGCGGCGCAAGCGGAAGGCATTGGCCTCATCCTCACCGGCCACACCGCCGACGACCAGGCCGAAACGGTGCTCATGCGGCAAGCGCGTGAACAAGGGGGCCGTGAAGAGGCGCGACGTGAAAAGGAGATCGACGACGAGGGCGGGCGCGGCGTTGCCGGAATGGCGCCGGCTACGCTCCACGACTGGCAACGCTGGATCGTCAGGCCGCTGCTTGGCACGCGGCGCGCGGCGCTGCGCGAAGTGCTGCGCCGCCGCAACATCGCCTGGGCCGAGGACCCGACCAATCTCGATCGGCATTTCGAGCGGCCGCGCGTCAGGGCCACACTTGCCGGCGACGACGGCGCGCGGCGGTTCGCGGAGGCGATGGCGTCGGCCGGGCAGGCCGCCGCCAGCCGTGAAGAGCTTGGCCGGCGCGCCGCCCTGCTGATCCGCGATCTTGCCAGCATGGCGGCCCAGGGCCTCGTTCGCCTCGATCCGGCCTTCGCCGCGCTCGGCGACGTTGCGAGTGCTGTCTATGCCTTGCGCATTCTGCTCGCGACGATCGGCGGCGTTTCCTTCCTGCCGGACGCGGCCCGCAGCCAGGCGCTGTTCGATCGACTTCGGGCCGGATCGCTTTGCGCCACATTGTCGCGGACGGTGCTCGATGCACGGCGTTCCGGCATCTTCCTGCGCCGGGAGTCGCGCGGTTTGCCAGAGCTGGCGCCGGCCGCCAGCGAGGGCCTCTGGGATGGTCGGCGGCGGATCACATTGGCCGACAGGGAAAGCCGATTGTTGATCGCGCCGCTGGGCACGGCGGCCGCGGCAAAGCGGACCGTCGCCGAGGACGGCACGCCGCCGAGCCTTGCACGTGCAGCCCTTGCCGCCGAGCCCGCGCTGTGGCTCGGGGCGGAATGCCTCGGCTTTCCAGGCGAGGCTGGGGTGCCGCCGCAGGTCGGGATCGCTCCCGTCGTGGCGCCGTTCGCGCGCTTCCTGCCGTCCTTCGATCTTGCGCCCGCCGCCGCCGTGGCCCGGCTGATCGGCGCGCCGCCGCTCCCGGCCTTGCCTTTCCACGGCCACAGTGCCGGCTGATGGTTGGGCGAAAGCTTAACCCACACGTGCTGTTATGCTTGGCAAGGGGAGGCGCTCTCCCTATGTTAGGCCCAAGCTTCCTCAGATCATGCGTGTCCGTCCGCGGACGCCCAACGGGACAATAGATGAATCCGAATTATCGCAACCTCGCGCTCTGGGCGATCATAGCGGTCCTGCTCATCGCCCTGTTCAACCTGTTCCAGACGCCGCAGACGCGCGGCGCCTCGAGCGAGGTCGCCTATTCGCAGTTCCTGCAGGATGTCGCGGCTGGACGGGTCAAGACGGTGACCATCGCCGGCGCCCGTATTTCCGGCACCTACACCGACAGTTCGACCGGCTTCCAGACCTATTCGCCCGGCGATCCGTCGCTGGTGTCGCGGTTGCAGGACAAGAACGTCACCATCAACGCCCGGCCTGAATCCGACGGTTCCAACTCGCTGTTCGGCTACCTGATCTCGTGGCTGCCGATGATCCTGATCCTCGGCGTCTGGATATTCTTCATGCGCCAGATGCAGTCCGGCTCCGGACGCGCCATGGGCTTCGGCAAGTCGAAGGCCAAGCTTCTGACCGAGGCGCATGGCCGCGTCACCTTCCAGGACGTCGCCGGCGTCGACGAGGCCAAGGAAGACCTGGAAGAGATCGTCGAGTTCCTGCGCGACCCGCAGAAGTTCCAGCGCCTCGGCGGCAAGATCCCGCGCGGCGTTCTGCTCGTCGGCCCTCCCGGCACCGGCAAGACGCTGCTTGCCCGCTCGGTCGCCGGCGAGGCCAACGTGCCGTTCTTCACCATCTCCGGCTCGGACTTCGTCGAGATGTTCGTCGGCGTCGGCGCATCCCGCGTCCGCGACATGTTCGACCAGGCCAAGAAGAACGCGCCTTGCATCATCTTCATCGACGAAATCGACGCTGTCGGCCGCCATCGCGGCGCAGGGCTGGGCGGCGGCAATGACGAGCGCGAGCAGACGCTGAACCAGTTGCTGGTCGAGATGGACGGCTTCGAGTCCAACGAAAGCATCATCCTGATCGCCGCCACCAACCGGCCCGACGTGCTCGACCCGGCGCTGCTGAGGCCCGGCCGCTTCGACCGCCAGGTGGTGGTGCCGAACCCCGACATCGTCGGCCGCGAGAAGATCCTCAAGGTGCATGTGCGCAACGTGCCGCTGGCGCCCAATGTCGACCTCAAGGTGATCGCGCGGGGCACGCCCGGCTTCTCCGGCGCCGACCTGATGAACCTCGTCAACGAATCCGCCCTGATGGCGGCGCGGCGCAACAAGCGCCTCGTCACCATGGCCGAATTCGAGGACGCCAAGGACAAGATCATGATGGGCGCGGAGCGCCGCTCGTCGGCGATGACGCAGGCCGAGAAGGAGCTCACCGCCTATCACGAGGCCGGCCATGCCATCCTGGCGCTCAACGTGCCGACGGCCGACCCGCTGCACAAGGCGACGATCATCCCGCGCGGCCGCGCGCTGGGCATGGTCATGCAGCTGCCGGAAGGCGATCGCTATTCGATGAGCTACAAGTACATGGTCTCGCGCCTCGCCATCATGATGGGCGGCCGTGTCGCCGAGGAGTTCAAGTTCGGCAAGGAGAACATCACCTCCGGCGCCTCCTCCGACATCGAGCAGGCGACCAAGCTGGCGCGCGCCATGGTCACGCGCTGGGGCTTCTCCGACAAGCTCGGCCATGTCGCCTATGGCGACAACCAGGAAGAGGTCTTCCTCGGCCATTCAGTGGCGCGCACGCAGAACATCTCGGAAGAGACGGCGCAGATCATCGACGCCGAGGTGCGCCGGCTGATCGACGACGCCTATTCGACGGCCAAGGCCATCCTGACCAAGAAGAAGAAGGAATGGATCGCGCTGGCGCAAGGGCTGCTCGAATACGAGACGCTGACCGGCGAAGAGATCAAGCAACTGATCGCCGGCCACAAGCCGGCCCGCGACCTCGGCGACGATACGCCGCCCAGCCGCGGCTCGGCCGTGCCGAAGGCCGGCACCGGCGGCCGCCGCAAGAAGGGCCCGGAGCCCGAAGGCGGCATGGAGCCGCAGCCGCAGGGCTAGAGCAATTCCAGGAAAAGTGTGTAACGGTTTTCCGTCCGGAATTGCGTCGAAACAAATAGTTAGCGCGGTTCGGCGATTCCATGAAACGCTGAACCGCTCTAGTCGAGATCAGAGCGCTTTGCCGTTTCAGGGAACGCAGAAGCGCTCTATTCTTTGGTTTCGGCTTCGCACGACGCGTTGTGAATCAGGAGACGCGCCGGATGTACATTGGAGCGTCATCCTCGGGCCTGTCCCGAGGACCAGCAACGCAACCGGGTTGGCGGTTTCCAACTCCGTCGCCCAGATGTCGCACGACAGCAGATCCTCGGGACAGGCCCGAGGATGACGGCCTGGCGGCTGTGGAATCGCTTTATCCGCCGTATCCGTTTTTTATGATTCAGCTTTCAGCCGCGCATTGCACAGGCTGTAATAGCCGCCGCCCTTCTGGATCCAACGAAGGCCGTTCAACGTACCTGCCTCCTTGTTGCCGTGGTACCCCTGCAGGCAGGTCTTCATCCGCGCCTTCGCGGGCTTTTCGGTCTTGAACTCGGCGGCCAGCGTGGTCGGGAATGTCACGCCCGCCGGCGCTACGGTGGGCGCGACCGCCGCGCTGGTTTCCTTTTTCGGCTGCGGCTCGGTTTTGACCGTATCCGTGCTGACACTCTCCGCAACGGGCATCGCACATTTCTCCTTGCGGAAGGCGGCCCAGTCCATGCCGTTCAGAGTGCCGCCTTCCTTGGCTGCGCGATAGGTCTCTCCGCATTCCTTCATCGTCAGTGCGCTTGCAGGGGCGACGCCCCACGCAACCAATGCCGTCACAGCCAATACCGCCAATTTCAAACTAGACATAAGACCCTCCGGGTTGCTAACGAGATCGATGTCTTTTTGTATACTGTTTGTTCTGTATATGTTCAATCGGAATTTTGCGAGCGACTATAAAGCTGGCGGTGGAAGTGTGGGCGGGTTGACGATGCCGATCGCTCCCGCGAGATGCAGATGCGAGCAAGGCCGGCACCGGCGGGCGCCGCAAGAAAGGCGGCATGCGGCCCCAGCCGCAGGGGTGAGGATGAGCGAATACCTACCAAAAGCGCCGCGGCTGGTCGGTGGCGTTTTTGCTTTTGACCCGCTCTCTTTTCATAAGTCGGCGCTGCCCCTCATCGCCCTGCCGGGCACTTCTCCCCGTATAGTGACGGGGAGAAGGGGCTGGTGTCCGAACCGGATAGATAGGTAACAGAATGGACCGATTGCATAGGTGACAGTTTTCTCCCTC
>NZ_SRUX01000277.1:0-287 GCF_004791545.1 Mesorhizobium sp. M4B.F.Ca.ET.214.01.1.1
AAAATAAAGAGGAATTTAAAAGAATTTTTCTAGCTAATAAATTTTCAACATCTAAATTTTTTTCACTTGCAGATTTTGATTTTAAATTTACGGATAATTTAAAAAAGACTTTACTTTTCGGGGGGGAATCATATATTAAATGTTGATTTATCCAATTTTTACCATTCTCTCTATACACACAGTATCCCTTGGGTAATAATGGGGAAGAAAAATGCTAAAAAAGAAAGGGATAAAGGGTTTTCAAACAAATTAGATAAGTTAATTGCCTCCTGTCAATACAATCAATC
>NZ_SRUX01000278.1:0-286 GCF_004791545.1 Mesorhizobium sp. M4B.F.Ca.ET.214.01.1.1
GGCTGCCTGGCCGGCGCCGTCACCGCCGCAATGGACGACGCGCCCGGCCATCGGCTTCAGGATCGGTTCGGCGGTGGCGAAAGCCTCATCGGAGCCGCCGGCCATGAAGGTCAGCGTGCCGGCCGCCGCGCCACCGGTGCCGCCCGAGACAGGCGCGTCGATCGAGGGCAGGCCATGCTTGGCGGCAATGGCATGCGCCTTGCGCGCCGATTCGACATCGATCGTCGAGGAATCGATGAACAGCGCGCCTTTCTTGGCTTTCGGCGCGATGTCTTCGTAAACCGAC
>NZ_SRUX01000279.1:0-285 GCF_004791545.1 Mesorhizobium sp. M4B.F.Ca.ET.214.01.1.1
TCCTCGTTGAGCGGCGCGCCGCCGACCAGCACGACATAGTCGTCGCGGATGCCCTTTTCCTTCATCGTGTCGATGACGACCTTCATGTAGGGCATGGTGGTGGTGAGCAGCGCCGACATGCCGATGATGTCGGGCTGGTGCTGCTCGATCGCCTCCAGATACTTCTCGACCGCATTGTTGATGCCGAGGTCGATGACGTCGAAGCCCGCGCCCTCCATCATCATGCCGACCAGATTCTTGCCGATGTCGTGGATGTCGCCCTTGACGGTGCCGATCACCATCTTG
>NZ_SRUX01000280.1:0-285 GCF_004791545.1 Mesorhizobium sp. M4B.F.Ca.ET.214.01.1.1
GTAATGGGCTGCCGAGACACGCAGCCGCTCGATCGCCGCTTGGTCCAGCGTCCTTATCACCTTGGCGGGCGAGCCGACGATCAGCGAATTGTCCGGGAAAACCTTGTTTTCCGTCACCAGCGCGCCGGCGCCGACCAGCGAGTTGCTGCCGATCCTGGCGCCGTTCAACACGATGGCACCCATGCCGATCAGGCTGTTGTCGCCGATCGTGCAGCCATGCAGCAGCGCCCTGTGGCCGATCGTGCAGCCTTGGCCGATGGTCAGCGGAAACCCCGGATCGGTGTG
>NZ_SRUX01000281.1:0-285 GCF_004791545.1 Mesorhizobium sp. M4B.F.Ca.ET.214.01.1.1
GTCGAGGAAGTTAAAGCGTTATCTATGTGGATGACATTAAAATGTGGTATCGTCGACTTGCCATATGGTGGCGGTAAAGGCGGCATCATCTGTGATCCTAGACAAATGAGTATACATGAAGTTGAACGTTTATCTCGTGGTTATGTACGTGCGATATCTCAATTTGTTGGACCTACAAAAGATATTCCAGCACCAGACGTATTTACTAACTCACAAATTATGGCTTGGATGATGGATGAGTATAGTTCATTAGATAAATTTAATTCACCAGGGTTTATTACTGGT
>NZ_SRUX01000282.1:0-285 GCF_004791545.1 Mesorhizobium sp. M4B.F.Ca.ET.214.01.1.1
GCGGCCAAGGTCGCGATCCATCGCGGCCTTCAGGCCATGGCACAATTCCTCTCGAAACGGAGGAAACAACCATGACGATGTGCATGAGGCATCGACGCGCCGTAACCTTTCGCCGGCTGCGCGCGAACTCCCCTTGAACCGGACCATCTTCGAAGATCGGACATGCAGACCAACGATTTGATCTCCCTGATGAGCATGGACAGCCGGCCGGTGGATACCGGCTGGCTGCGCCGCACGACCTGGCTCTCGGCATTCGCGGCGCTCGCGGCAACCGCCGGGCTTGTC
>NZ_SRUX01000283.1:0-285 GCF_004791545.1 Mesorhizobium sp. M4B.F.Ca.ET.214.01.1.1
GAATTTTTCTCTCGACCGGCTTGAACGCTGGAGCGGTGGCGTGGCCGCCGCGGCCCTGGCGGCAACGCCCGAAGACTTGTCGGCCCGCTTCAGCGCGGCGGCAGGCGTGCTGCTTGGCTCGGATCGTGTCTATGTTGGCTTCTATCGTCGCGATATAACGTCCCTGACCATCGACGATGCCGGACCCGATCGCTGGAACCGCGACTATGATGCGCGCATCTATCGCCAGGATCCCTTCTTTCAGAGGTTCGCCAGCACCAGACAGGATTTCCTGCTGCCCTTGTC
>NZ_SRUX01000284.1:0-284 GCF_004791545.1 Mesorhizobium sp. M4B.F.Ca.ET.214.01.1.1
CTGCGCAAGAAAATACGCGAGCTGGGTGTTTCCGTTTATCGCAGCTCCCGCCCCAGCTGAGAATGTTGACAAGACCGCATTTGTCGTTGCATTTTCGCCACATTGTGTTGCTTGGAAAACACTAGGAAGGACAGAGATTCGCCCCATATGTGCGAACCTCGCCTGACTTCATGACTGTGGCGCTGGCTGGCCAGCGATTGGGAGTAGTGCATGCGGACACCCGCCGCCGAAAACGCCGTTGCCGACGAAGCAGCGGGCATGGTGGTCGCCGATCGCAGGATGTC
>NZ_SRUX01000285.1:0-284 GCF_004791545.1 Mesorhizobium sp. M4B.F.Ca.ET.214.01.1.1
CTCGACGCGCGTCCTGAGGCCGCACTATGCGGTGCTCTGGGCGGCCTTCTTCAACTTCATCGCCTTCATGTTCTTCGGCCTGCACCCCGACATCAGTCCCTCGGCGGCGGCGCGGCCAAGCTCGATGACGGGGCCCGGCTCCTTGCCGTAGGCGCGCGCGCCGATGACGTCGCTGGCGCCTTCCACCGGCACGTCGAGCACCGGCAGGCAATCGGCGGTGATGCCATGGCGAAGCAGGTCAAAGGCATGCAGCCGCGCCGCATGGCTGATGGCGCGGCTGCATG
>NZ_SRUX01000286.1:0-251 GCF_004791545.1 Mesorhizobium sp. M4B.F.Ca.ET.214.01.1.1
TTGATTTGGCTCCAGCAGCTGGCAGATATCGCCGAGAGTTCCGCAGAGAGCGTCGAAAGTTTTGGCCGCCTTCTTCCGCAGCCGCGCCTTGAGTTTTGAGCAGACCTGTCTTGATCGGGTTGAGATCGGGCGAGCATGGCGGCAGGATCAGGAGCCAGTGCCCCTTTGGCCAACCAGTGGGCGGCGCGTACCTTGCCGACAATCTGGGGTTCCGAACCCGACAGTTGCTTTTCAACCCGACAGTGGCCCGC
>NZ_SRUX01000028.1:0-33262 GCF_004791545.1 Mesorhizobium sp. M4B.F.Ca.ET.214.01.1.1
AGGCGTATGACGCTTGTCCGCTGCAGCGCCGCGCCAACCAATCCGCTTGGCGCTGCAGCGGACTCATAGGGGGAGAACTGTTACCTATGTATCCGGTCCATTCTGTTACCCATCTATCGGCTGGACACCGGCAGGCGGATGAGGGGCGGCGCGGCGTTCGCAAACTGTCCGAACTCAAGCCTCGTTGCGGATCGAGCCGCAAACCCTTGCCGCACCAAGCGGCATCGGCTAGGACACGCCCGCCGTGGAAAGCGGTAATCTAACCGGCCCACGCAACGCCACGAAACACCGAGTACCCATCCCATGGCCGACAAATCGGAAAAGACGAAAGCGCGGCTGCCGCGCGGGTTTGCCGACCGCGGCGCCGATGACATCCGTGCCGTCGAGAAGATGATGGCGACCATCCGCGGCGTCTATGAGCTCTACGGCTTCGAGCCGGTCGACCAGCCGATGATCGAATACACCGACGCGCTCGGCAAATTCCTGCCCGACCAGGACCGGCCGAACGAAGGCGTCTTCTCCTTCCAGGATGATGATGACCAGTGGTTGTCGCTGCGCTACGATCTGACCGCGCCGACGGCGCGCTTCGTCGCCGAGAATTTTGACAAGCTGCCGAAACCCTACCGCAGCTACCGCTCGGGCTGGGTGTTCCGCAACGAGAAGCCCGGTCCCGGCCGCTTCCGCCAGTTCATGCAGTTCGACGCCGACACGATCGGCACGCCAACCGTGGCAGCTGATGCTGAGATGGCGATGATGATGGCCGACGTGATGGAGGCGTTGGGTCTCAAAGGCCAGTATGTTGTCCGCGTCAACAACCGCAAGGTTCTGGACGGCGTGCTGGAGGCGATCGGCCTTGGCGGTGATGAGAATGCGGGACGCCGTCTGCAGGTGCTGCGCGCGATCGACAAGCTGGACAAATTCGCTCTTGAAGACATTCAACTGTTGCTTGGGAAAGGTCGCTGGGACGGTGGCAAGGAAGGCGAGGGCGACTTCACCAAGGGAGCGGGTCTTTCTGACAGTCAGATATCGCAGCTGTTGAATATCACCGGTTGGAAGGCCCAGGGATCGGGCAGCCGAGGAGTTGCCAACGGCCTTACCGTCGACAATCTGCGTCGCGGCTTTGAACAAACGCCCCTTGTCCTGCAAGGTTGTGACGAGCTCGATCAGATACAGATGCTCTGCGCAGCCGCGGGCTATGATGAAACCAAGATATTGATCGACCCCTCGGTCGTGCGCGGCCTCGAATACTACACTGGCCCCGTCTTCGAGGCCGAGCTGCTGGCCGAGATCCCCAATGAGGACGGCCAGGTCGTGCGCTTCGGTTCGGTTGGCGGCGGCGGGCGCTATGACGGGCTGGTCTCGCGCTTCCGCGGCGAGCCGGTGCCGGCGACCGGTTTTTCGATCGGCGTCTCGCGGCTGATGACGGCGCTGAAGAACCTCGGCAAGCTCGACACCTCCGATGTCATCGCCCCGGTCGTCGTGCTCGTCATGGACAAGGACACGGAAAGTCTCGGCCGCTACCAGAAGATGGTCGCCGAGCTGCGCGCCGCCGGCATCCGCTCCGAAATGTATCTCGGTGGCGCCGGCATGAAGGCGCAGCTCAAATACGCCGACCGCCGCGGCAGCCCGGTCGCCATCATCCAGGGCGGCGACGAGCGCGCCCGGGGCGAGGTGCAGATCAAGGACCTGATCGAAGGCGCCCGCATGTCGGCCGAAATCACCGACAACGCCGAATGGCGCGCCGCTCGCCCGGCACAGGTGACGGTGGCGGAGAGCGAACTGGTTGGCGAGGTGAAGAAGATCCTGGCGGCTCAGGCCGAGGAGCGGGCACGTGGCAGGTGAGGCGCCGACCTCCCCTTCTCCCCTTGTGGGAGAAGGTGGCCGAGCGAAGCTCGGTCGGATGAGGGGTGTTCCAGGGAACGCCAACGTCTCATTCCTTCCAGCACCCCTCAACCGTCTCGGCGCTGCGCGCCGATCCACCTTCTCCCACAAGGGGAGAAGGGAAGGGGGTGCCGCATGACCTCCCGCTACCCCGCCATCGCCGCCGACATCGCCAAGCTCTTCGCCGCACGCGACACGCACGCCGTCGAGGTCGCTGTGCTGCAGCCGGCCGATCCGTTCCTCGACATGGCCGGCGAAGACCTGCGCCGCCGCATCTTCCTCACCGAGAGCGAGACCGGCAGGACGCTCTGCCTGCGGCCCGAATTCACCATTCCCGTCTGCCTCGACCATATCGCCAGCCAGGCCGGCACGCCGCGCCGCTATTCCTATCTCGGCGAAGTGTTCCGCCAGCGCCGCGAGGGCGGCAATGAATTCTTCCAGGCCGGCATCGAGGATCTCGGCGACCGCGACACGGCGGCTGCCGACGCCCGCTCGCTGGCCGACGCGCACGCGCTGCTGACGCTGGCGCTGCCAGGCCAGGGGCTGGCCGTCACGCTTGGCGACCAGACCGTCTTCGAGGCGGTGCTGGCAGCCCTTGGCTTGCCGCGCGGCTGGCGCATGCGGCTGGCGCGGGCCTTCGGCTCGGCGCCGATGCTGGAGGCGGCATTGGCCGACCTCGCCAACCCGCCGCGCAACAGCCAGCTTTCCGGCCCGGTCGCCACACTGGTGCTCGACGGCGACGTCGAGAGTCTTGCCGCTCACATCGCCGGCGGCATGGAGGAAGCCGGCCTGTCGGCATCGGCCGGCCGCTCGCCTTCCGACATCGCGCGGCGGCTGATCGAGAAGGCCGAGCTGCGCAGCGTCAGGCTGTCCAACGAGGCGTTCTCGGCGCTGAAAGGGTTTCTGGCGATCGACGTGCCGCTTAACAATGCGGCGCAGGCGCTGGAAAGCTTCGCTTCCGGCGCCGGCCTTTCCCTGGGCGCGGCGCTCGACAACTTCGCCGCCCGCGCCAGGGCGATCGAGACGCACGGCCTGCCAATGGCGGATATCCGCTACGATGCCGCTTTCGGCCGTCCGCTCGACTACTACACCGGCCTCGTCTTCGAAATCGCGGCTGATGGCGGCGACCGGCCGCTGGCCGGTGGCGGCCGCTACGATAGGCTGCTGACGCTGCTCGGCGCGAAGACGCCGATCCCCGGCGTCGGCTTCTCGGTCTGGCTCGACCGCATCGAGGCGCTGCGGGAGAAGGCCAGATGATCACGCTCGCGCTGCCATCGAAGGGCCGGCTGAAGGAGCAGGCGCTGGACGTGCTGGCCAAGGCCGGCCTCACCGTCAGCCTGCCCGGCGACGAGCGCAAATACCGCGCCCGCATCGAGGGCATGGAGGCCGTCGAGGTCGCCTTCCTGTCGGCCTCCGAGATCGCCGGCGAGATCGGCCAGGGCTCGGTCGATCTCGGCATCACCGGCGAGGACCTGCTGCGCGAAAACCTGGCCGACTGGGAAGCGCGCGCCGAGATCGTCGCCCGCCTCGGCTTCGGCCATGCCGACGTCGTGGTGGCGGTGCCCGACATCTGGCTCGACGTCGAGACCATGGCTGATCTCGACGATGTCGCCGCCGACTTCCGCCAGCGCCACGGCAGGCGGCTGAGGATCGCCACCAAATACTGGCGGCTGACCCAGCAGTTCTTCTCGCAAAAGCACGGCATCCAGGTCTACCGCATCGTCGAGAGCCTGGGCGCCACCGAGGGCGCGCCGGCGCAAGGGCTGGCCGACGTCATCGTCGACATCACCACCACCGGCTCGACGTTGCGCGCCAACCACCTCAAGGTGCTGGCCGACGGCGTCGTGCTGCGATCGCAGGCGTGCCTTGTGGCGTCGAGGAAGACGCGTGGAGCAGCGGACCAAGCCGTCTTGCGCGACATAGCGGCGAAGATGGCGTCAGTGAACGGATAGCAACCGAGGTCGGCGCCGCCCCTCGGCGACGCGCCCTTACTCCCCGTCACCATACGGGGAGAAATGCCCGCCAAGCAGCGCCAACATATCGAAACATAATCACCGTGACGGGCATTCGAGCCTCAGGCGATTGCCCTCCATACCATCGGCCAGTTCCCACCGCCGCCGTCGACTGATAGGCTCGGCTAATCCCGGGAGGAGACGGCGATGGCGATCAAACTCGACGAGCTCATGAACGCCACCAATCTGCGCGGGCGGAGCGCAAGGGGCACCTTTATTGCCCCGGTCGATGGCAAGGCGCATGTCTCGGGCGACCATTCGGTGCCCTTGCTCGACAAGACCATGCCGGAACTGTTTTCCGACACGGTCAGCAAATACGGCACGCTCGACGCCGCCGTCTTCGTCGGCCAGGACAAGCGCTTCACCTGGAGCGAGCTGTCGGACACGGTCGATGCCCTGGCTGCCGGCTTCCTGGCGCTTGGCCTTGAAAAGGGCGACCGCGTCGGCATCTGGTCGCCCAATCGCTGGGAATGGTTGGTGACGCAATTCGCCACCGCGCGCATCGGCCTGGTCCTGGTCAACATCAATCCGGCCTACCGGCTGACCGAACTGGAATATGCCCTCAACAAGGTCGGCTGCAAGGCGCTGGTCACGGCAGCCAGCTTCAAGACGTCCGACTATCTCGGCATGATCGAGATGCTGGCGCCCGAGATCGCCAAGGCCGAGCCCGGCAAGCTCAAGGCGAAAAAACTGCCGGCGCTGAAGATCGTCATCCGCATGGGCGAAGACAATTCGCCCGGCATGTTCAATTTCGGTGACGTGCTGGCCATGGCCGGGCGCGACGAGCACGACAGCCTCGACCGCATCTCCGAGGGGCTGAAGCCCGGCGAGGCGATCAACATCCAGTTCACGAGCGGCACGACGGGTGCGCCGAAGGGTGCCACGCTCACCCATTTGAACATCGTCAACAACGGCAATTTCGTCACCTCGGCGATCAAGCTCACCGTCGACGACCGGCTCTGCATCCCGGTGCCGCTCTATCACTGCTTCGGCATGTCGATGGGCACGATGGGCTGCGTCACCAAGGGCGCCACCATGGTGTTCCCGGGCGAGGGCTTCGACGCCGGCGCCACGCTGAAGGCGGTGGCGCAGGAGCGCTGCACCGGCCTCTATGGCGTGCCGACCATGTTCGTCGCCATGCTCGACCATGCGGATTTTTCGTCCTTCGACCTCTCCAGCCTGCGCACCGGCATCATGGCCGGCTCGCCATGCCCGATCGAGGTGATGAAGAAGGTTGTGTCGCTGATGCATATGTCGGAAGTGACCATCGCCTACGGCATGACCGAGACCAGCCCGGTCTCCTTCCAGAGCGGCGTCGATGATCCGCTGGAAAAGCGCGTCTCCACCGTCGGCCGCATCCAGCCGCATGTCGAGGTCAAGGCCATCGATGCCGACGGCGCCACGGTCGCGGTCGGTGCGCCGGGCGAACTCTGCACGCGCGGCTATTCGGTGATGAAGGGCTATTGGGACGACGTGGAAAAGACCCGCGAGGCGATCGACGCCGACGGCTGGATGCACACCGGCGACCTCGCCACCATCGACGCCGAGGGCTATTGCAACATTGTCGGCCGGGTCAAGGACATGGTCATCCGTGGCGGCGAGAACGTCTATCCGCGCGAGGTCGAGGAGTTCCTCTACCGCCATCCCAAGGTCAAGGAAGTGCAGGTGTTCGGCATTCCCGATGACAAATATGGCGAGGAGCTGTGCGCCTGGATCGTGCTGAAGCCCGGCCAGATCGCCACCGCGGAGGAGATCAAGGCCTTCTGCGCCGGGCAGATCGCGCACTACAAGGTGCCGCGCTATATCCGCTTCCGCACCGAACTGCCGATGACGGTCACCGGCAAGCCGCAGAAATTCCTGATGCGCGACACGATGATCGAAGAACTGGGTTTGGTGGTGCAGAAGACGGCGTGAAACGGCATTTATGGACAACGAGTTTCCGAATTTCGCGGCACTGAAGGCCGCCAAAACCGAAAACATAGATTATCGCATAGTCGTCCGGCGCGGAGCGCGAACCGGCAGTGCGATCGTCATGGCCCCGCATGGCGGCAAGATCGAGCCCCGCACCTCCCTGATCGCCGAGACAATAGCAGGGCGCGATCTCGACATGTATTGCTTTGAAGGGCTCATGCCGGAAAGCAACCGAGAGCTGCACATAACATCCAGGAACTTTGACGAGGCAACCGCGCTGGAACTGTTGCGGACCAAGTCGACGGTCGTCGCCATCCACGGTCGTCAGGATCGGGACGATCCCTCGACAGTTTACCTCGGCGGCAAGGACGCCGCGTTGGTTTCGGAGATAGCCTGGCGTCTGCAGGGCGCCGACTTCCAGACGCAAAAGGACAACCATCCCTTTCCAGGTATCCAGGATTTGAACATCGTCAACCGAGGCTTGACGGGGAAAGGAGCACAGCTGGAAGTGCCCTTGTCGTTGCGCCGTCGACTGGGGAGTGAGCTGGAACTTCTGGAACGATTTTGTGGGGCGGTTCGCAAGGCCATCGAGACATTCGATGCGCAAAACTGTGCCCAGGCCTCAATCGTGTTTTGAATGGTACGCTTGGCGGGCAAAGATGCCTGTGAGAGGTGCCCCCGCCGCGCTTTTCCGCTAAGTTCGCGGAAACGCGTGGCGTTCGGGGGCTCGGATGACAGGTTTCGGACGATCGGTAACGTCCTACGCGATGCCCTTGGCCGCCCTGGCGATGGCCGTCGCGGTCAGGGCCAGCGGGCTCTCCGTGGACGTAGGGTCGCCGGGCGTCAGGATCCTCGTCGGAGCGCTTTCGAGCGCGATCATGTTCATCACTATTTTCGTGGTGCTCGAGCATGCCGAGGCGGTGGCTCGGCGGGTCGGCGAGCCTTACGGCACGCTGGTGCTGACCTTTGCCGTGACGGCGATCGAGGTGTCGATCATCGTGTCGATGATGCTGCATGGAGAGAACAACCCGACGCTTGCGCGTGAGTCCGTCTTCTCGACGGTGATGATTACCTCCACCGGCGTTGTCGGCACCTGTCTCGTTCTTGGCGGCTGGCGTCATCGCAAGCAGGCGATCGTTCGCCAGGGGACCAGCGCCTATCTGGCGGTTCTGGTCGCGCTGACGGTCATGACGCTTGTTCTGCCGACCTACACGCGGACCACGGATCCCGGCACGTTCTCAGCCGCTCAGCTCGGCTTTGTCAGCGTGCTTTCCGTGCTGCTCTATGCGGCTTTTGTGTTCGCGCAGACCGTCCGCCACCGGGAAGACTTCATCGAAGCACAGGCCCACGAGGTTTCGATCCGAACCGCCCCCCATGAAGGCGTCTACGCCAGCACCCTGCTGCTGTTCGTCGGGCTGATCGGAATTGTCATGCTGGCCGAGCAGGTCGCCGCGAGTGTCGAAGACACGCTCGTTGCCTACGAGGTGACCCAGGCCGACAGCATTGTCGGGGCATTGATCGCGGGGCTGGTCCTGATGCCGGAGGCAATTTCAGCGGTTCGCGCTTCCCTCAACAACGAGCTGCAGCGCGGCCTGAATGTCGCGATGGGCTCTGCCTGCGCCACAATTGGCTTGACGATACCGGCGGTCGCGGCAGCCAGCCTGTTTACCGGACGAGGGTTGACCCTGGGGCTCCCGGCGGCTGACGCGGTCCTTATGGTCCTGGCGCTTTTCGTGTGCAGCATCAGCTTCAGCACCGAAAGAACGACATTCCTGACCGGCATGGTGCATGTCGTGGTGTTTTTCACCTATGTATTCCTGATATTTGTGCCGTGAGAGGCTTTGGTAAGAACCAGCAGGTCGCAGGCCTTTCTGAAGCGCTATGCCATTGTCGAGAAACTGGGATGGCAGCGTAGTCGGCGCACCCTCACGCGGCCAGCACCGCCGCATCCAGCCCGCGAATGATCTTCGCTAGTTCCACGCATTCGTCGTGCCGCGCCTTGTTGCGGCGCCAGGCGAGACAGATCATGCGCTGCGGCATCGGCTCCTGGAACGGCACGATCTTGAGGTCGGGAATGGTGCCGGCGGGCCGCATCGCCATCTCCGGGACCAGCGTCACGCCCAATCCATGCGCCACCATCTGCAAGAGGGTCGTCAGGCTGGTGGCGCCGTAGCTCGCCATCGCCACCGGCCGCACACTGCCGCAGACGGCCAGCGCCTGCTCGCGCAGGCAGTGGCCTTCCTCCAGGAGCATCAGCCTTTCCAGCGCCGGGCTTTCCGGCGGCACCGGCGGCGAGGCGAAGGCCGGATCGCCTGACGGCACCGCAAGGAAGAAACGGTCAGGGAAAAGCTCTTCGCTGACCAGGCCGGTATGGTCGAGCGGCAGGGCGGCGATGAACGCGTCGAGCCGCCCGGCGGCAGTGTCGTCGACCAGCGACGCGGTCACCGCCTCCCGCAGTTCGACCTGCAAGACCGGGAAATGCCGCCTCAGTTCCGGCAACGCATGCGGCAGCAGATAGGGCGCGACTGTCGGGATGATGCCCAGCCGGAAGCGTCCTTCCATTGCGGGGCGGCCGCGCCGCGCCGTCGTCTCGACGTCACGGATATCGGCGAGGATGCGCTCGATGCGTGGCTGCAAGGCCAGCGCCTCGTCGGTCATCCGCACCGTCTTGCCGCCGCGCTCGAACAGACGGCAGCTCAGCCGCTGCTCCATCTCCGCGATCTGGGAAGACAGCGCCGGCTGGCTGACGCCGGCCAGCTTGGCGGCGCGGCCGAAATGCAGCGTCTGCGCCAGCGCGTCGAAATATTGCATCTGCCGCACGGTGAGGCCAATCATAAGAAAATCCTATCGGAAAAAACAGGAAAGGCAATTTGTCTTTATCACTGTGCCGGCCTAGTCTGGAATCGTTCCAGATTGGCGCGGCCGCTGGCCGCCCCTGGTGAAAAATCAAATCTCGGTAAAAATCGGAGAGTAAGATGGACGCGAAAACCGACGACAACAGCGCGGGCAAATGCCCCGTGCCGCATGGATCCGCCGGCAGGACCAATCGTGACTGGTGGCCGAACCAGCTCGACCTCGGCGTTCTTCACCAGCAGTCGAACCTCTCGGACCCGATGGGCGAAGGCTTCGACTACGCCAAGGAATTCAAGAGCCTGGATCTCGATGCGGTGGTCAATGACCTGCACCGGGTGATGACGGATTCGCAGGACTGGTGGCCGGCCGACTTCGGCCATTACGGGCCGCTGTTCATTCGCATGGCCTGGCACAGCGCCGGCACCTATCGCATCGGCGACGGACGCGGCGGCGCCGGCGCCGGGCAGCAGCGTTTCGCGCCGCTGAACAGCTGGCCGGACAACGCCAATCTCGATAAGGCGCGCCGCCTGCTCTGGCCGGTCAAGCAGAAGTATGGCCGCAGGATCTCCTGGGCCGACCTGATGATCCTCGCCGGCAACGTCGCGCTGGAATCGATGGGCTTCAAGACCTTCGGCTTCGCCGGTGGCCGTGCCGACGTCTGGGAGCCCGAGCAGGACGTCAATTGGGGTTCCGAGGCCAAGTGGCTGGGTGACGAGCGTTACTCCGGCGATCGTGAGCTCAGCGGCCATCTTGGCGCCGTGCAGATGGGCCTGATCTACGTCAATCCGGAAGGACCGAACGGCAAGCCGGATCCGCTCGCCGCGGCGCGCGACATCCGTGAGACCTTCCGCCGCATGGCAATGAACGACGAAGAGACCGTGGCGCTGATCGCCGGCGGCCACACCTTCGGCAAGACGCACGGCGCCGGCGATGCGGCGCTGGTGGGCGCCGAGCCGGAAGGCGCCGGCATCGAGGCGCAGGGCCTCGGCTGGTCGAGCAAGCATGCCACCGGCATTGCCGGCGACGCCATCACCTCCGGCCTGGAGGTCACCTGGACCACGACGCCGACCAAGTGGAGCAACAACTTCTTCGACAATTTGTTCAACTACGAATGGGAGCTGACGAAGAGCCCGGCGGGTGCAAACCAGTGGACGCCGAAAGGCGGCGCCGGCGCCGGCACCGTTCCGGACGCGCACAATTCGTCGAAGCGCCATGCCCCGGCCATGCTCACCACCGACCTATCGCTGCGCTTCGACCCTGCGTATGAGAAGATCTCGCGGCGCTTCCACCAGCATCCCGAGCAATTCGCCGATGCCTTCGCCCGCGCCTGGTTCAAGCTGACCCACCGCGACATGGGTCCGGTCGTGCGATATCTCGGCCCGCTCGTGCCGAAGGAAGAGCTGATCTGGCAGGATCCGATCCCGGCGATCGACCACGAACTGGTCGGCGAACAGGATATCGCCGCGCTGAAGGCGAAGATCCTGGCCTCCGGCCTGTCGGTGTCCGAGCTGGTCTCGACCGCCTGGGCCTCGGCCTCGACCTTCCGCGGTTCCGACAAGCGCGGTGGCGCCAACGGCGGCCGCATCCGCCTTGAGCCGCAGAAGGACTGGGAGGTCAACCAGCCGGCCGAACTGGCGAAGGTGCTGGCGAAGCTCGAGGCCGTCCAGGCCGAGTTCAATGCCGGCGGGAAAAAAGTCTCGCTCGCCGATCTGATCGTGCTCGGCGGTGTCGCCGCCCTCGAGAAGGCGGCGAAGGACGGTGGCCATGACGTGAAGGTGCCGTTCACGCCGGGCCGCACCGATGCCTCGCAGGAACAGACCGACATAGTCTCCTTCGCCGCGCTCGAGCCGGTCGCCGATGGTTTCCGCAACTATGCCAGGGGCAAGCAGGTGCTCTCGGTCGAGGCGCTGCTGGTCGACCGGGCGCAGCTTTTGACGCTGACGGCGCCCGAATTGACGGTGCTGGTCGGCGGCCTGCGCGTGCTTGGCGCCAACACCGGCAAGTCGAAGCACGGCGTGTTCACCGACCGGCCGGGCACGCTGACCAACGACTTCTTCGTCAACCTGCTCAGCATGGCGACGATCTGGGACCCGGCCTCGGGCTCAGACGGCGTGTATGAGGCGCGCGACCGCAAGACCAAGGCGGTCAAGTGGACCGGCACCCGCGCCGACCTGATCTTCGGCTCGCACGCGCAGCTGCGCGCGTTGGCCGAGGTCTACGGTTCGGGCGACGCCAAGGAGAAGTTCGTCAAGGATTTCGTCAAGGCGTGGGTGAAGGTGATGAACCTCGACCGCTTCGAGATCGCCTGACGCCAAGCATTCACTGCAAAGAAAAGGCGCGGGGCCAGCCCCGCGCCTTTTTTCTTCAGGTTTCGAAAATCACTCCTTTTCGAAGATGCGCGCCTTGGCGACGACGCCGGCGATGGCGCCGCCGATCAGCGGCGCGACGATGAACAGCCACAGCTGACTGAGCGCGGCACTGCCCGAAAACAGCGCCGGACCGATCGACCGGGCCGGATTGAGCGAGGTGCCGGTGACCGGGATGATGGCGAAGTGCAGCCCGGCCAGCGTCAGGCCGATGACCAGCCCGGCGAAGGTCGTGCTGTGGTTTTGCGCCGTGACGCCGAGGATCACGGTGACGAAGGTGAAGGTACCGATCAGCTCCCACAGGAAGGCCGAGCTGACGCCCCATTTCGCCTCGTCCCAGCCATTGGCGCCGAAGCCGCCGGTGTGGCCGCCGACTTGGCCGGAGACGATGATCCACAGCGCCAGCGAGGCTATGATGGCGCCGATGATCTGCGCGATCCAGTAGGGAACGACATCCTTTGCCGGTAGCCGGCCGGCGAGGAAGGCGCCAAGCGTCACCGCCGGATTGAGATGCGCTCCAGAGATCGGCCCGATCGCATAGGCCGCCGCAATGAGGCCGATGCCGAACGCCAGGCCGATGCCTTCCTGGCCGAGCGGCAGCGCGCCGCCAAAGCCGCCCGTGACCACAGAAGCCGTGCCGATGAACACCAACAGAAAAGTGCCTAGAACTTCCGCAAGATAAGTCTTCATTGCCCTCTCCTCGTATCGATCCGCAAATCCGCTTTTCCTGCGTCGCGAATCACAGCCGAAAGAGTATTCGCAACCTGAAACCTTGGAAAGCAGAGCACTTGCTCCACACGGCATGCTTGTGCCCGCCAGTCGTACGCATTAGAGAGCTTTCATATATTGGATGAATTGTTCCGTTCGCGCTGGCGGATGCCCGGTTTGTCGAGAACTCGCAGCCTTCGCCGGGATTGCTCCGGCCGCCGGCAAATTGAGTTGGTTCAAATCGGGTATGAAAGGCTCTAAGAGCAGGGCGGAATTAATTTGCTCGGAAAACGGAAGACAAGAGAATGCGATTGGGCGGAAGGCTGGCGGCGGCCATCGAAGTGCTGGAGGACATTGGCCGGCGTCATCGGCCGGTGGCCGATGCACTGCGCGACTGGGGCCTGTCGCATCGCTTCGCCGGCGGCGGTGACCGCGCCGCGATCGGCAACATCGTCTACGACGCGCTGCGCCGCAAGCGTTCCGCCGGCTGGCTGCTCGGCGAGGACACGCCGCGCGCCATCGGCTTCGGCGCGCTTCTGCTCGAATGGGGGCAGACGGCGCAGTCGCTGAACGACGCCCTCGAAGGCGACAAGTTCGCTCCGCCGCTGTTGAGCGACACCGAGCTCAAGGCGGTTGCCGACCGCCGGCCGGCCGACGCGCCGGATGCGGTGCGCGCCGATATTCCCGAATGGTGCGTGCCGATGTTCGAGCAGGCTTTCGGCGAGGCCTGGGTCGCGGAAGGATCGGCACTCGCCACCCGCCCGCCGCTCGACCTCAGGGTCAACACGCTGCAGGCCAACCGGGCCAGGGTGCTGGCCGAACTCGACGGGACGGGTGCGGCACCGGCCAGCATTGCCGCGCAAGGCATCCGCATCCCGCCGATCGACGGCGACGGCAGGCATCCGAATGTCCAGGCCGAACCTGCCTTCCAGAAGGGCTGGTTCGAGGTCCAGGACGAGGGCTCGCAGATCGTCGCGGCGCTCGCCGGCGCCGAGGCCGGAATGCAGGTGCTCGACTATTGCGCCGGCGCCGGCGGCAAGACGCTGGCGCTGTCGGCCGAGATGGGCAATACAGGCCAGATCTTCGCCCACGACGCCGAAAAGGCGCGGCTGGCGCCGATCTTCGACCGCATCCGCCGTTCGGAAAACCGCAACATTCAGATCGTCAGCAAGCCGGCCGAGCTGGCCCCGCTGTCAAACCACATGGATATCGTGCTGGTCGACGCGCCCTGCACCGGCAGCGGCACGTGGCGACGCCGCCCCGACGCCAAATGGCGGCTGACGCAAAGGCAGCTCGACCAGCGCCGGGGCGAGCAGAGCGAAATCCTCGACGCGGCCAGGGCCTTCGTCAAACCGGGCGGCCTGCTGGTCTACATCACCTGCTCGGTGTTCGACGCCGAGAACGGCGACCAGGTCGCGGCGTTTCGTGCGCGCCACGGTGATTTCACGCGGGTCGACCACCGCAAGCTCTGGGACAGCCGCTTTCCAGGCCATCCGGCCGCCGCGCGCCTGGGCAGCGACGGTGGTGTCTCGCTGTCGCCGGCGCTGAGCGGCACCGACGGCTTCTATGTCTGTGCGCTGCGCAGGGCGGGATCAGGCCGGTGAGAACGGCCGCGCGGCGGCATTGTTGCACTGCAACATAAGAGATTGCCTGCGCTGCGTGCCTCTGCAATAAGCTTTCCCAGGAAACAAGGGCGATGGCCATGGCAGCAAAGATCGTACCCGCTCCGGACTATGAGGATCGCGTCCGGACTTCTTTCGCCCGGCAACAGGCGATGACGACCATCGGCGCCGAACTGACCCTTGTGACGCCCGGCATCATCGAGATCGAGATGCCCTATTCGGCGGCGCTCACCCAGCAGCATGGCTTCCTACATGCCGGCGTCATCTCGACGGCGCTGGATTCGGCCTGCGGCTATGCGGCCTTCTCGCTGCTGCCGCAGAATTCCAGCGTGCTGACCATCGAGTTCAAGGTCAATCTGCTGGCGCCGGGCAGGGGCGAGCGCTTCCTGTTCCGCGGCTCGGTGACCAAGCCCGGCCGCACCATCGTCGTTGCAGATGGCCAGGCCTATGCCTTTGCCGCCGACGGCGAGGCCAAGCTGATCGCCACCATGACCGGCACGATGATGACGGTCGTCGGACGTGACGGGATCGAAGGGTGAGGAGCGGTCCGCGCAGCGGACGAAAAGCCCCCAAATGGGCTTTTCGAGCGACGAACGCCCGGAGCCATAGCGAAGGCCGGGAGGCGGCGAGGGCACATTGTCCTTTCCCTTCGTAGTGGCAACAAACAGGGGGTAGGGCCGTCATGACCGTCAAAGTGTCACGTCTGTCCGGCAGCGACGTTCTCTTCGTCATGGCCGTGGAGGCCGAATACGGCCCGCACCTCAGGAAACTGTTCACGCCGCTGATGACCGGCGTCGGACCGGTCGAGGCCGGGATCAGGCTGGGCGCCGAGCTTGCCAGGCTGAAACTGGAAAACGCGCTGCCGGATCTCGTCGTCTCGCTGGGCTCGGCCGGCAGCCGAAGGCTGGAGCAGGCGGAGATCTACCAGGCGGTTTCGGTCGCCTATCGCGACATCGACGCCTCGCCCTTGGGCTTCGTGAAGGGCGCCACGCCGTTTCTCGACCTGCCGGTCACCGTGCCGTTGCCGATACGCATTCCGGGCATCAGGGAGGCATCGCTGTCGACCGGCGGCGCGGTCATCTCCGGCGTCGCCTATGACGCGATCGCCGCCGACATGGTCGATATGGAGACATTCGCCTGCCTGCGCGCCTGCCAGCTCTTCGGCGTGCCGCTGATCGGCCTGCGCGGCATTTCCGACGGTGCGGCGGATCTGAGGCATGTCGGCGACTGGACGGAGTATCTCCACGTCATCGACGAGAAGCTGGCCGGCGCCATTGGCCTGCTGGAGCAGGCGATCGCATCCGGAACGATCCGGCTTGGTTCCCGGCAAGGACTGGATTGAGCCAGACGCCCCGCAACCCATTGCGCCGACTCGTTTCTTTCTCTAAACGCTCGCCATGAAAACAGCCAATCGCTCCGACACCGTCCTGATTGTCGACTTCGGCAGCCAGTTCACGCAGCTTATCGCCCGCCGCATCCGCGAGGCCGGCGTCTTTTCCGAGATCGTGCCGTTCCAGTCGGCCGAGGCGGCTTTCAAGCGCATCAACCCGAAAGCGGTGATCCTCTCCGGCGGCCCCGCCTCGACCACCGATATCGGCAGCCCGCGCGCGCCGCAGATCGTCTTCGAGGCCGGCGTGCCGGTGCTCGGCATCTGCTACGGCCAGATGGCGCTCTGCGTGCAGATGGGCGGCGTCGCCGAAAGCTCCAACCATCGCGAATTCGGCCGCGCCTTCGTCGAGATCGAGAAGGAAAGCCCGCTGTTCGAGGGGCTGTGGGCGCCCGGCCAGCGCCACCAGGTGTGGATGAGCCATGGCGACCGCGTCATCTCCTTGCCGGAGGGCTTCGAGGTGTTCGGCAGGTCGGAAGGCTCGCCCTTCGCCATCTTCGGCGATGTCGAGCGCAAGATGTACGGCATCATGTTCCACCCCGAAGTGGTGCACACGCCGGATGGCGCCAGGCTGCTCCGCAATTTCGTCCACAACATCGCCGGCATCGAGGGCGACTGGACGATGCGCGCCTATCGCGAGCATGCCGTCGAGGCGATCCGCAACCAGGTCGGCAAGGGCAAGGTGATCTGCGCGCTGTCGGGCGGCGTCGATTCCTCGGTTGCAGCGCTCCTCATCCACGAGGCGGTCGGCGACCAGCTGACCTGCATCCTCGTCGACCACGGGCTGATGCGCAAGAACGAGGCGGCGAGCGTGGTGGAGATGTTCCGCCAGCACTACAATTTGCCGCTGATCCTGGTCGATGCCTCCGACCGTTTCATCTCGGCGCTGGAAGGCGAGAGCGACCCGGAGAAGAAGCGCAAGACCATCGGCCGGCTGTTCATCGAAGTGTTCGAGGAAGAGGCAAAGAAGCTCGGCGGCGCCGACTTCCTGGCCCAGGGTACGCTCTATCCCGACGTCATCGAAAGCGTCTCCTTCTCCGGCGGCCCGTCGGTGACGATCAAGTCGCACCACAATGTCGGCGGCCTGCCCGAGCGCATGAACATGAAGCTGGTCGAGCCGCTGCGCGAGCTGTTCAAGGACGAGGTGAGGGCGCTGGGCAAGGAGCTTGGCCTGCCCGAAAGCTTCATCGGCCGCCATCCGTTCCCGGGCCCCGGCCTTGCCATACGCTGCCCGGGCGGAATTTCCCGCGACAAGCTGGAGATCCTGCGCGAGGCCGACGCCATCTATCTCGACGAGATCCGCAAGGCCGGTCTCTATGACGCCATCTGGCAGGCCTTCGCCGTGCTCTTGCCGGTGCAGACCGTCGGCGTGATGGGTGACGGCCGCACCTACGAGTTCGTCTGCGCGCTGCGCGCCGTCACCTCGGTCGACGGCATGACGGCCGACTTCTACCACTACGACATGAACTTCCTCGCCGCCGCCGCCACCCGCATCATCAACGAGGTGCGGGGCATCAACCGCGTCGTCTACGACGTGACGTCGAAGCCGCCCGGCACAATCGAGTGGGAATGATTCAGGTCTATCCGAACGTCGCCGAAATTGCGCCAGAAATCGATCTAACTAACTGAAATTAAAAATAATTTTGGCCAGCAGCTTTCGCTGCCTATCGGCGTGCATTGTTCGGCCTTGCCGGACTGGCTGCCGGACCTCCGACATATTGCCACGATGAATTTTCGACAGTACCGTCACGTCATAGAGGTCTGATGACGGTACTTTTTTCAGGCTAAGGCTATGAAAATTAAGAAGAAGTTCCGCCAAAAGCCCTCAAAAAACCCGTGACGGTACTTTTGGAAAGGCAGTCGGGATGCTGACGGACGCCGCAATCAAGGCATTGAAAATAAAGCAGAAAATGTACAAGGTGGCGGATCGTGACGGGATGTATGTCCGCGTCATGCCTAGCGGCACGATCTCGTTTCGTCTGGACTACAGGCTCAATGGCCGGAGGGAGACCGTCTACCTCGGCAAGTACGGGCGCGATGGGATCTCCCTGCTCCAAGCGCGCGAGAAATGCCTCGATGCGCGTCGAGCTATCAGAGAAGGCCGCTCTCCTGCCATCGAAAAGCAACGAGACAAACGGCGACTGAAAGAAGCCAAGAGCTTTGGCCAATTCGGAGAGAAGTGGCTGACTTTGGCGCCGATGGCGGACAGCACTCGATCGATGCGCCGGTCAATTTACGAACGCGAACTCCTGCCGGTTTGGCGCAATAGGCTGCTGACCGAAATCACACCGGACGATCTTCGCGCCCAATGTGCCAAGATCGTCGAGCGTGGAGCGCCGGCAACGGCGATCCACGTCCGTGATATCCTCAAGCAAATTTACGGCTTCGCCATTCTCCATGGCGAGAAGGTGTCCAATCCGGCCGACGACGTAGGGCCGGCATCGATTGCTCACTTTGTCCCGAGAGATCGCTCGCTCTCCCCAACTGAAATCCGCGTCATGCTCAAGATACTGGAGAACGTCGCAACACTGCCCACCATTCGCCTTGGCCTTCGCCTCATCCTGTTCACGATGGTTCGAAAAAGCGAACTTCAGGACGCAACCTGGGACGAGGTTGACTTCGAGCATGCGGTCTGGACCATTCCAAAGGAACGGATGAAGCGATCGAAGGCCCACAACGTCTATCTATCACGCCAGGCGCTCGACATCTTTGTTGCGCTCAAGACCTGCTCGGGGAACTCTCGTTTCGTGCTGCCATCCCGCTACGACGCGGACGCGCCAATGGCGCGCGCAACCTTCAATCGTGTGACCTATGCGGTGGCCGAACTGGCGAAGAAGGAAGGCCTGCCGCTTGAGCCATTCACCGTGCACGATCTCCGGCGCACGGGCTCTACACTTTTGAACGAACTAGGGTTCAACAGCGACTGGATCGAAAAATGCCTGGCTCACGAGGACGGTCGCTCCTCCCGCGGCGTCTACAACAAGGCGGAATACGAAGTTCAGCGCCGCCACATGATGCAAGAATGGTCCGATGCAGTGGAAGCCTGGGTCGAGGGAAGGAAGCGGCCCGTCGTCCTTATGCCCCCGATGATGACGGTCTTTGAGCCCGATCCAGCGCTTTGACAGGAGCGGTCTTTCTCAAACGCACATCTGGAGGGCTGGCTCGGGGAATTGGTGCTGCCCTGCGCGCATGGAGCCAGGCTTCAACCTCGGCCAAATCCCACACGACGCAACGGGGGGTAAGAGCGAAACGTCGCGGAAATTGCCCGCGCTGCTCCATTTCATAGATTGTGCTGTCAGCCAGAGGGACGATTTCACGTAGCTCCTTACGGCGGATCGTCCGCTTTATTGTAGCCTCCCTGGGATCAGTCATGGCGGCCTACCTTTCCTCGTGTCGCAGAACGATTGCTGCCGATAGCTGGCGAGGATGGAAAGGGCGAAAGTCGATAAGCGTATGTTGGGCGGTGTTTTCGCATATATCGGTCAGTCAGGGTCGCCATGACCCGGACCGAAGAAACGGTTATTCGACCTGACGCGCCTCGACGGATCGCATGCCGCTCCGAGGTCAAGCTTACCGAGGAAGCATCATATAGCGCCCTTCGCCGGGGGCTGTCGGTCCCGCATCCCGCCTTACGGCGGCGCTATGCTGATGCTCCTACGGCCGCCCTGTTGAACCGGTCTCAGGGCCACGAACCTGCTCCAGCACCGAACTGACTTACTCCCTCCGACGGGCTTTTCGGTGCTTCCGCCTTGTACGCCCTTTTTTGTGTTTGTCGGGAGAGCGGGGGCTCTCCCGACAAAGAGTCAGAGAAGGGCCGGGTTTTCGGCGACGGGTTGAGGCGGAAGGAGAGGCCTTCGGCGCCCGTCATGGAGACGACCCATGACACAAGTTCTGAACGCCACCCGTGATCTTTCCGGCGGCTTCAAGGTGGATTTGAGCCGCGGCGAGCGGATTGGTCGCGTGTCCTCGGAATGGTTTTCGCGGCCGGCCGACGAGCGCTACTTGTCCTTATCGGAGCTATTCGAGGCGGTGCAGACGCGGACCGAGCGCAGCCGGACGAGAACCGTGGAAAGCGCGGCTATTCGTGTAGAGGCAAGCCGCAACGATGCCGAGCGCCTGACGCTGGTGCTGCCGGGCTCCGATATTCCAATCGCCCCAACTCATTGGAGTTTTGGCCAACTGGCGAGTCTTGTTGGCGCGCCGGCGGCCTATTTGCGCCAACTTCCAGCGCCGCTCGCCGGCATCAATCTACAATATGGCCTGACGTCTCACCGCTCCGAACAGGTGAAGACACTGGAAATCGAGGATGGTCGTGTTAAGTTGCGTGCGGTCACCGGCCCGGACTACGGCCGCATCTTCGATCGCGAACTGGTCGCCGCCGTGCAGCGCATCGCCGGCAACGGCACAGGTGACACCCGGTGGAAGGTGCCGGGCGTCCTTGACTGGTCGACCAGCATTTATAATCCGCGAGCCGACATCACTAAGGACACCACGACGCTCTACGCCTCTGACCGCGACGTGTTCCTTTTCCTGGTCGACGATCTCAATCCGATCGAGGCTGGCCGGCTACGGGACGGCTCAGCCGATCTTTATTTCCGTGGCTTTTACTGTTGGAATTCGGAGGTCGGCGCCAAGACGCTCGGCATCGCAAGCTTCTATCTTCGCGCCGTTTGCCAGAATCGCAATCTCTGGGGTGTTGAGGACTTCGAGGAGATTACCATTCGTCATTCGAAATACGCAGCTTCACGTTTTGCGCGTGAGGCCGCGCCGGCGCTTGCACGCTTTGCCAATTCGTCGCCCATGCCCTTCATCAACGGCATCAAGGCGGCGCGCGAGCGGATCGTTGCCCGTACCGATGACGATCGCGGCGACTTCCTGCGCAAGCGTGGCTTCTCAAAGGCGGAGGCGACCAGGATCATTGAGACAGTGCTGACCGAGGAAGGTCGCAAGCCTGAAAGTGTTTTCGACTTCGTGCAGGGCATCACGGCGGTGGCTCGCGACAAGACCCATCAGGATGCCCGGCTTGATCTGGAGGCGCGGGCGAAGAAGCTGTTCGACAAGGCGGTCTGACATTCTGGAAGCCAGGAGATGCACCGGTCTCCAGTTCTGTCCGCTTCGCGTCTTCTTTTTCTCGTGCTGCGGCGTCGTCCTCAAGAGTAAGAGGGCGGCGCTGCGCTTTGTGACGGGTTGGAGGTCGAGAGAGTGGCTTTCGGCTGCCCGTCGCGGAGTAACATCGATGGCTGCTATTGCCAAAAAGATAACCCTGTCGTCTTCGCGCGACATCCCTTTCAACATGCTTGTGCTCAGTCAGGCAAATGTCAGGCGCGTGAAAGCCGGCGTCTCGGTTGAGGAACTGGCCGAGGACGTTGCCCGCCGCGGCCTGTTGCAGGGGCTCAGCGTCCGGCCAGTCAGGGATGAAGCCGGCGTGGAAACCGGCATGTTCGAGATTCCGGCAGGTGGCCGCCGTTATCGGGCGTTGGACCTTCTGGTGAGGCAAAAGCGCCTCAGCAAAACCGCGCCGGTTCCCTGCATCGTGCGAGAGGAGGGTATTGCCGAGGAAGACTCGCTGGCGGAAAATGTCCAGCGCGCGCCCCTTCATCCGCTCGACCAGTTCCGGGCCTTCCTTGCCCTTCGCGAGAAGGGGCAGTCAGAGGAGGATATCGCTGCCGCGTTCTTCGTCTCGACCGGTGTGGTCAAGCAACGCCTGAAGCTGGCTTCGGTGTCACCGGCACTGCTTGAGATTTATGCCGAAGATGGTCTGACGCTCGACCAACTCATGGCGTTCACTGTATCCGGCGATCATGAACGCCAGCAGCAGGTATTCGAACGCCTGAAGCCCTCCTATGACAAGCAGCCCTATGCCATTCGGCGCATGCTGACGGAGGGCTCGGTGCGTGCGTCAGACAAGCGGGTGCAGTTCATCGGCATCGACGCCTATGTCGAGGCCGGAGGCATAGTCATGCGCGACCTGTTCCAGGGCGACGACGGTGGCTGGCTGCAGGACGTCGTCCTGGTAGACCGGCTGGTCGCGGATGAGTTGGAACGACGCGCGGAGGCGGTTCGCGCAGAAGGCTGGAAGTGGATCGAAATCGCGCCCGACTTCGCCTACGGCCACGCCTTCGGTCTCCGCCAACTGCGCGGAGAACCGTCGCCTCTTAGCGCCGAGGAGGAGTCGACGCGTAAGGCCTTGCAGCTCGAGTTCGACCGTCTGTCGGAGGAATATGACAGCGTCGAGGACCTCCCGGACGAAATCGATCAGCGTCTCGCTGAATTGGAGACTGGACTTCAGTCCTTCGAAAACCGGCCACTCACCTTCGACCCGCTCGAGGTTGCCCGCGCCGGTGGCTTCATCAGCATCGCGCCAGACGGGTGTCTCCGCGTCGAGCGCGGCTTCGTCCGTCCCGAGGACGAGTTGCCCATCGGAACGCAGCAAAGCGAAGAGGGGGAGGAATCCCTGACAGCTTCTGCCGTCCGAGACGGGGAAAGCGTTTCGGCCGATCGTGAGCCGCTGGCCGAGCCCGAGGAGGCCGATGGCATCTCGCCGATTTCTGACCGGCTCATGACGGAACTGACGGCACATCGAACCCTTGGCCTGCGCGAGGCGCTCGGTGGAAATCCAGACGTCGCCTTCCTCGCCGCCTTGCACGCGTTCACGCTGAAGATCTTCTACCAATATGGATCAGATAGCTGCCTGGAGTTGGACTTGAAGAGCGTCGGTTTCGGCGCTCAAGCCTCAGGATTGAACGACAGCACCTGCGCACAGGCGATCCGTGTGCGACACGACCTGTGGGCTAACGCGCTGCCGAAGGAAGCTGCCGACCTTTGGGATGCCCTTCGCGACTGGGATCGCGATCGCCAGGCTGCGCTTTTCGCACATGCCGTCAGCATGTCGGTTAACGCCGTGCATGAAACATGGAACAGGCGCCCGCGCGCTCTCGCCCATGCCGACCGGCTGGCACAGGCCATCACCCTCGACATGACGGCGGCCGGCTGGCGGCCGTCTGTCGACAACTTCTTCGGACGTGTCACAAAGGCGCGCATTCTCCAGGCACTCACTGAAGCGAAGGGGCAGGAAGCCGCTGACCGAATAGCGCACCTCAAGAAGGGCGACATGGCGAGCGAGGCGGAGAAGCTGATCGGCAGCAGCGGTTGGCTACCTGAGCCCCTGCGCACCCCGGGAAACGGGAATACAGAAACGAATGAGACAGGATCGCCGCAAACGGTGGTCGAAGCGACGGCAGGGAACGACGGCGAATTGTCCGTGGCCGACACCGAGAGCTTCGCTGAAAATGACGAAGCCGCGAATGAGCCTCACACGATCGCTGCTGAATGATCAGCCGCAAGTCTTCATCTGGCCCGCCGGAGACGGCGGGCTTTTTTCTGGCGCCGGACCGTGTCTAGAAGCCCGAACGACCTCGCGCGCCGTCTCAGCCGGCAGGCGGAGGCGGTATGTCGGAACTATCTTTCAAACGGCCGGCGCCATGGCAACTATTGGTTGGTAGGCGACGCCCGAAACACGCCTGGGCGATCGATGTATGTAAGGCTGAACGACACTCCCAAAGGTCCCGCCGGCAAATGGACTGATGCTGCTACCGGCGAGCACGGTGACCTGCTGGACGTGATCCGCGAGAGCTGCGGCCTGATCGACTTTATCGATATCAGCGCGGAAGCCTGCAACTTTTTGAGCTTGCCGCGCTCCGAACAGCAGCCGACGGTATCGAAGCAGACCAGGGCGCTGGCACCTTCCGGTTCTGCAGGAGCAGCGCGGCGGTTGGTCTCCATGTCGCGGTCGATACCAGGAACGCTTGTGGAGACCTATCTTCGTGGACGCGCGATCACAGCCTTGCACGAGACCGGGAGCCTTCGGTTTCATCCGCGCTGCTATTACCGTCCGGAACGCGGCCCGACCGAAACATGGCCGGCAATGATCGCAACCGTCACCGACCTCAAAGGCAAACTCACCGGCGCCCACCGCACCTGGCTCGATCCGGGCGGATTTAGCGAGGCTCACCTTGGCCGCGCTCCGATTGAGACGCCGAGACGCGCCATGGGCCAACTGCTCGGACACGCCGTCCGCTTCGGCTGCTGTTGCGATGTCATGGCTGCCGGCGAAGGCATCGAGACCATGTTATCGCAACGCACTGTCCTGCCCGCCATGCCGGCACTCGCGGCACTGTCGGCGGCGCATCTGTCCGCAATCCTGTTTCCTGAAACATTGCGGCGGCTCTATATCGCCCGTGACAATGATCCAGCCGGTGACGGAGCAGTGGCAACTCTCATTGAACGCACCAATGCGGTCGGTATCGAGGCGATGGTCCTGGTACCGCAGCTCGGCGACTTCAATGAGGACCTGCGTCTTCTCGGTGCCGACGCCTTGAGGGCGATGCTGCGGGTCCAACTCGCGCCGCAGGATGTCGAACGCTTCATGACGTCCGCGGCCTGACTGGAAAGGGAAGGGGAGGGGCGTGCCGGCGTCTTCGTGGCTCGGGTGCGCAAGGGACCTCCGTTGAGGAGAGAGCCGGCCCAAGGCCTTCAAGAGGGCGATAGGGCGCCGGCCGATCCGGACAGGCAATGGCTGCGCCCGGCTATTTTCCGGCGGCCCTTGCCAACCCACGCGACAGGTCACGGGGAGCCCCTCTTCGGGCCTTTCCATCGCCAGACAAAATATCCGGTCTTCGCCATCCTCCACCTCCGTTCCGGCCCTGCGCTGACGCTTCGGGTGCAAGTCCGGGTCGTCCATCGCCTTCGTCGCCATGAAGGCCGCGATGGGCGCGGCGATCCCACGAAGGCAGGCCCCATGAGCACCGAGCACGATGCCGACTTCCAGCCTCACCCCTCATCACCAACAGATCATGTCCTTCAGGAACTTCAGCTTTACGGTTTCCGTCCCTTTGACGACGAACCCGACCCGCGCCCGCTTCCCGAAGGCAAGGTGGTCGCAGCCAGCATCGCCGATATCTTCGACGCTCTCGTGGTGGCAATGGCCGACACACGCCTTGAACCCGATCTTGAGGAACTCCTGTGGGGAACGGTCAATCTGTTCCATCGCGCGACCAGGCGGATCGAGCGGGAGCTCGATGAAAACGAGCTTAGCCAGCTGCGGCTGCAGCGCGAACAGGACGGATCCGAGGTCAAGTCGGTCGAGCTCGAGCGCCTCATCGCGCAAGGTCAGACCCTGCTCGAACGCCGCAGCGCTTTCGAATTGATGCGCGACCAGGCCGCCGAGCACTACGAGCGTAACACCCACTCGATCTGGCGCCCGCGTTCCGGTTCTGTCGTCAACCATCGCCACCTGACCGCGGCAATGATCGACAGCAGGGACTTCGTTGCCGCGAGAAAGCATGCGGACAGCCAGGTGCTGTTGCCACCCGGACCGAAAGTCGCTTTCACCGGCGGGCTCGATTTCAACGATCACAGGCTGATCTGGGCCAAGCTCGACCAGGTCCATGGCAAGCATCCTGACATGGTTCTTCTGCACGGCGGATCACCGAAGGGTGCGGAGTTGATCGCCGCCAAATGGGCTCGCAGCCGCAAGGTGCCACAGATCGCCTTCAAGCCGGACTGGACCAGGCATGCCAAGGCCGCGCCGTTTAAACGCAACGATGCCATGCTCGACACATTGCCGATAGGCGTCATTCACTTCCCCGGCTCTGGCATTCAGGACAACCTCGCCGACAAGGCCCGCAAGCTTGGCATTCCGGTGATGAAGTTCGGGCCCGCGTGAAGGGGCTACCAGTCCACTCGCCTCAAGTCATTCGCTCTGATTTCCGTCGCTCCCCGCGCGTTCATCGAATGACCGCTCAAGCCGCTCTGGCGTCGATCAAGGCAAGGCAGCAAACCACCAGGTTCACATCTGTCTCGTCCTGGAAGCAGAGACAGGGGACCGATCTCCGCGTTTGTCGGCGCAATTCCTTGGTCCGGTCCGAGGACCTGATGCCATCAACCCGTAAAGGGTCGGACTACGCAAATCGTGCCGCCATTGCGGCTTCGCCTCCACGGTGATTGCGGCCCTCGGCCGGACACATCGGGCGCCTGTCACGCGGGGATCGATCCCCGCTTCCAAGCAGGAGAGCCGGATCAATGTCCCTCATAGAAGCAAACGCCTTTGCCTTCAGCCTCGCCACCAGCTTGATGGTCAGCATCGTCATCTTTCGTGCCGGCGATGGCACGCTCGCGGTCATGCCGGCAGACGAGTACGATGGTGACCCGTCCGAGATCGTCGGTGAGATAGACCCCCACGCCTCATGAATCGTCGCGGCTTTGCCGACGCCCCGGGTGGCGCGGCTGCCTCTCGAACACAGGTGCCGGCAGTATCGTCAGCCTGTATCTTTGCGTGGCGTCGTTCGCGCCGCTTTGAGGGTGCCCGGCGAAGGCGCGGGGCCATCGCCTAACATTTGTTAGCGCGGAATACCTGCCTGCCGTGCGAGCATAGTTGCGGCTCGACCCTCGCGGGCTCTAGGGTCGTGACCACCGCTTGCCCGCTGGCTTCGGCCGGCGGGCTTTTTGTTTACGTCGCCTTATCGACCAGCGGCGTCTTCCGTTTCGGCGCCACGTAGCTGGTGACAAGCCGCACCGTGTTGAGCTTGACCGTGACTGGACCGCCAAGGTTCACCGTCACTCTGTCCTCGTCGACATGCGTGACGTCGCCCACCAACTCGACCTTCTGCCCGCTGCTCACGTTTGGCGACCGGTCTACGATCGAATGCGGCTGGTGGTAGGAAGGGATCAACACGGCGACCCGATCCTCAGTCACGCGCTTGCGCACGGTCGCGGTGATCGCGACCTCGTCGCCGACTTTGATGCTGCCCTTCGCCATGAAGGAGACTCTGGGGCGCAGGGCGGCATAGTCAAGCAGTTGCTAAAATAGACCATTGCAGGAGGCTCATTCGGACCTCAGTCCACATCGCATGATGAGGCCTGATCGGATACGTTTTGCTCCTCGCCGGCTGTTGAAACCACTCCTCCCCGGATTGGAAGATGTCGGCGGCCAGCCCGGCTCGCAAGTCCTGTGTCACCTCGACCAGCGAGCCGGGCTTGGCAAACAGCAACCCGATGGTCGGGGATAAGCGCTTGTTGACCGCCGGGCCTAGCCGGCAAGGCTACCGGCTGGCGACGTTATCGGCCCTTCCATCTTCTGCTATTTGGCAAAAAAGCGGTGGGTGTCGGGTTCCTCTATCCGCAAATCGGATGAGCCCGGAGTCGCGACCCACTCGAAACAAACGCCAACTTCAGCGGTTCCTGTCATTGGAGGAACCGTTATGTGCTCGGCAATCCACAATGAAGATGAGCGCATCGCCCATCTAAAGCTGTTGGCGGAGCGACTGATGAGAGAGACTGGCATCGGGCAGGAAGAGGCGAAGCGACTGGTCGAGTTGATTGGAACTGATTGGAATTCGCTGCTTCGCGAGGCTAGGTTCCTGAAAGGTCGACACTAGCGGGTTGCGGGCCGGCCGGCACTAGCGGATCCGCTGGATGCGGCCTTTGTCGAGTCGAAACACCCCGTTCTGGCCGCCCTGCTTCTCAAAGTCGGTTTGTATCTCATCCCAGGTGCCAAGGTACTTTCCGCAATCATCGCAAAAAATGGGCGTATCCGGACGAGCGTCATCGGGAATCCTGAGCCTGATGGTGAGGCAGTATGGGCATTCCAACCGATGATCGAGATATTTCGGGGCCATCGACCAGTTCACCATCTGCTCTGATTTGCGCTGGATCCCGCGCTGGCCAAGCGTTAGAAGCTCGCTCGCCAAAAGACGCGGTGGTTGGTCGTGGAGGGAAGTCGCAAATCGTCCAGCCTGGTTTCCGCTTCGTGCGCAGCAAAAATGGCGCTCGCACCATCGAATTCCATCGGGATGTGAAACATTTGAGCCGTGTCCAGGACTATCTCCTCAATGTCCTCAAGGGCGATATTCTCCGAGGGATGGCGACGCCTGACTTGTTCCGCCACGACCGGAACGTTGACAATGCCGAGCCTCTGGAACGCCTCAGTGACACTCGCCGTGACGTCGTCCAGTAGGGTTTGTGAATAATGGTAGCGCATGGTGACCTCTTGTCCTCCGGGACCGGGTTACCCTCACCTTCACCATGCGCGCTCGCGAAGCGGAGGGCAAGTCACAAAGCATTAAATAAACTAATATTTTCAATAAGTTAGTACTTGCGGTAGAAGCAGCCCTAAATGCATTCACCTCATCGAGCGTACAGACCCAAGAGGATGGTCATGCAACCTTTGGAGTGTTATGCTCATTATAAGCCAACTACTCATTCGACGCTTTATGGGTGAGGTCGTAAAATGCCACAAATCGAGAGACCTGTACGTCTTCAAATAATGTTGTCGCAAAGGGAAATTGATGCGCTGGAGGACTGGCGCTTTGAAAGACGAATGCCAAGCCGAGCGTCAGCGGTGCGTGAGCTGTTGAGGCGGGGCCCTGGCTGCTGAGGGCTTTCTCTTGGCGGATGGAAATATCAAATCCCAGGATTTTGGCATTGTCGGTAGCAGCAACGGACAGGGGGATGCCAATTAGGACGCTTCATCGACAAGGTGACCTTTGATGCCGAAACAGGCCCAGGACCAGCATGCCTCGATGCAGGATTTGGGGAAGAATTAGCCTAGTGCGCAGTTGGACCTATATGCTAAAATCTCATCAATGGACCAACGAACCATTGATAGCGCGCTCGTCCTGCTCAGGCAGTATCGCGACATCCTTGTAATGAGCTACGCGCCAATAGGGCCTAGTGGCGTTCCTGAGACACGCACGCCAGCACAGGCCGCTGATCCGATCGAAATAGCCGCGCTGGAAGATATCGCCTCGCTCGATGCGGTCATCAAAGAGATGTCGACCTAACGTCTCCGACGAAAGGAACCTAATGCCGGGCCGGCGCTTGTCGCGAGATGAGTATGCGCGGCATCAACTTTCTGGACAAATGGATTTCCAACAACATCCCGGAGACGGTCGGCGCCGACGTCATCTCCGTGGCTGAATTGGCCCAACAGCTTTTTGCTGACGCCAAGGCACTCGGGATCGACAGCACGGAGATCGAGGAAGAAATTGGGAGCGTCTATGAGTGATCATGGACGCAACCGTTCATCGCGAGGCCGGCGTCGCGGATTGAGCGTTCGGATGCGGTTGACCAATGCTGAACTCATAGACCTCGCCCAAATCCTCGTCAGTCACCCTGACCCAAATGAATTCGGCTGCTCGCGCTTTGACATCACATCCAGTACCTTCGCGAGCTGCCTCTCCCGGTGTCTCGGCCCTCACGACTCGCCATGTAGTAACCGTCTCACCCGTCATTTGTTCAACAAAATACTCTGGCATCGGGGCATTCCCTAGGCTGACTGGGATTCCAACTTCTGACGAAGCCCAATGTTCCGCGCGGTTTGCTGGCTGCCCCCTAGGCAAAGCAGCGCCTGCAGTTGCGAATGCTTAGACTGTCTGGAACTCCTCACGCCCCTCGTGCATTGTGTGCTGTAGCGGTCGATTTCTCAGGAATGTAGCCGCTCCCAAACCAATAGGCCTTCCGCCCTCTCCCTCTGGCGGAAGGCCTATTTGGTTCAAGCGCTACGTCGCGTCGAAAGCGCTTGCCATAACTTCGTTTCGTCCGTCATTCCATTTTGGAAAAGGTCGAGCACCTCATCTGCGAGAGCTTCCCTCTGTTCCCTGTCTTTCTTGGCAAGGTAGCGCTCGTCGCACAGTTGGTTGAACACCCGCTGGAGCAAGTCCAGATCAGCGGGATCAAATATTGCCGCTGTGGCGATGCCATGGCATTGCCGTCCTCAAAGCGGTTCCGGGTCAAGGCTGGCGGCCCAGCGGCCGGGTCGGCCGCTAGGCCTAACCAGCAAAACGGGGTAGGTTTGCCGGCTGACTGCGCATTATAGCACCGCTCATTAGCGGATGCTAATCTATTCAAATTGTCTGCACCACTCAAACCCTGCCGCAAGTTCCTCACTTTGCGTTGGAGTGGGGAGCAATGGCCCCTGGAACATTGTCGGTGTTCTGGGCCACCTTTATCCGCCAGCCCGACTTTTCTTATTTCACAATCAGAAGCAGGATGCCCTGCCGTGGTCCGGCCGGTGAGCCGTCCGGAGCGGATGCACCGGTCAGCGTCCACGAATAGTGCACCGCTGCAACGCCGGGAGTTAGTTCGACAATGACGAGACAACACCCTCCAATCGGCTGTCACGAAACATCGTTTCATGAGTTGCGCGGTGCGCCGCTTCGATCTCGCTGCGGTTCTTCCACCACATGCCCACGACATTAACGAAGTTGGCGTCCTCGGAGAACAAAGCCCCAAAGTCCTCCATATCGTGTCTATTCCAAGCGTCGGCAAAGGCGATGGCGGCATCTTCAGGTTTGCTAACCGCGATTGTCACGAGAAATCTCCTTTTCTCTCCCGTGGGCCATGCGATCGGAATGGTAGCGGCGTCGGCGGGCGCTGTCACCGGAACGGCTCTTGGGAGGTAGCGGCTTAGGTTCTGGTGCGTTTTGAAAGCGATCGCCACAGCTCGGTCTCGTCGGTAGATCCGTTGTCGAAAACTTCGAAGATTTGAGAGGCAAGATGTTCCCTCTGGTCCCTGTCCTTGAGGGCGAGCCGGCGTTCTTTGCACAGTCGGTCAAAGACCCGCTGCAGCAAGTCCAGATCAGCGGGTTCGTACACACCACTGTTGCGCGACAATGACATCGTTGCCGCCCTAAAACCCTGGTCGGAATTATCTCACACTGCAGGGCTGGCGCGAAGAAAAATCAGCGGGTCTGTCGGCGGTGGATAGCGTCTCAGTCGAAAATTTCAGGGAACAGTTTCAGGTCTGGCGGATTTCTATCGCGAGCGGCCAGTCCCCTCCGCCGCTCCCCCAAGCAAGAGCCCGTCGTTCTCTCCCCGAGACGGCGGGCTTCGCGTACGCGCCACGTCGATGCTCGCCTACGGCAGGGATTGAGGCGCTTGTCGCGTCATGATCCGGGGCCGCTGTAGATAAGGTCTGGTGGTCGGCCCGGTGCTCAGGCCAAGGCGGCTCGCCTCATTGGTGGTCTCACGTCTGGGAATTTCTCGTTATCGTCCTGGCAATGCTTTGGCAGCCTTGGTCAGGGTCGCGCGACTATTGCCGTGCTTACGGATGAGTTCTCGAACTTGAGCGGGTGTGATGTTGTTCTGCAGGGCGAATAAATTCACCTCATACTCATCGTCAAGCGAGATTTGGCCTGCGGCCCGGAGGTCGGCTCTGCTTTTGTCCTTGGCCATTTGGGGACTCCCTCCGCCAGCTTCCAGGAGTCTTCTATTCGGCCGAGCAATGTGTCTGCCGACGGCGCCACGTTCTGTTGCCGGTGTGGCGACCTCCAGTCTGACCCTCAGAGCGCGCTAGTGATGGGCTCCCTTTGGCGGAAAAGACAATTCCCGCTCCTTCGAAAGCCTGCAGCACAGCGGCGACTTTGCGGGGATGCGGTTTCCTTAGCCCGTTCTCAAAATCGCTGATCGTCGTTTCGCTAAGATTGCACTTGGCGCCAAGCCGCACGCGCGACCACTTCAATAGCGTTCTTGCTGCTCGCGCATGCTCTGCTGTCAGGTTTCGCACTTCACGGACCTCCTGTTGACCAACAGCGGACTGAACGGAAGGTTCCGGAGCATTTTAGGGTTTGCTAACGGAACTGAAACGGCCATGCGATATTGAAACAATTCGATGTCGCGTGGGTCCCGATGCGTAGGCGTGCCGGGGACCAAGCCTTTCTCGTTATCGGATCCAAACGGCCCTCCCCAAACTCGCCACTTGCGCTTACCGATCGGGACTTCGGTCGCAAGCTCAACCGACCCGAATGCCGGCTTAGCCATTTAATTAGAAAGTGCTAAAGTCTCTTTATCGGAGCTATTTGATGGATGAGGCAGCCGTTTATCTAGAGGCGAAGCGACGGGCCGATTCGCTTGCGCCGCCGCCCAAATTTGACCCTTTCCGTGCAGGAATGAACGGGGCGGTTGTGACCGCAGGCGCGATGGCGATCTTCCACCGCCTTGCTGTTATCGACCACATGACGGGGGCAATCGGCGTCATCATCCTTTTCGGATTTGCGCTGCCATACTTCCATCTTCGAAGCGAGGATCGAAGGCACTCGGAGGCCTTTGAGGCTGAGTATGCCAGTCAGTTGGACCTGGAGAGGGCACGAGAAATGAGCCTGCCTGCTGTCAAGACAAGCTCATCTCCGCTGAGAAGAACCCGTCAGCCGATAAGAAAAACCCGCCTGCCGGCAAAACCCGCCCGGGGTGGCCGCGCCCGCTGGAGCACCCGTTGGCAGGGTCCTAAGTCAATTTAGCAAGTTGAGACAAAACGCGGGAGGTGGGGCAAGCGCGTCCAAGGAGGCTCCAGGAAGCCGGAAGGGTATGAAGCTGCCGGCGACGCAACGGGTGAAGCCGGGCTGATCGGCCGCGTCAATTTCTTGAAGGGTGAGGAGAAGCTCTGCCACCCGTCGCTGAAGGACTTTTGAGGGTCGTCAGTTTCAGGGCAGCGGGCTCGGCTTGTCGCTCAGAGTACGCAAGTAGGCAATCACGTTGACCCTTTCAGCCTCGTCCGGAACCCCAGGCATCTCCATGTAGACGCCCGGCGTAGTGAGCATCGGTTCAACAAGATACTTGTTCAGGTCCTCGTATGTCCAAGCGCCTTCCCACCCCAGCAAGGTGGCGGAGTAACGGGCATTTGGTACTGATGCCTTGTCGCGGCTCACGACACCCCACAAGTTCGGTCCCGTCTTGTTTGCGCCCTGCGGCTCCACGCTGTGGCAACCGGCACATAGGTGGGTGAAGGAGGTACGGCCTTTCTCAATATCGGCAGTGGCCAACTTCATCGAGATCGGGGATGGCGTTGGCAAGACGACGCCGTGCGCCATGAGATAGTCAGCGATTTCACGCAGCCCCTTGAATCTTGCCAGATGGATCGGTGTCTTGCCGTCCTTTGTCTTCGCATTCACGTCAGCGCCGGCCTCGACCAGTGCCTTCACGCAATCGAGGCAACCGAGATTGACCGCGATGTGGATCGCGTTTTCGCGGCTGCGCTTCGAATTTGGATTTGCGCCTCCGTCCAGCAACAGTTTGATCAAGTCGATCCTGCGTTTAGCCAAAGCCGGCATCAGGGCAGGCCCCAAAAGCGTCGGGGCGGCGTTGACGTCAGCGCCGCGTTCGATGAGCAGTTTTGCCGCCGCAAGATGCCCACCCTTGACCGCAAGATAGAGCGGCGTTGCTTTCCCATCGCTCTCATCAACGTCAGAACCTGCGTCGAGCGCAGCCGTGATCGCCGCGACATCGCCCTTCGTGGCGGCGTCGTGGATGGCGGCGGCATGGGATGCAGTCGGAATCTGTGCAAAAAGCAATGGGACTAAAACCAAGAACCCGCGCATTGGCATCTCCGAAGGCAAGCAAGTCGGAGCCCCCCGTTCATCGGATAAATCCCCAACGGCAAGACCGATGACGTCAGTCTTATACTCCATTCGTGAATGCTAATATACATGTGATCATAGCCTAGTTGGGATTATTCAGGGCTGACCGACGATGACATGTTGGGCGCCCTGCGAAGCCCTTTAACGGTCCCGCGCGCAAAGACCGCCGACCCGAACACCGACGCTCATCTGGTTCCGGGCCAGAAATCCCTTTAAAATGCCGCGATGAAGCGCAGCAGCACGATCTATGCCGTCTATCACCCGCCCGTGTTCGGGCTTCCATTCCTCGCCGTGGTTCTAAAGCCGGACGGCACGACAACGTCTCGGCAGTTTGAGACTGTCGATGAGGCGCGCGCCTTCAACAAGTTCATGGCGCAGGCGGATCAATCAAGCGGCAAGACGCAGCATTAAAAAGGAACAGCGTTAAGGGGGATCGGGGCTTAGGCACGTGCGCTGTATCGACCTTACGTTAGTCTTCGCCAATATCGTGAACGAAGGTATAGCCCGTCGCTGGCGTGCCCCCACGCCTAGCGACGGGCTAAAGGTGGCCGACGCCCGTGCCTCAAAGGCGCCGGCCTGGTGACCCATTAGGACCGCCGCATATTCAAATCGGCTAAGATACTTCTTTTGGACATGGCGTGATCGCGTAAGCCCTTGGCAAGCGATCGGCGATCAGGAATATAATCCCATCAGGTGCGGCGACCTCATTTTCGGAGATCGCCATGACAATGAAATTCCCCTTTGTTGAAGACACGCTAGGCAAGAAGCTGGAGGCCGGGACAGGCTTGTCCGTCGACTGCGTCACCTGCAGGCGCCATGTCGTGCTCGACGTCGCCACGCTTGTGGAGCGTCTCGGCCCTGACAGCCGTGTCTTCATTGGGATTTGGTAAAGGTGATCTTTTGCCACGAATGCCGCGGCGCCGGCCGAGACGACCGGAACCTACAATTCACCAACCACGCGGCCACACCGGACAAGCGCAAAGGGCAGGAGTCCATGAAAAGGAGCGGCCCGGCAGGCTGGCGTGGGTAGGCCAGCAAACGCCGGGCCTAACCGGCGCCGGGTTCGGGGGCGAACGCGGCGCCGGCTGGCTAAACAATACGCTCTTGCCGAAAT
>NZ_SRUX01000287.1:0-284 GCF_004791545.1 Mesorhizobium sp. M4B.F.Ca.ET.214.01.1.1
CACGCGCCCCGGCAGCGGCGGCTTCGTCGTCGAGGCGCGTGTAGAGCGTATACATCAAAATTCTCCCGCCGGCCGATTGCGGCCGGCGACGATATGAGCCGGAAGCGGGGGTCCGCTCAAGCTTGGCGCCGCCTGCCAGAGACGCTTTTCGAACAGTCCAGCAAGGACTGGCGAGACATTACCGACTTCGTGAGGGCGGCTGAGGCCAACCTCCGAAGTACGCGCGCCTAGGCCCCCAGCCCGTCGAACAGGATCGTCGACAGATAGCGCTCGGCAAAGGACGG
>NZ_SRUX01000288.1:0-284 GCF_004791545.1 Mesorhizobium sp. M4B.F.Ca.ET.214.01.1.1
GGTCCACAGACCAGGTCAAATGTCAGAGACAGGAAAGTCCGTGCTGCCCCACAGATCGGGCAGCGCGAGACATGGGTATTTGGAGGAGAAGCCATGAAGGTTACCATATTGGCAAACTACGAACCCCATGCCGCCAAAGGGCTGATGCAGGGATCGAACCGCGAGGTTGCAATCCAGGCGCTTTTTGAGAGCGTCGGCGGCAGGTTGACCAGCGTGACATTTACACGCGGCCTCTATGACGTGGTCGTCAATGGCGAAGTGCCGAATCAGGTTGCAGGGATGGG
>NZ_SRUX01000289.1:0-283 GCF_004791545.1 Mesorhizobium sp. M4B.F.Ca.ET.214.01.1.1
ACGACGCTCTTCCGATCTGGGCGTCAATCCGGTCTCGGCTTTCTATCACGATCACCTGTTCGTCCCGGCGGAGCGGGCCGGGGAGGCGCTGGCGATATTGCGGCAATTGGCGGCGGACAGCGGCGGCTAAAGCATATCTCCGAAAGTGGGACCGGTTTCGGGACAAAAAGAAGCGGCCAGTCACAGGCCGCCACCTCGCGGAGGCCCAGCCGCGTCAGCGGCGGTACTGGCCGCGAGCGAGAACCCAACGGCCGAAGGCCGAGCCCGCGACCGCGGGCCGCCG
>NZ_SRUX01000290.1:0-283 GCF_004791545.1 Mesorhizobium sp. M4B.F.Ca.ET.214.01.1.1
GGCCGAGATCAGCGGATCGGCCTTCTGCTCGGCCGCCTCGAGCAGTGAATAGAGAAAGCCTTCGCGCACGCCTTGCGCCGAAACGACGATCCTGGACGGTTGCATCGCCGTCATGATTTCCTGCAGCACGAGCGCGCCGTATGGCAGCAGCGAGCGGCGGTTCTTGGAGACGCCCTCGATACCCCTCACCTTTTCGACCTCGCCCCTGGCCACCTGCTTGAGGAAGGTTTGGGCACTGTCGGCCGATATCTCGTAGTGGTGCATGACGCCGAGCGGGTAGTTG
>NZ_SRUX01000291.1:0-283 GCF_004791545.1 Mesorhizobium sp. M4B.F.Ca.ET.214.01.1.1
GTGAAGAAGCCAGCGCCTTTCGGCCAGGCGGCGGCGATCGGCAGCCAGCGCAGCCAGACCCCGAAGATCAGGATCAGGATGATGCCTGTGACGAATTCCGGCAGGACCGTCACCGACAGCCCGCCGAGGCTGATGATGCGGTCGAGCGGCCGGTTGAGGTTGAGCGCGGCGATGACGCCGCCGAGGATGCCGATCGGCACCACCAGCACGAAGGCGACCAGCGCCAGCTTCATCGAATTGCCGAGCGCATCGACGACGAACGGCGCGACCGGCGCGCGGAAAA
>NZ_SRUX01000292.1:0-282 GCF_004791545.1 Mesorhizobium sp. M4B.F.Ca.ET.214.01.1.1
CTGGCAATTCCATGCTGCGCGAGGAAACGATGAACCAGATCGAAACCGCCGAAGCGACGAGCGGTATGGCGTAGAGCAGGTAGACGTAATACCCGACCCTGTCGGCCTTGCCAGCGGCGAAGAAGCCCAGCCATCGCACGAACAGCGCGACGGCGATTGCCGTGATCAGCGGATTGATGCGCGCCTCGCGGTGCGAGCGCGCGTCGCCGGCTACGGCAAGCGCGATCAGCGCGAACACCAGCGAATAGGACCATTCGGCGAAGCGCTGGTTGAGCTCCGCCC
>NZ_SRUX01000293.1:0-282 GCF_004791545.1 Mesorhizobium sp. M4B.F.Ca.ET.214.01.1.1
GCAGCACGACATCGCCGCTGTTGGCCGTCTTGAGCGCCGCCAGCATGTCGTCGAAGCGGACTGTGCCGGAAGCGGCGTCGAAATACGGATAGTCGCGGACCTCAAGGCCGGCGGCGCGCATCACCGGCAGATGGTTCGGCCACGTTGGATTGGAGAGCCAGACCGTCGCGCCGGGGCGTGTGCGCTGCAAAAGCTCGGCCACCAGCCTGAGCGCGCCCGATCCGCCCGGCGCCTGCGCGGCACGGATGCGCGAAAGGTCGGCCTTGTCGCCGAAGGCAAGCT
>NZ_SRUX01000294.1:0-282 GCF_004791545.1 Mesorhizobium sp. M4B.F.Ca.ET.214.01.1.1
CCGGAAGCCAGATCGGATGGCGCACATGGGTGGACATTGCTTCCCCAAACAGAATCGCGGCGCCAAATCTGGCGCGGACATTTCAGGCCCATTAAGAGGAAACCGACGCACACCCGGCAAAAAGCGAAGCCGGTCAAAGGCTTTCCCGCGCTGGCCCAAACCCGGCGGCTGGCGCGGGCTCCGCCGCGCGGTCCGGGCCAGGGCGACCGGTCTTCTTCTATCCGGTGCAACCGTGATAGTCGTCTTGGAGGGGCTGAATCAGATCACGAGACCATGAGCATC
>NZ_SRUX01000295.1:0-282 GCF_004791545.1 Mesorhizobium sp. M4B.F.Ca.ET.214.01.1.1
CCATCAGCCAGCGTTGCTGGGTGGCAAAGACCGAGGATGCCCGCGGATTTCCCTCATAGGCGTGCTGCATCGCCATGGCTTGCGCGCGCACACAAGCATGCAGTGCCGGGTGACCGGCAATGTCCTCGTAAGTCAAAGCACCCTCCCAGCTTCCACCCAAAGATGCTGTAGTCTCGCAAGTTGCGGATAGCAGTTTTGGCCGGCGCCCGCCACCGTGGGGCGGGTTTTGCGCGGAGGCCGCGCCGGGTTCTTATGGTCAGCGGCCTTGCGGTGCTGAGATGC
>NZ_SRUX01000296.1:0-282 GCF_004791545.1 Mesorhizobium sp. M4B.F.Ca.ET.214.01.1.1
CCCTAATATATGTATTTTAATTAGTTGATGCAACGCAGACCAAATGTTAAAACTATACATTAAGGTTATTTGATAACTTTGAGCAAATTTTAAGCGTGATGTTATACATATGGATTTGAATATATTAGAGAACTCTAAATTGAAGAGTCTGTAAAACAAATTACTCATATCTGAGTGATTTAGATTATCCAACTGGTAATAACTATAACAACACTTGTAAAATAGAGAGGACGTAAAATGCTAATCCATAAGGAGTGAATGAATCATTAGGGCAGACCAAAA
>NZ_SRUX01000029.1:0-28643 GCF_004791545.1 Mesorhizobium sp. M4B.F.Ca.ET.214.01.1.1
AGGCGTATGACGCTTGTCCGCTGCAGCGCCGCGCCAACCAATCCGCTTGGCGCTGCAGCGGACTCATAGGGGGAGAACTGTTACCTATGTATCCGGTCCATTCTGTTACCCATCTATCGGCTGGACAGTGGCCGCGAACTTGGCACCCATCCTGCGATGGCGATTGGCGAAATCGGCGATGGCAGCGCCCCCTCTCCCCGTCACTATACGGGGCGAGGATGCCGGCAGGCAGGTGAGGGGCAGCACCGACGTCAGCAATTGCCCTCCGCCGACTGCGACGGCAACCGTCACTTCCCCTCCCCGTCCCCACGGCCCGCAAAGCCAGCGCCCCGCTTGCCCCTCAACCCCGCCCCTGCTAAAGCGCGCCGCATGACGACGCCCCTCGACCACATCCGCAATTTCTCCATCGTCGCCCATATCGACCATGGCAAATCCACGCTTGCCGACCGGCTGATCCAGCTCACCGGCGGGCTGGAGGCGCGCGACATGAAGGAGCAGGTGCTGGACTCGATGGATATCGAGCGCGAGCGCGGCATCACCATCAAGGCGCAGACGGTGCGGCTGAAATACCGCGCCGACAATGGCGAGGACTATGTCCTCAACCTCATCGACACGCCCGGCCATGTCGACTTCGCCTATGAGGTGTCGCGTTCGCTGGCCGCCTGCGAGGGCTCGCTGCTGGTCGTCGACGCCTCGCAAGGCGTCGAGGCGCAGACGCTGGCCAATGTCTATCAGGCCATCGACAACAACCACGAGATCGTCGTGGTGCTGAACAAGGTCGACCTGCCGGCCGCCGAGCCCGAGCGCATCCGCGAGCAGGTCGAGGAGGTGATCGGCATCGACGCTTCCAACGCCGTGCTGATCTCGGCCAAGACCGGCCTCGGCATTCCCGACGTGCTGGAAGCCATCGTCCATCAGCTGCCGCCGCCGCGTGAGGGCGATCTATCGGCCCCGCTGAAGGCGATGCTGGTCGATAGCTGGTACGACGCCTATCTCGGCGTCATCGTGCTGGTCCGCGTCATCGACGGCGTGCTGAAGAAGGGCCAGACCATCCGCATGATGGGCACCGGCGCCAAATATCTGGTCGAGCGCACCGGCGTCTTCACGCCCGCCCGCATCAATGTCGACGAGCTCGGCCCCGGCGAGTTCGGCTTCTTCACCGGCTCGATCAAGGAAGTGGCCGACACCCGCGTCGGCGACACCATCACCGAGGACCGCCGCCCGACGCAAAAGGCGCTGCCCGGCTTCAAGCCGGCGCAGCCGGTGGTGTTCTGCGGCCTGTTCCCGGTCGACGCCGCCGATTTCGAGGATCTGCGCGCCGCCGTCGGCAAGCTGCGCCTCAACGACGCCTCCTTCTCCTATGAAATGGAGACGTCGGCAGCACTTGGCTTCGGCTTCCGCTGCGGCTTCCTCGGCCTGCTGCACCTGGAGATCATCCAGGAGCGGCTGGAGCGCGAGTTCAACCTCGACCTCATCGCCACAGCACCTTCCGTCGTCTACCGCATGAACCTCAATGACGGTACGCTGAAGGAGCTGCACAACCCGGCCGACATGCCCGACGTGGTCAAGATCGCCTCGATCGAGGAGCCGTGGATCCGCGCCACGATTCTTACGCCCGACGACTATCTCGGCGGCATCCTGAAACTCTGCCAGGACAGGCGCGGCATCCAGGCCGACCTCTCCTATGTCGGCAAGCGCGCCATGCTGACCTACGATCTGCCGCTCAACGAGGTCGTCTTCGATTTCTACGACCGGCTGAAATCGATCTCCAAGGGCTACGCCTCCTTCGACTATCACCTGACCGACTATCGCGAGGGCGACCTGGTCAAGATGTCGATCCTGGTCAATGATGAGCCGGTCGACGCGCTCTCCATGCTGGTGCACCGCACGGCGGCCGAAAAGCGCGGAAGGCAGATGTGCGAGAAGCTGAAGGAGCTGATCCCGCAGCATCTGTTCAAGATCCCGATCCAGGCCGCGATCGGCGGCCGCATCATCGCCCGCGAAACCGTCTCGGCGCTGCGCAAGGACGTCACCGCCAAGTGCTACGGCGGCGACGTCTCGCGCAAGCGCAAGCTGCTCGACAAGCAGAAAGAGGGCAAGAAGCGGATGCGCCAGTTCGGCAAGGTGGATATCCCGCAGGAGGCGTTTATCCAGGCGCTTAAGATGGGGGATTGAGGCGCAAAAAGCTTATTAGCCGCAACAAACGGCCACAGACGCCCGCGTTGGCGTCTGTGGCCGTTTTGCAAGAGCTATAGGCACGAAGCAGCACCGACTATGCTTGCCTCCCATTAGCAGCGGCGTTGCCTGAAGCACAACTATAGATAGAAACACGAGAAACACCTCTCTCGCGAAAATGGTAAACAAGCATGGTTAAGATTCGCTTGATTCCGTGGATTCGAATCATTATATGTGGATTCGAGGATGGATTCGGACCAAATCTAGTGCACAAATGCGGACATTCGAAAGCGACTTGGTAATACCCGCCCTGAAAATACTCGCGGATTCCGAGCATCCGGAGATGGGAATGCCTACTGCCGAACTGGCAAAAAAACTGCGTGAACAGATTGAGCCGACTGCGGAGGATCTCGAGATCCTCCAAGGCCGAAACGACGACCGCCTTAGCCAAGTTATTCGCAATCTGGTGAGTCACCGCACCTTGGAGCGTCGCGGCCTAGCCGCCTACTACATAAACCCGCTCACTGGGCGGGGCCATTATCGCCTCACCCGGATGGGTGAGCGCACCTTGAACGAACGATCGAGCAATACTTCTACATCTAAATAAAAGAGGAACGCGTCAATGTCCCGTGCGGGGCACCTCGAAACGGCCAAAACGCGGCTCGTGAGCGTGATCGCTACACACGGGATCGCACTTGCCCGCACCCTTGAGCAAAAAATCGCCGTCGCCGGCCCCTATGGCCAGCGCGTCAACCCTCACCTAATTACCGAAGCCCGAAACGAATTGGTCGAAAAGGGCATCTTGTCCACGCGTGAGGTGCATGGGGTCACATGGTACCACATGCCTGACACGCCAGAGCACGAGATAAGGCAGAGGCTCGCCGAGCAAGAGCCCACATACCTGCAGGTTGTGGACGAGAAATTTACAAAACGTATGGGGCAAACGCTGGAGATAGCCGTACAGCGCGCGTTGGAACAAACAGCAGAATTAGACTACTTCGGGCGGTTCACCGACCTCAATGAGCACGATGATAGCGCATTGTATAAAAAGGAAGAACCACCCTCGCACATTGGCGGCCGACACCTCGCCGGTAAGCAGAAGCTTGACTTTTTGGTGCGGGGAAACGCCTTCTGGGCTGGCATTGAGGTAAAAAACACCCGACCCTGGGTGTACCCCAACCAGGATGAACTATTAGAGCTTCTCCGAAAATGTATCGCTTTGGACATCGTGCCAGTCCTCATAGCTCGGCGAATTCCTTACGTCACGGGGCACCTGTTTCGGCGCTGTGGGCTGATAACATGGGAAACATTGCGCCAGAGATATCCAACAGCTGATGCGGAGTTGTCAGAACGTGCTCGACACAAGAGGGTACTGGGCTTTGCCGATATCTCACTCGGCAACGCTCCCGATGCTCCTCTCATCAAATTCATAAGCAAAAACTTACCTACTGTTATCCCAGAGGCGAGGGTGCGCTTTGACCAATACAAGGATTTGATGGGACCTTTCGCGTTCGGTGAGATGGGCTATCACGAGTTTGCCGCCAGAGTGCGCCGCAGGTCCGCAGGCCAGGACGAGGATTACGATATTCCTATCGAAGAGTGGCTCGAACCTCCTTGGTAGACAACATTCCATCGGGAGCGCACAGCACCTTCCGCCGGCGCCCTTCACCATCCCCCTACCTTGGCGTATCCTGCTCCCCGGCTTGGGGAGACACCACATGCGCTCGGACACGATCGCCGCAATCGGCCTCGCCATCGGCGGCGCGCTGGGCATGGCGGGCACTTTCGTTGCCAGCGATGCGCTGCGCGAGACGCTGTGGACCATCGACGGCGTGGCCGTCGTCGTCGCGGCGGCACTCCTCACCCTGAAATACCAGCGGCTCGGCAATGACCTCGTCGCGGCCGGCTTCCTGACTTTCCTCGCCGGCGAAAGCCTGCTCCTGGCCGGCAATGCGGCGGGGCTGCAGGCCAGCGTGCCGTCCTATGTCGGCGGCATTGCGCTGTGGGCGGCGGGGCTGGTCATGGTCAGCGCGCAAGCCACCTTCGCGCTGTGGACGCGGCTCACCGGGCTTGTCGCCGCTCTGCTCTTCACCGTCTCGGCGGCGATGATCCTGTGGGGCGCGCCGCTGCTGCCGACCTCGTCGCCGCTGCCGGCCGCCGGCTATCCGTTCCTGGTCCTCACCTTCATCGGCTGGATCTGGACGCTGCTGAAATCCGAACGGTGAGCGGGAAAAAATGGCCGCGCCGCTCGAACTCCGCAACAGCGCAACGGGAAAAATCCTGCCGGCCATCGGGCCGTTGCTGATCGGCGCGATCTTCGCTTTCGGCGTGGTGCAGGGCATCGCGGCCGGGGCGAACAGCGGCCATGTGCTGGTCATCGCGCTGCTCGGCGCGGGGTGTCTCGGGCTCGGCTTCTTCCTCGCGCGCGGCGCCTTCGACACTTCGGTCAAGGTCGTGCTCGACAGCCAGGGTTTTCGGGACCGCCGCGCCGGCGACGTGCTGGTGCCGTGGAGGAAGGTGAGGAGCGTGCGCCTCACCTCCGGCAAGGGCTCGGCGATGCTCAATTTCGAGCTCACCGAGGAGCCGCCCGACGAAATCAAATACGCGCCCGCCAATGTGGTGAACCTGATCCTGCCCTTCGGCAAGACCATCGTGCACATGGAGGTCTCCTCGCTCGACGTGCGCGGCGACGACATGCTCGACGCGATCCGCAAATTCGCGCCGCATGTGGTGGTGAATCGCTGATTCTTCCTTCCCCCTTGTGGGGGAAGGTGGATCGGCGCGAAGCGCGAGACGGATGAGGGGTGTTGGAAGAAATGAGCCGTTCGTGTCTTCTGGAACACCCCTCATCCGACCTCGCTTCGCAAGGCCACCTTCTCCCACAAGGGGAGAAGGAAGAACCGCCGCCGCCCCGCCCGCCGTTGCTCTACACTCCCACCTCGAAAGCCACGCCCATGTCCGTAGAACTCCGCAACAGTCCCACCAACAAGTTCTCTTCCGTCGCCGGGTCGCTGCTGATGGCGGCGATCTTCGGCTTCTATGCGCTGAAGGGGCTGGTCAACGGCGCCGATGGCGGGCGGGTGTTCTTCGTGGCGCTGCTGGCGCTGGGCTTCCTCGCCTTCGCCGGCTACTTCGCGCGCGGCGCCTTCGACACCTCGGTCAAGGTCACCCTGGACCAGCGCGGCTTCCGCGATGCTCGCCGCGGCGACGTGCTGGTGCCATGGGACAAGGTGCAAAGCGTGCGCCTCTCCTCCCCCGGCAAGGGCTCGGGCATGGTCAGTTTCGAGCTCAACGGGGCGCCGCCCGACGCGCTGGCCAATGCGCTGTTTGGCGGCAACACCGTGCGCATGGAGATCAACTCGCTCGACATGAGCGGTCCGGACATTGTCGCGGAGATCGAGCGGCTGGCGCCGCATGTGGTGGTGGGTCGCTGATCTCCCCCCTCGAGGGGGAGATGTCGCCAAAGGCGACAGTCGTCGCGCGTGGAACGCCTGCGCCCCCTTTCGTCACGACAAGGCTCGGCGCTTCACGCGGGGCGCGACCCCCTCTGGCCTGCCGGCCATCTCCCCCTCGAGGGGGGAGATTACGCGCATCGCCCGCCCATGCTCTACTCTCCTCTCTCCAGGACCCGCCGTCATGATTCGCCTCGCCCTTGCCGCCCTGCTCATCGCCGGCCCAGCCCACGCCGCCGACATGTCGGTGTTCGTCCGCAACAAGCGCTCGGACGGCGTCGCGGTCGAACTGTTCAGCCGCGACCGCGATACGGTCTGGCCGGGCGACAACAAGGTCTTCCTCATCCGTCCCGGCGCGCGGAAATCGGTGCCGATCTCCTGCAATCCGGGCGAGAACATCTGCTGGGGCGCCTGGGTCAACGGCGACGACCAGGTCTCCGCCGGCGTCGGCCCCGACAACGACCAGCCCTGTGATTCATGCTGCTTCATCTGCGTGGAACATTCGACCGAGACGATCGACCTGGCGGAGTAGGGGAAAGCGCCAACCAATCCTTCCCCGCTCCAGCCTCGCATGGCATGGTCGAACTCTCGGCCGAGGGGCCGATTCTTTCGGGGGACTGCCATGACTTTCTTCACCGCCCGCCGCATCGCCGCGGCGTTCTTCATCGCCACGCTGGCCGCGCCGGCGGCGCATGCCGGCGACGTCACCTTCGAGATCAGGAACGGCCATCCCAACGCCATGCGGCTCGAGCTCTACAGCCAGGACCGCGACTATGTCTGGCCGGGCAATGACAAGGATTTCTACCTCGACGACGGCGAGACCAAGCAACTGCCGATCTCCTGCGAGGAGGGCGAATCGATCTGCTACGGCGCCTGGGTCGACGGCGACGAAGGCACCTATTGGGGCGTCGGCCCCGGCAACAAGGAAAAATGCGAAGACTGCTGCTACACCTGCAGCGGCGGCGAGACCGAGGAAATCAACCTGGTGGAGTGAGCGATAATCTCCCCCCTCGTGGGGGCGATGTCGCCGAAGGCGACAGAGGGGGTCGCTTCGCGTAAAACGCCAGCGCCCTTCCTGCGAGAGCCAAGGTCGGCGCTTCACGCGCAACGACCCCCTCTGGCCGCTTCGCGGCCATCTCCCCCTCAAGGGGGGAGACTTGGCGTTCCAGCCAACTTGACGCCCCTCCCACCCTCGCCCTAGCCTGTCTCCACCCAAGAGGAGACCCCACCCATGGCAGGCACGGTCGAAGGCGAGAAGGTCGACGTCTCCTTTTCCGGCAAGCGGTGCATCCATTCGCGCAACTGCGTGCTCGGCAATCCGCATGTCTTCGTGCCCAACGCCAAGGGCGAGTGGATCCACCCCGAGGCGGCCAGCGTCGAGAAGGTGGTGGCGCTGGCGGAGAACTGCCCGTCCGGCGCCATCACCTATCACCGCAAGGATGGCGGCCCGCAGGAAAAGCCGCCGGTGGTCAACACCGTGCGCGTGCGCGAGAACGGCCCGCTGGCGGTGCATGCCGAGATCGTGCTCGGCGACGAGACCTTTTATCGCGCCACGCTCTGCCGCTGTGGTCTGTCGCAGAACAAGCCGTTCTGCGACAACGCCCATATCAAGGCCGGCTTCACCGCCACGGGCGAGCCGCCGCTCAAGGACACGCCGGCGCTCGAGGCCCGCGACGGGCCGCTGAAGATAACCCCGACCGTCAACGGCCCGCTCAAGCTCGAAGGCAATGCCGAGATCGTCACCGGCACCGGCCACACGATCGACCGCACCACGCGGGTTTTCCTCTGCCGCTGCGGCCATTCGGCCAACAAGCCGTTCTGCGACAATTCGCACAAAAGGGTGGGGTTCGTGGGGTAGGCGGTCGAAGCTGCCAATCTCCCCCCTCGTGGGGGAGATGTCCGGCAGGACAGAGGGGGGCGCCGTAGAGTGCCAACCTCAATAGCCAACGAGCATTGACAATGCCCCACACGCCATTGCCTTCAAAACATCGCGCAAACGCCAAGTCGATGCGCAAGATCATGACATCAGCCGAACTGAAGCTCTGGAACGAGCTTCGCGCGCACCGGCTGATGGGGCTAGGCTTTCGCCGACAATTTCCGATCGCCGGTTACATCGTCGATTTCGCTTGCCCACAAAAGAAGCTCGTCGTCGAGGTCGACGGCTCCCAGCATACGGAAGCCGATGCTGTTGTCAGTGACGAAGCAAGGACAGCGCGTCTGGAGCAGGACGGCTGGACCGTCCTGCGCTTTTGGAACGATGACGTCAGTCGCGACATCGACAATGTCTGTCAGCATATTGTGATTGCGGCGGGTCTCGGCGGCGCGTCCTGAACGAATTGGCCGGAGACGGGCGCAATCACGGCAAGGTCGGCGGGACAGCGCCCCCCTCTGGCCTGCCGGCCATCTCCCCCACGAGGGGGGAGATCACGCTCTCCACCTCCCTTGGCCCATCTCTCCCGGCTTTATCCGCAACGCCATATCGGCTAAGGGCAGGCACCAATCCTTTTGCCCGGACGCCCGCCCTCAAATGACCGCCAAGCCAATACCGCTCTTCCTCGGCATCGACACCGGCGGCACCTACACCGACGCCGTGCTGTGGGCGGAGGAGGGTGGGCCGAAGGGCAAGGTGCTTGCCAAGGCCAAGGCGCTGACGACACGCCACGATCTCGCTGTCGGCATTTCCGGCGCGGTCGACGCGGTGCTGGAGAAGGCCGGCACCGATCCGGCTTCGATCAAGCTGGTGTCGATGTCGACCACATTGGCGACCAACGCGCTGGTCGAGGGCCAGGGCGGCCGCGTGGCGCTGATCATGATCGGCTTTTCCGAAGCCGACCTTGCCCGTGACGGGCTGAAGACGGCGCTCGGCACCGATCCGGTGGTGTTCTGCCCCGGCGGCCATGACGTGCACGGCAACGCGGCCAAGCTCGACCTCTCCGGCCTCGAGGCCGCACTGCCGGAGCTTGGGCGTTCGGTGTCGGGCTTTGCCGTCTGCGCCTACTTTGCTACCCGCAACCCGGCGCACGAGGTCACCGCTCGCGACCTGATCCGCGAGAAGACGGGCCTGCCGGTCACCGCCAGCCACGAACTGTCGGCCAAGCTCGGTGGCCCGCGCCGGGCGCTGACGACGCTGCTCAACGCCAGGCTGATCTCGATGATCGACCGGCTGGTGGCGGCGACCGAAGGGTTTCTGGAAGCGCGCGGCATCGCCGCACCCTTGATGGTGGTGCGCGGCGACGGCGCGCTGGTCTCCGCCGCCTTCGCCCGCCAGCGGCCGATCGAGACCATCCTGTCCGGTCCGGCCGCCAGCCTCGTCGGCGCCCGCCACATGACCGGCCTCGACGATGCCGTCGTCTCCGACATCGGCGGCACCACCACCGACGTCGCGGTGCTGGACAGCGGCCGCCCCCGGCTCGATCCGGAAGGCGCCACCGTCGGCGGCTTCCGTACCATGGTCGAGGCGGTCGCCATGCGCACCTTCGGCCTCGGCGGCGATTCCGAAGTGGCGCTGGAGGACGGCGCGCTCAACCCGAAGATCCTGCTCGGGCCGCGCCGCCTGGTGCCGCTGGCGCTGGCCGGCCTGGCGCATGGCGAGGCCGTGACATCGGAGCTGGAGCGGCAGCTGCGGGCGCCGAACCCCGGCCGCATGGATGGCCGCTTCGCCGTCCGCACCGGCGTGCCGGACAGGCTTGCAGCGGGCCTGACGGCGCCGGAAGCAAAACTCTACGAGGCGATCGGCGCCACCCCGCTGGCGCTCGACCGGCTGCTCTCTTCCAACGCCCAGAACGCTACGCTGAACCGGCTGGTGGCGCGCGGCCTCGTGCATATCTGCGGCTTCACGCCGTCGGACGCTGCCCATGTGCTCGGCAAGCAGGCCAACTGGCATGCCGACACCGCGCGCCTCGGCGCCGAGCTGTTCGCCCGCAAGCGCGACGGCCGCGGCCAGGCGATCGCCGCGACGCCGGAAGCGCTCGCCGAACGCGTGCTGGTGACGCTGACGCGCTGGTCGGCCGAATACATCCTCGAAACCGCCTTCACCGAGGATGGGCTGGACGGCGCCGCCGCGGTCGCGCACGCGCTGGTGCAGCGCGCCGTCGACGCCCATCCCGGCATCGCCCGCCTCAGCGTCGCGCTCGACCGCCCGGTCATCGGCCTCGGCGCCTCGGCGCCGCTGCATTATGCCGGCCTGCCGCGGCTGGTCGGCAATGGCTGCGTCGTGCCGGACGATACCGACGTCGCCAATGCGCTCGGCGCCGTCGTCGGCCAGGTCCGCGTCTCGGCCGAGGCCCGGATCAGCCAGCCGAAGGAAGGCCTGTTCCGCCTCGCCTCGGGCCAAACGGTGCGCGACTTCACCGACGAGGCGAAGGCGATCGCCGCGGCCGAAGCCGACGTGCGGGCAATCGTTGCCGAGCGTGCCAAGGAAGCCGGCACCGACAACGCCGAGATCGACGTCGCCACCGAGCTCAAGGTCTCGACCGTCGAAAGCCAGCGCATGTTCATCGAGGCGCATGTGGTGGCGGTGGCATCGGGACGGCCGCGGATTGCGGTGTGAGGCGCCCTTTCCTTCTCCCCGTTTCACGGGGAGAAGGTGCCCGAAGGGCGGATGAGGGGCGGCGCCGACCAACGTGATTTCGCAGCACCGCCTACTTTGCGTAACGTCGCGCCGCCCCTCATCCGGCTGCCGCCACCTTCTCCCCGCGAACGGGGAGAAGGACGCCTTCACCCTAAGCCGAATTGACCCCGTAACCCCAAACATGCCAAAGGCCCGGCAAAGCCTACAGCTGGAGACGTGCTGATGACCGACCGCATCGAGACCGCCGGGTTGCAGATCGCCCGCGAGCTGCACGACTTCGTGGCGGCCGAGGCAGCACCCGGCACCGGCATCGAGCCGGAAAAATTCTGGGAAGGCTTTTCCGCCATCGTCCACGAGCTGGCGCCGAAGAACCGGGCGCTGCTGGCAAAACGCGACGCCCTGCAGGAAAAGCTCGACGGCTGGTACCGCGAAAACGGCGCGCCGATCGACATGGAGGGCTACAAGAGCTTTCTGAAGGAGATCGGCTATCTGGTGCCGGAAGGCCCGGCCTTCAGCGTCTCGACGCAGAATGTCGATCCGGAGATCGCCGTCGTCGCCGGGCCGCAGCTGGTCGTGCCGGTGATGAACGCGCGCTATGCGCTCAACGCCGCCAACGCCCGCTGGGGCTCGCTCTATGACGCGCTCTACGGCACCGATGCCATTCCCGAGACCGGCGGCGCCGAAAAGGGCAAGGGGTTCAATCCGGCGCGCGGCGCCAGGGTGATCGCCTGGGCCAAGGATTTCCTCGACCAATCGGCGCCGCTGACGTCAGGCAAATGGGCCGGCGTCAACGGGCTGTCGGTGGCGAACGGCATGCTGCGGCTGGGCGAGGGCGCCGGCGTTACCACACTGGCCGATCCCAAGCAATTCGCCGGCTATCGCGGCGATGCCGACAACCCGGAAGCGGTGCTGCTGGTCAGGAACGGCCTGCATATCGAGATTCGCATCGACCGCGCCAACCAGATCGGCCGCACCGATCCGGCGGGGATTGCCGATGTCATCCTGGAATCGGCGCTGACCACCATCCAGGACTGCGAGGATTCGGTCGCCGCCGTGGATGCGCAGGACAAGGTCGTCGTCTACCGCAACTGGCTCGGCCTGATGAAGGGCGATCTCGCCGAAGAGATCAGCAAGGGCGGCAAGAGCTTTGTCCGCAAGCTGAACCCTGATCGCGCCTACACCGCGCCCTCCGGCGGCGCGCTGACGCTGCCCGGCCGCTCGCTGATGCTGGTCAGGAATGTCGGCCACCTGATGACCAACCCGGCCATTCTCGACCGCGACGGCAATGAAGTGCCGGAAGGCATTATGGACGCAGCGCTGACGGCGCTGATTTCGCTGCACGATGTCGGCGCCAGCGGCCGCCGCGCCAACTCCCGCGCCGGTTCGATGTATGTGGTGAAGCCGAAGATGCACGGGCCGGAGGAAGTCGCCTTCGCCGTCGAGATCTTCGACCGCGTCGAGGCCCTGCTCGGCATGGCCAAAAACACCATCAAGATGGGCATCATGGACGAGGAGCGGCGCACCACCGTCAACCTCAAGGAGGCGATCCGCGCCGCGCGCGAGCGCGTCGTGTTCATCAACACCGGCTTCCTCGACCGCACCGGCGACGAGATCCACACCTCGATGGAAGCCGGCCCGATGATCCGCAAGGGCGACATGAAGCAGGCCGCGTGGATTTCCGCCTACGAGGCCTGGAACGTCGACACCGGACTGGAGTGCGGGCTTGCCGGCCATGCCCAGATCGGCAAGGGCATGTGGGCGATGCCCGACCTGATGGCGGCGATGCTCGAGCAAAAAATCGCCCATCCCAAGGCCGGCGCCAACACCGCCTGGGTGCCGTCGCCGACGGCGGCGACGCTGCATGCCACGCATTACCACAAGGTCGACGTGCATGCCGTCCAAGTGGCGCTGAAGAGCCGGCCGAAGGCGAGGCTCGACGATATATTGTCGGTCCCGGTGGCGGTGCGGCCGAACTGGACGCCGGACGAGATCCAGCGCGAGCTCGACAACAATTCGCAAGGCATTCTGGGCTATGTCGTGCGCTGGATCGACCAGGGCGTCGGCTGCTCGAAAGTCCCTGACATCAACGATGTCGGCCTGATGGAGGACCGCGCCACGCTGCGCATCTCCTCGCAGCACATCGCCAACTGGCTGCGCCACAAGGTGTGCTCGGAAATCCAGGTCAGGGATTCGCTGCAGCGCATGGCCGCCATCGTCGGCCGCCAGAATGTCGGCGATCCGCTCTACCGGCCGATGGCGCCGGATTTCGACAATTCAATTGCCTTCCAGGCCGCCTGCGACCTGGTGTTCAAGGGAACGGTCCAGCCAAACGGCTACACCGAGCCGGTGCTGCACGCGCGGCGGCTGGAGTTGAAGGCGCGGAACAAGGCCGAGTAGGGTGGCGGCCGTTTCGGTTCATGCCGCCGGCTCGGGTGGCACGCGCCTGCGGCCTTGATGATTGGCGAAACCACTGGCGAGAGCGTCCTTCTCCCCGTTAACGGGGAGAAGATGGCGGCAGCCAGATGAGGGGCGGCGCGACGGCCATCGGATTCCGCGCCACTCTACATGCCCTTTGCGACCCCAAATGAAGACGGGCGGCTGCACCGGGGCTGGATGAGCGCCGGCGCTGCCCCTCATCCCCCTGCCGGGACCTTCTCCCCGTAAACGAGGAGAAGGACTAGACTACGCCGCCTGCGCCATGCGCTCCGCGCTCATCCGGTAGGAAATCGCTTCCGCGAGATGGATCCGCCCGACCGTCTCGCTGGCGTCGAGATCGGCGAGCGTGCGCGCCACTTTCAGCACGCGGTGATAGGCGCGCGCCGAAAAGCCGAGCTTTTCGCTGGCGTCCTTGAGCAGAGTCAGGCCGGCGCTGTCGGGTCTCGCGATCTCCTCGATGATCGAAGGCGCGCAATGCGCGTTGGTGGTCATAGTCGCGCCAAGCCGTTCGAGCCGCTCGCGCTGAATGTTGCGGGCGCGCGCCACGCGCTGCGCCACCGAAGCGCTGGTCTCGGCCTTGTCGGGCCGGATCAGGTCGCTGGCCGAGACCGCCGGCACCTCGATCCTGAGGTCGATGCGGTCGAGCAGCGGGCCCGAGATGCGCGCCTGGTAGTCGGTGCGGCAGCGCTCGCCGCGCAGGCAGCGATAGCCGGGCTCGCCCGACATGCCGCAGCGGCACGGGTTCATCGCCGCGATGAGCTGGATGCGCGCCGGATAGGTGACGCGGTGGTTGGCACGCGCGATCACGCAGTCGCCGGTCTCCAGCGGCTGGCGCAGCGCATCGAGCGTCTGCGGCGTGAATTCCGGCAATTCGTCGAGGAACAAGACGCCGTGATGGGCGAGCGAGACCTCGCCGGGCCGCGCCCGCAAGCCGCCGCCCACCATCGCCGCCATCGAGGCCGAATGATGCGGGGCGCGGAACGGCCGCCGGTCGGTGAGCTTGCCTTCGCCGAGTTCGCCCGCCACCGAGGCGATCATCGAGACTTCCAAAAGTTCCTTCGGCGCCAGCGGCGGCAGGATCGACGGCAGCCGCTGCGCCAGCATCGACTTTCCAGAACCTGGAGGCCCGACCATCAGGATATTGTATATGATTAAAATAAGAAATGGCGGTTGGAAGCGGCCATCATTGTAAGGTATTAAGTTTTCAAATCGGAGGCTCGCCTGAAAAAGCCATTCGCCTATTCCTACGTCCGCATGTCGACCGACATCCAGCTAAAGGGCGACAGTTTGCGAAGGCAAACTGAGAGGTCGAAGCAGTATGCGGACGAGCATGACCTCGAACTAGTTGAAGACTTCAAGCTAGAGGATATCGGCGTCTCTGCCTTCAAGGGAGACAACCTGTCTTCAGGCAACCTGGGCAGATTTTTGGATGCGGTGAAGGCAGGCAGGATTCCAAAGGGCTCGTACCTACTGGTGGAGTCGTTCGACCGCCTTTCCCGCCAAAAACTGAATGCCTCGGTCTCTCTGTTCTTCGATATCACGTCCAACGGGATCAACCTCGTCACTCTCTCCGACAACCAACTCTATAAGGCAGGCGAGGCAGAATTTGCGCAGCTGATCATGTCGATCGTTGTGATGGCGCGTGCAAATGAAGAATCGGAGATGAAAAGCCAGCGGCTTTCCGCTGCCTGGGACGCCAAACGACGGACCGTAAGCGAAAAGAAGCTTACGGGTCTTTGCCCCGCGTGGCTGAAGCTATCAGAGGACCGCAAAAATTTTCACGTCATCGACGATCGGGCTCAAGTCGTCAGAAGGATATTCGAGGATAGCGCCAGCGGCCAAGGATCATTCGTCATTACGCGACGGCTGAACGATTCTGGGGTACCGGCATTCGGGCGATCAACCGGATGGGTACAGTCATACGTCACCAAGATTCTCCAGGCCCGGGCGGTCCTTGGCGAGTTCCAACCACATACTAAGCAGAACGGAAAGCGGGTTCGGCTCGGTGATCCGATTCCAGATTATTACCCACAAATTGTCGACGAGAACTTGTTTCTTCGAGCACAATTTGCCCGAGGAAAGCGCAGGATCGAAGGTGGAGGACGCAAGGGCGGCGCGTTGCGCAACCTGTTCACCCACCTAGCGACGTGCGGGTACTGCGGCTCTGCCATGCATTTTCTAAACAAAGGCGTCGGCCCGGGAGGTGGGACCTATCTGAAATGCAGTCATGCTCTGCGCGGCCTGGATTGTGTTCCGACGGCTTGGCGTTACCAAGATTTCGAAAGGTCGTTTTTCCTATTCGTCAAAGAGATCGATTTGGCTGAGATGCTCAGGGCGTCGTCGCAAAAATCCGAGGTGCTGATCCTGGACGAACGTGCGGTCGCTTTGGCTGAGAAAAAGAGCGAACTAGAACTGAAGCGGGAACGGACATATGCGCTGATTGACGACGGAGCGATTTCGGTCGAGTTCCTGACAGCCAAATTGCGGGAATGCGAAGCCAAGTTGGTTTCAGTCGAGCAGCAGATCGCAGACGTTGATCGTCAGCGGCAGGAAATTCGCGAGCAGCAATCGATTTCACCGGACGAACTGCGGCTCTTGATCGACCAACTTCAACAGATGGAAGGTCCTGAGGCGTTTTCACAGCGTTCCATGTTGGCAACAAGGCTCCGCGAAATCGTCACCGAACTCAAATTAGAGGTCGAGGGCTCACGACCTCGGCAAGGCAAAGCCGCTGCCCTGCTGGATGCTGCGGACATTGATCCCCAAGAGCGCAGCCAGATCTTGGATCTTATCGAACGATCCGATCGAGAGGCACAACGGTACAACAGAAGCTTTGGCGTGGTTCTGGCAGATGGCGTGTCTCGGCGGGTGGTCCTGAAAAACGATGACCCGGCAAGTTTCGTCGCAGAGGTTCTCGTCGGCAAAGACGGCGCAATCTCAGGCAGTGATCGCGGGATACCCATTGGGTGGTCTGACGGGTGGGACAACATATTCGACGAACATGCTTCGGCTCAGTGACCGCTGATTTTTATCCCGTGCTGAAGGCCCTCGCGGTCTCGTCGCCATAAATAGGCAGGCCGGTTACCCAGCTATCGTTCGATCCAGAACCTCCAGAACAGCTTTTCCCTCTTTCTCAGTTTTCTATCCGACATCGGTTTTCGGGCCGCGCCGACGGCTTATCCTCGCACGACTTCGAACACCCAAGCCATTTTCGCCCATCGCGTTCCCGATGGGTCTATATCCCTTTGAAAAACCCCAATCCTCATGCTCCAGACCGTCTCAAATCCCTCTCCCACGTCAATCACATCACAGTACGCATCGTGGTTCGACGACAGGATCGATCAGTTCATCGAAGAGCACAAAAGCAGGTTCGATTCCGTCTCAACATTCAAGAAACGGAACGGGTCTTTCATCACGATCTCATTCGACCACCGCCGTCGCAATCAGCGGCTAGAAGGTTCCGCCTTGATCGACAATCCGAAGGCGAAATCAGAGCTGGATACGTTCACCGACGTATACAACTACGTGTGCCGGGAACTGATCGGACGAAACTACCACCGACCGTCATTCGATCCATCAAAGCCATTAGCCATCGGTTGCCTGGACATGAACGGATCCAGATACTGGAAATCGATGGGAGAGCTGGAAAACCCCCATATCCATTCGATCTGGATTTTCACGGATCAGGTCCGAGAGGGCTTTCGAAAACTGATCGCCGACAAAGAACGATTCCTAGCTTTCAAGGAACGGTTCTCGATAAGGGAGATGGATATCCAGGTTCTGGATCACGACCATCGAAATTCGACGGGTGAGGGTCGTGCCACTTCGTACCTGGCGAAATTCATAGGGCACAACAATTCGGAGCTTTTGGTGGGTGACGATTTCAGGGTGCTGCCGTCTAGAAAATCGGCCTGAACTTGATTATCTGCTGGCAACCAGCATGGGGGTCAGCTTGGGCACGCTTAACGAGCAAACATTTTCCAGCACGATCGATCCCGACGATCCGCCGCTTATAATTCCCAATCCGATCAGGTCGCAGACGTTGCCAACCAAGCTTTCGGAGCCACCCGACTAAGCATGTCTCCGTGGATTTCACTAGCGCCGCCCCGGACATCTCCAGGGCGCTCGTTGCTCGTCGAAACGCACAGGACGCGATCCGTGACAGATTGGCTATCCAAACCGCTCCACGTCTCAATCAATCAACGCCTCATCAACAAGAATAGCTCGAAAAACAAGAGCAACTACAACCACTTTCAGCCAAATACGCTCAGCCCGACGGAACTCGCGGATCGGATAAAGTCTGGCTTTGCGTATTCCTACGTGTTCCAGGGCAACCAACGCTCGAAAAAGACTTTCATCGAGGCCAACGTCGTGTCGGTGGACATAGACCGTGGGATGGCGCTTGATGAAGCGTTTGAGCAAGAACTGGTCCGCAAGTATGCGACAATCGTTTATACTACCCACAGTCACACGTCCGAAGCTCACCGATTTCGCATCGCCTTCGCGCTGGAAGAGCCAGTACGGTCCCTACTTGAAATAGAAGCGCTGGCATCGGGTTTGGCGGCGCGGCTCTCAGGGGATCGTGCAATGACCACTGCCGCGAGCTTATGTTATGGCAACACCGATGCGGATATCTGGCTGTTTAACAATGGCCTTTCTGCCGAGTTCGCAAACCAACTGATTACTGAAGCGCTCCGCGAGGAGGAGAGAGCCGCAGGCGAATTCATTTCGCCCACAGCCGCCGGCTCTTCCCGTGGGGGCCTTGATCTCAATCAGATTATCGAGACAGCAGATGGACGAAAACTGCCAGCCAAGGAAATTCGCGAAAAGACGTCGGTTCTCTGCCCGTTTCACGACGATGAGAACCCGTCGGCAATCTTTAACATTACCAAGAAGGGCCGGCGAAACATCTACTGTTTCGTCTGCAAAAAGGTGTTCGCCGAATGCGGCAATGTACCAGGCTATGATTTTCATGGCTTCGAAGCGGGCGTGCTGCGCTCGTATAGCGGGGAGAGGCCAGAGACTCCTGAATGGGTTCCTGATGCGGCAAAGTCAGCATTTGCTCGCGCTATCCCGATCATAATGAATACGGAATTCCTACCGGCGCTGAGACCAGACGCTGGCCTAACGTTTGTCAAAAGCCCGAAATCCTCGGGCAAAACCACGGCACTCCAGCGCTTAGTCGCGGCGGATCCCACGGCTCGAATTCTTCTCGTCGGCCATCGGAGATCCCTGATTAGGGCGATGTGTCGTAAATTGCGGCTCGACTGCTATCTGGACAGCAAGTCGAAGGGTAGTGCGTCGAGTCAAGCTCGCTTCGGTGTATGCTTAGACAGCCTCCGCACGATCGATTTGAAGAAGCCCTACGATTATGTCTTGATCGACGAGTCCGAGCAGGTGCTCGCGCATTTTTTCTCGGAGACCATGGCGGACAAGCGACCTGCCATTTTGCGCGACCTAATTAGCATCATCAGTAGGGCGTCAAACGTCCTAGCGTTGGATGCGGACCTATCGTGGGTGTCCTTTGGATTTATCGCCGACTGGTTCAATCGACGCACGACCCGAGACGTCTCAATCTTTTTGAACCAACACGTCCCGGCCCCTCAACCGGCCGAATTGTTCCAATCGTCCAATCATATCATTGGCGATCTGGTTACGAACCTTCGGGACAAAAAGCGGTGCTACGTTGTCTCGAACAATAAAGCGTTTGTGGATAGCCTATCTGCAGCCGTTGCACTGAACGACCCTGAGATCAAATTCGTTAGCATCACTGCCGATACGGCTCGCACTAGTGGGGATGCAGCCGCAGCTTTCATTGCCGATCCAACGGCACAATCTCGCCGATATCAATTGGTCCTGTCGTCGCCAGCTCTCAGTTCAGGCGTTGATATTAGATTCGACAACAACGAAAAGTACTTCGATATCGTGTACGGGATTTTTCCCTCGATTACGACAAGTCATCTTGACTGTGATCAACAACTAGCTCGGGTACGTGACCCCGGCAGCGTCAAGCTCTTTCTGACTCCCGAGATTCAAAACTTCGACACAGACGTCGATGTTATCTCAATGGAGCTGCGTGATTCCAAGATATTCTCATACCTTGTTGATGACGATCCAGACGCCGGGCTCGACCTATTTAGACACCAGGATGACCTAGTGAGGCTCGCACTGCCGGTTTATGCGCTACAGCGAGCATCAAAAAATAGGTTTCGGGACAATTTTCTGGAGTACAAACGTCGGAGTGGCTGGCATATCAATTACGTCGCCACCGATGCCGGCATGTCGGAACTGGGTGGAAGTTACCTTTCGGGAGGCAAGACCGAGGCGCACGACCGGTACGTTGAACGTTTGATGAACTCGCAAAAGCTCTCAGACTATGAAATCGAATTGCTAAACAGCAAAAAACGTTCAGGCGACAAGCTCACACTCCAGGAAGCAGACAGTATCCGAAGGGCTCACCTCGAGCGCTTCTATCGCCGCGATATCTTTCCGGGATTGATCGAATTGGATAAAGAATCGCGACTGCGGGAGAAGGTGCGTGCGTTAGAGCAGCTTCTCGACACAAGATATGTCCATATTGACAGTGAGCTGCTGAAAGATCGCCTTGAATCCGGCGGCGCTGCACCCTTGATCACGCCCGACCACAAGGTGAAAGCTTTTCTGCTGCGGCAGGCGCTCTCTCTCACCCCAATCTTCGATGGTCGAGAATTCAAACCAGGCATTTGGTTTCATAGAAGTGACCTCGTGGACTTCCGTGATTATGTATCGCGGAACAATGCCGTTTTTGAAGCGCAGTTTCAGCGGAAATTCGGTAATGTTGTCATGGAGAACGAGACGAAGATCTTGTCCGACCTGTTAAAACAGGTGTTTTTGCCGTTGAAAAAGCAGAGAAGGACCGGGTCGAATGGATCTAGGCCGGTCTACTACAAGATTGATGACATAAAACTTAGTGGTTTGACAAAACTAATGCGGATTCGTGCGAAAAGCTCGATCGAATACGGAGATGAAGTGAATTCGTCTCGTTAGAGGATCTGATAAAATAGCCAACTTTTTAAGAGAAACGGTCGATTTCCCTATCCCCCCGGAACCAAATCGGATTGGGGGATGAAATTTGAATCGATTGTTTTGAGGGAATGACCAGCTTAGCTAGCCCCTTTTAAGCGTGCATCGTTTTGCAGTCGACTATCTCGTTGACCTTCTCAGCCATCTGACGGGACGCCGTTGTCGATCATCAACGGAAGGAGATCGCAATGGCATTCGAAGGATTGAAACTGGTCGCAGCCCCGAAGCAGGCACCGACGGACCCGGCATCCAAGCGTCGGCAAAGGCTGATCATGCAGATCGACCATCAGCTTTATATGGCGGAGCCGGAAAACGTCGGCCGGAAGTTCCGTGGCCGCTGGTGGACTATCGATCTGGACGGCAAGCCGACGCTGTCTATCAAATATGGCAAGGTTCCTCTGGAGCTTGCCAAAGGCAAGCATGCGATAGCATGCGCTGACATGACCGGCGTCGTCGATGCGCTCAAGAAGGCACGTGAGGCTGCGATCGAAGGTACGTTCGACAGCCAGCTCGCGACTGTTTCCGAGCAGGTCCGGGCACGATTCAAGAAGGATCGCTGAGCCCTTAGGATAACGAGCTCAATACATGGCCAGCCCTTTGGAATGCGGGCTGGCCCAACGCTTTAGCGGCGGTTTGCAAGTGCGCGAAGCTGCTCGACAGCCACAACCAGATCGCCGTCGGTCAAATCACCTAGCAGTAATCGCGCCTCAACCTCTTTCTTGAGCCGATCACCTGACCGTTTGGCCGTGTTCTGCTCGAAGAAGCTCTCGACCGGAACATCGAGAGCTTCACTGAGTCGAATTAGGGTTTCGAAACTCGGCCAATTGACACCCCTCTCCCACTGCGAAACGGCGTCAAGCGATCTGCCCGTGCGAGACGCAAGATCATCCTGCGTCAGCCCACGAAGCTTCCGTAGCTCCTTCAGAATCATGCCGAAATTGTCGATCGCAGACATGTCGCAGATGTGCGCTGCCTGCTGATATCGGTGAACCTAGGTTGCTACGATCAATTGGAAATAAATCGTAGAGATCTACCAGTTTTTGTTGATTGCTCAGGTTTGCGAGGGTATCGCTATCCCCGCGTAAGGGCCGCCCAAAAAACCGGGTGAGAAGGGGTAATCCATGGAAGAAGCCGTTTTGCCAGCCGCTACGATCGACTGCCCGTATTGTGCGGAGCCGATCAATGCGAAGTCCAAGAAATGCAAGCACTGCGGGGAAATCCTCGATCCGCAGATGCGGGAAATCGAGCTTCTGAAAAGCCAGCGTAACAGCCCCCAGGTGTTCATGAATGCCGGCGGCGGGGCTGCTGCAGCCGCAGCTGCTTCTGGAACCGGGATGCTAAGGCGTTTCCCCCACTGGTTCCACATCCTCCTGTCGATCATAACCAGCGGCCTTTGGATCCCCGTGTACGTCCTTATGTACCTCTTCCGAAACAAGCGATATTACTACTGAGAGCTGGCCGGATGACCATTCTCTCCTCAGCATTCCTCCGTAGCTGCGTTTCCCGAACCGTCTTAATCGCAATGGCCGTCGCGATATCGAACCCGGCGTTCGCTGACAGCAGCTTTCGCGGATTCACCGTGTCGGATACACCCGATCAGGTCGACAACAGAGCGAAGGCTGAAGGTGTCACAGTAAGTTGGGGGCCTCCTGTGTTTAACCCTGATGGCAACGCCAAGCAGGCCACGATCAAGGACGGCGATAATGCCTGCGGTTGGATCACGTTCAACGGCGATCAGAAAATCGAATCGATGTTGTTCGCCTCATGCTTCTTCGGCGGTGAAGGCCTTGGGATACGTCAGGTTACGCAGGCGTTCATTGATCGATTTGGTGGCTCTGCGGAGATGGAGATTATCCCTGATCCGATGTGCAAGGACGCTCAGCCCTTGCTGTTCAAGGGCAGAACGTCAGAAGGCGAGCAGTTCCGTATCAAGGAAGATTGCGCCCGCTGGAAGCTTGAGGTCATGGTCGAGATCAAACCCGGATCGGGTAAGGGCCTGAAGTTCTAACTTGCGACGCCTGCTGAAACTTCCATCTGAAGTTCACCAACTTCGAAACAATGATTCGACAGGGTTGCCTAGCTGCCACTAGACTTCTGTCTGGGGTTTCTGGGCATGTTTCGCTTCTTTTCCATTCGCGTCCTGTTGTTTGTCGCATCGATTTTGCTGGGCGCTCCGGCGCACGCCGGCCTGCGATTCCAAGCCGGACAGACTGACTGGGGGCTGCACTACATTACGGTATCAGGCGATTTCGCCTATCAGGACGACCTGTCTCTCTTTGAGAACCTGGTGCGATCCAATGCGGCGACTGCAGTCACATTCTCGTCTCCGGGCGGCAACATCCAAAAGGCTGTGGAACTCGGCCGCCTCATTCGCAGGCTAGGCATCAATACGATCCAGTTCAGGGCCGTCGAATGCGCTTCCGCATGCTCGCTTGCTTTCCTGGGCGGCGTCATCCGCTACGCTGACCCCGGCTCCATTGGCGTTCACAAGTCGTCGTTCCAGGGCGATGTTGCCCTAACCACCCAGGAAGCCGTCTCCGCCGTTCAGCAAATTACCGCAGATGTCATCACCTACATGATCGAGATGGGTGTCGACCCGGCACTGCTTCAGCTTTCGCTGCAATATGACAGCAACGACATCCGCTATCTGTCGATGAGCGAGATGGTGAAATACAGGGTTGTTACCTTCACGCCAGAAGCCGGCCATGGCCAGGTTGCTAGCGAGGTGCCGCCCTCGATGCCAATGCCTCAGCAGCAACCCACCGCGCCCTCGCCCGCTGCCGCTCCGCCTTCCTCAGTTGTTCCACCGTCACCAACCGCTCCGTCGCTCGTAATTCCGCAGGCCCGCTCAGGTCGTATCGGGCACCCTAAAGGTTCGGCACCTCTGAAGGCGCTGCCGGAAGGAAAGTCGGCGAATATCGCGGTGCTGAGGAACGGGAGTTGGGTGGCGATCCTTGGCAGCAGTGGTCGCTGGTATCGAGTCCAAACCGGTAATCAGGTGGGCTATATGCATGACACCTGGGTTCACGTCGACCAATACGACAGCGGCCCATTCGGAAAGAGGCATATCCAAGTCAAGAGCTTCGACAACTACGCGGAAGCCGAGGCATATGTGCGCTCTGCATCAATCCCTCTGTCTGCCTATCTTGCCACCAATGGCTGGTTCGCGATCACCTTGGAAAGAACGTTCGACGAGCCGATGGCCAAGGGTCTGGTCAGGGAGATGAAGGCCAGAGGTGCGATTCCCGACGACGCTTATGCGACCTTCGGCAACACCTACGTTCGCAAGGTGTGCTGCCATTAGCTGTGTCGAGGCATGATTAGCCACTTCGCCTTTGCAGAAGTTCGCACAGGCTGGTGATCGCCTCGTCAATCCCTGGCTCATCGCGCTTGTAGAACACGCGTGTTCCGACCTTCGTTGCTGAAACCAGCCTGGCTTCTGTGAGCCACCGCATGTGCAGGCTGACCGACTCTTGTGTGAGGCCAAGCCGGCCGCAAATCAGCTTGTTCGTCAGGCCGGTCTGTCGCGCGTCGGGAACATCTGGAAAATACAGGTCCGGCCAGTTCAGAAAATCCAGTATCTTTAGCCTGCTCTCGCAAGCCAGCGCCTTGATGACGCGAGCATCCAAAATCGTTCTCCATAGGTTGTGTCTGATGGGCGGCGCTATCCCCGAGCAACCGACTGTCGACAACGGCGCGTTTTGAGACGAATTTTCCTTGGTTTTTCGCCGTTTAGGCGCATTTTTTTGGGGATAAATGGCTCGGGCGCGGTTCAACTCCTCAGAAATCAGCACCAAAAATTATTCGGTGCCTTGCAAGTCGGCGATGACTCACCATTTGTCGTGGAAAGTAACGTAGCTCTTTTCATCCAGGATATTTCATGTGGGCTGGGGTCACGCCGCGATTTCGTCAACTGCACAGCAATGTATTGCTTACGGACACTCAGCTTGAAGATGGCGGAACGAAAGTTAGGGGAATCGTCGGGGCGCTTAATGAGCGCTATTACGGCGGATATAACGAGACGGCCAATGCCTTTCTCGCAGGGTCATGGGGAAAAGGAACCAACACACGTCCACCCCGCGACATAGACCTTTTCTATGTCCTACCAATTGAAGTTTTCCATCGTTTCCAGAACGCACAGAACAACCGACAATCACAGCTTCTTCAGGAAGTTCGCGGCGTACTCAGCACCCCTTACCCGCAGACCAATATCCGTGGCGACGGTCAGGTCGTAGTTGTGGGCTTCAACACGATAGCGGTCGAAGTCGTGCCTAGTTTTCAGATCGAGGGCGGTAGATACTTCATCTGCGATACGCACAATGGCGGAAGTTACAAAAGCGCCAACCCGCACGCTGAAATCGTCAACATCGAAGCCGGAGACGTTGGCAGCGCAAGGAACCTGCGGTCAGTCATTCGCATACTGAAGAAGTGGAAACACGAGAACAACGTGCCTTTGAAGTCGTACCTTTTAGAGGCCTTGGCGACGGAATTCATGGCTCAATGTCAGCGGCGGTCGAACGGCTACTTCTACTACGACTGGATAATGCGAGACTTCTTCACTTGGCTTGTTGGACGAGCCAACGGCTATCTCTGGGTGCCGGATGAAATTGTGGCCCTCGGCGACGACTGGAAAAGCCGAGCAGAAAACGCGAGAGACAGGGCCGTGCGAGCATGCGTACATGAGCAACAGAATCAAATAGCCAACGCAGGTGACGAATGGCAGAAGATCTTCGGGCTATGGGTGCCAAAGCACGTGGAGCCCGTGCCAGGGCTGTAGCAGTTGAGTGTCGGCGGCAGGAAGAATCCTGCCTTTATACCTCCACAAGCCTGTTTATTTGGCTGCGCTTTGCCCGACTGTGGAATTGGTTTTTCATCCTTACGCCGGTTGTGCTCGCCTCTGTAGCGGGCATCGCCGTTTTTAAGGAAGACGCATGGCTTGCTGCAGGCCTTGCCTTTCTCACCGGAATAGTTCCCGCCCTGCGAGAGGCGTTAAAGCTCGACATCCACGTCGAGCAAATCAAGTCGCTGGCGGCGGAATTCAAAGCACTGCAGGACGCCTTTCGGCGCGTAGCGCTGGTTTATGCACCGACCGATCCTGATGCCGCTGAGAAACGCCTTGAAGCCCTGATGGATCGTCTCGATGCAGCGCGATCAGGGAGCGTCACGATCCCCGAATGGGCCTTCAAGCGAGCACAGGTGAAAATCAGCGCTGGCCACTATGACTTCAGCGTGGATGATGCCTGAGCCCAGAATCGATCGATCCCGATTGAATTTTGCCCGGCTGTTTCTGGCCTTCGCCCTAGAAAGTCGTACGGCCTTTCTGAGCCGTTGCCCACACAAGTTATCGGGACGAAGGCGCGCTATCAGGAGATAGCCGCCATGGCTCACAATCGAATCAGTTCACTGCTCAACCACAATGGGTCTGAGAAGTCGGTAATCGTGCTTTTGGCGCAGCACGACAGCGCCCAAGTTCGGTCGATATGGCAAGATGACCGCATCTGCGAGTACCTGCGCGCCGCAGATACCCGGCGACACACCTGGCACGCATGGCTAGCTGTCCATGGCACGGCCATTCTAAATGTCGCCGAAACCTACCGGTATCTCACCTTCGGCAAGTCCCGGGAAATTCTGACAGATGCCTTCGGGAGTTGCCCTGCCGGCATGATCTCGGCGCTCGGCAAGTTCGGACCATTTGCAAGGTCAAAACACGCCTATGTTGCGCTCCATCAGGTGCTTTCGACAGGTGGACCGCTAGCGAGCCACCTCTGTCAGTCGGTAAAAATCACCGATGACGAGCTTATTGTGTTGGCTTCAGCCGTTGGTCTGCCAGCGCCAGAACGAGCGATCCGTGCGCTGCTGAAGTGTAAGACACCCGTCCGGGCGATGGTCGAGCTGCTGTGGGTGATCTCAAAGCTGGCACCGATACACGAAGAGCAGCAACTTGTTCGATGCATCGCACGGGGTCGCCAACCAGCAGCTATCCTCGCCAGCTTGTTCAGCCTGACAGAATTTCCTGAGCCACCATTTGAGCAGGCCGGCGCGCTTATTCCGATCACCACGGCCGACCAACTCCGAGAGGCGGGGCAGCTTCTCAAGAATTGCCTGAGGAAGCCTGGCGAGGAATTCGCGGCAGCTGTCGCATCGGTTCTGTCTGGCCAGCGGTACTTCTATCGCTGGGAGGGCCATCAACGAGCACTGCTTACGTTCGCCCGATGTGGTTCCGCTGGATGGATCTTGGCTGAGCACTACGGCCCGGCGAATGACCGCGTACCGGACGCTGTTATCGAGCAAGTTGAAGAAGTTTTGGCGGATACTCCCAACGTGTTCATCGGCAACGCCGGCTCGGGAATGCTTCGATGGATTTGTACGAGGTAAAGGTCGACCGTTGATTAGGTCTCGTCCAAAAGCTACGTAGCTTCGATTGCCATGAAGGAGAAAGCCTTGGCCGACGAGACCATGAACCTGATCGAGTTAACCGCAGAGATTGTATCCGCTTACGTTGGCAACAATCCGGTGCCAGTTGCCTCGTTACCGGACCTGATCCAGAGCGTGAATTCTTCGCTTTCGAAAATTGGCCAGCCTGCTGAGCCGGAGAAGCCGGCCCAGACTCCGGCCGTCAACCCGAAGAGATCAGTATTCCCCGACTACATCATCTGTCTTGAGGACGGGCAAAAATTCAAATCACTGAAGCGCCATCTCGCCGTTCACTATGGCCTTACACCCCAAGAATACCGCGAAAAGTGGGGCTTGAAGTCGGACTATCCGATGGTGGCGCCGAGCTACGCCGCTCAGCGATCCACGCTGGCGAAGGCAAGCGGACTCGGTCGCAAGCCCGGAGCGAAACCCGCGAAGAAGGCGCCAGCCAAGCGAAAGGCGCGGGCATAGTTGCCGTATAGCGCTCCGCTGCACGAACTGTGGATAGTAACCGCTTGTTCACCATAAGCCGGCAATCTGATTGAGGGTGATCTAATCACACCCAAAACTGACTCTGCGTCATTCGTGACGCACCCCCGCCGAGGCCGGCGGCCGACGTTTTCAAGTACCCCAATGCGCCCCAACAACAGTATACGTCGGTCGCCGGTTCTTCTTTCTACTGGGTGTTATGTCCTTCGTCCCGCTCTACATCGCCGCGATCGGCCTAGCGATGCTGGCCAGCGCGATCTGGCGCTATTCTCTGCGGCCCGCTGCATGCTGGGGCGATCAATTAGAAGGATCGATCTATGGCCAGGGAAGCCGATTATCAGGATGACGATATAGTGGTCATCTCGCACAACCCGCTGGTAGGCAAGTTGCTGCTAATCACGGAAGACAACGAAGAGATCGAGCTTTACCTCGAGAGGGACAGCGCCGAAGCCCTGATGAGCGCCCTGGGTGCCTTCTTGATGGAAGGCGCGATCGGACTCTAACAAATCCGCCAGCGCGTTATCGGCGGGCCTAGGCCGCCTCGCCTCGATCACCCACCACTCTCTGAGGTCGAAGCTTGCGCTCCCACAACCTCTGCGCGATACTGGCTATGGGGAACAAGGGGGCAATCAATGGCTATCGAGATCAAGATGGAGAAGCAGGTACTCGCCATCGACAAGTGGGAGGTAGCCATGAGTGAAGCAGTCGGGGGCGTCGTCCTCATCCTCTACCCGGCGGAAGGTGATGTAGTTCCGATCATACTAAAGCCCGGTCAGGCAACAAGGTTGGGCCATGATCTGCAATCGCCCAGATTCATACCCAAACCTTCTATCCAATAAATTCGCCCGCCACTGAATTTTGTTGCGCTCGAATCGCCGGGAGTCACGCGTCGATGTCGCTGGCGCCGACTCGCTGCCGGCAGCGAGACTGGTGATCGGAGCCTATTCTATATCCCGTTATATCGGCGTATAATTCGGCCGCCGACAAACGTCCCCCTCATCAGTTTGCCGGTAGGCCCGGCGGCCGAACCCCAAGGCCCCACACCCCCGACCGCTGGGCCGCCCGCGTAGATGTCGATTAGCCGCCCTGTAGGCATCCGGCCTTGTATCGGGCGTGTACCCCTACGGCCGTCCCGCCGCAGCGGTTACATTTCAGCCGGGGAATGAGGTCATCGTCGCCCGGTTAACCTATCTGGTGGAATGCAGCGCACGTCAGCTTGTTTGTGCCGTGAACTTGCGCGATTTTGATCTGAGGGGTGGCTTGGGGAAGCGCCACGATGACATTTGTTGATTACTATGATCTGCTGGAGATCAGCCCGAGGGCGACGCCAGAAACTATAGAGCGAATATTCCGCTACTTCGCGAAACGCTACCACCCGGACAACCGGGAGACCGGTGATGAACGGCGGTTTAGCGACCTCGTAGAGGCGCACAATGCGCTCAAAGACCCTGTGAGCCGCGCCCAGTACGACATCCTCCACGGGGAATACCTGGGCCGTAGCCGTGAGTTGGCTCATGAAGCCAGCGACCCCCGTGTCGTTGAGAAGGACACGATCGTCCAGGCCAGATTGCTCTCGCTGCTTTGCGCGAAGCGCCGGCAAGACGTCAACAATCCTGGTATCGGCGACGAAGAGTTAGAACGCTTATCAGGCTGCGCACGCGAGCACCTCGAGTTCCATCTTTGGTATCTCAAGGCCAAGGGCTTTATCGGCAGGACCGAGAACGGTACATTCGCCGTCACCGTTGAAGGGATCGACCGCGCCAACGCGACTCGTTCTAGCGAAGCGACCACAGCAACCAGGCTCCTAAACCATTCGCACGTGCAATAGTGGTCGCCCAGGCCCAGGAATACGGCTCAGTCTTACTCAACCAATCGAATGGAGGTGGTCGCCGGAATGTCTTTCATTCCCAGACTCGAACAGTCCTGGTTGATGTTGGAATTGCCGGACCACTGGATGGTGTCGGCCACCACCTGCGTGCAGCCGTTCTTACCGGAGAAATTGCCTAGATAGTTGACCTGCTGCTTGGGAAAATAAATCGCTCCCG